>CAZUPH010000301.1:0-3540 GCA_964621995.1 uncultured Rubrivivax sp. | reverse complement strand
CACGTCCTGCAGCGTGCTGAACCAGCGCGTGTGGCCATGCGCATCGGGAGCCTCTGGCATCGGCTCGATCACCTGGCGTACATGAATCCAGCGGCCATCAGCGTGCTGCAGCCGGTATTCGATGTCCTCGTGCGAGCCTGTCACGGCCGCCGAGATGCTGGTGCTCCGGAACCTGGCCCGGTCCTCCGCGTGCAGCAGTCCGAGCCACTCGCGGGTGCTGCGCGGCATTTCGGTGGCTGTCACGCCGATCAGGGCCGGCAAGGTCTCGGACCAGCTGTCGAACGACCCGTCGGGGCGGGTGATGACATGCGCGAGCTTGCTCATCTCGTGGGCCCGATGCAGCGCCGCGTCGCGCTCGCGCAATTCGGCCGTGCGCTCCTGCACGCGCCGTTCGAGCTCATCGCGCGAGGTGCGCAGTTGCTCGGTCTGACCCTGAATCTGCTCGGCCATTGCGTCGAAGCTGTCGCCCAACTGCCCCAACTCGTCGCGCCGTGCCGTACGCACGCGCGCGCCAAGGTCGCCGCGGGCGATCGACGCCGCAGTGCCGGCCAGACGCCCGATCGGCCGCAGGATGGTGGCAGCGAACGCCACACCGACCAGAGTCGCCGCGGCGATGACGCCGACCGCCAGGATCAGCCGCTCGCGCGTGGCTCGGTCGATCTGGGACGTGATGACGTCCTCGGGCAGCATGTAGAACACCGTCCAGGGCACGGTCTCGAAGCGGCGCGCGACGCCGTAGGTCCAGCTCTGGCTCAGCGGGGCGAACCCCCGGAAGACGCTCGGGTCCGGCGCGGCGGCGCGTGCGCGCTCGAACTGCTCCGGAAACGGTCGCACGTCTTCGAGCAGCGCGCGTGTGCGCGGGCCGAAGCGGTTGCCGGCCACCAGCCGCTCGAGCGTGGCCGCATCGAGCGGACCGGCGGGGCGGAAGACAGCCTCGTCGCTGGCGGTGTGGGCGATGCGGATGCCATCGCGGTCGTAGACCGCCGCGAAGCTGCGCGGGCCGGCCAGGGCGTCGGAGGCCCTGACGGCCTGCCAGAGCGCGGCCGCGCGCACCCACAGCATGGCCACGCAGGCCACCTGCCGGTCGGGGCCGAGCGCGGGCGCCGTATAGGCAATCGTCGGCACCGCACCGCTGGCCGGCGACGAGACGAAGGGGTCCGAGATGACCGGGCGCCCCTGCAGGCTGTCGCGCACGACCGGTCGGTCCGACAGGTCCAGCCCGACAAGCCCCGGCTCGGTGGCGACGACGATGCGCCCTCGCCCATCGACCAGCGCGATGCCGCGGATGCCCGGATCGCTCGCGGGATAGGCCGACAGCATGCCCAGCATGGCATCGCGCTGCTGCGCGCGCTGCGCGGGCGTGGCAGCGCAGAACTGCATCGATGCCGGAAAGCGCGCCACTCGGTCGATCGCGCGCTGGTAGGCCCGGTGGAATCCGTCCAGTTCGTGCACGATCTGGTCGCCGCGCGCCTCGAGCAGGCTTTGCGCGCCGTCCAGCACGCGTGCCTTGTCCCGCTGCAGATCCACGTAGGCCCACAGGGCCAGGGGCAGCAGGGACACCGCCGCCAGCAGCGCGGCCAGCTTCGCACGCAGCGGCCAATCGGTGAACCGAAAGAACGAAAACCTCACTCGCGCTCCCATGCTGGCCGGCGCGAGGCGCCGGCCAGCATGGGAGTCGCGCCGCCGCCCCGGGCGGGGTGGTGTCGGTTCAGCCTAGCGGATTTGCCGGAGAGGTCAAATCGTCAGTTCTTACAGGATGTTTCCGCCCGCACGCGTTGCACGGCCGCGCGCAGCGCCTTCGGCAGGCGCGACAGGTAGTCGTCGCGCTTGGCCACATAGGCGTCGGCCCCGGCGCGCAGCGCGTCCCGGTTGGTATCACGCTCGTCGGCGGCCGTGAGGATCAGCACGGCCAGCCGCAGCCGGTGACGGCGCACATGGGCCAGGATGTCCAGGCCACGACCGTCTGGCAGGTTCAGGTCGGTCAGCACGGCGTCGTAGCGCGGCAGCCCTGCCACGCTCAGCTCGAAGCGCCGCAGCCGTTCGATCGCCAGTGCCACCGTCGGGACGACGTCCAGACGGATCGTCGGCTCGCGTTGCGCCAGAGCGTGGCGGACCAGGGCGGCGCTGGGCTCGTAGTCCTCGACGAAGAGCACGTCGAGCGCCGGAGCGGTACCGATCGGGATGCCAGCATCAGCGGAGGGTGTCGCCTCGTGGCTGAGCGTCATCAGCGCTGCGCGCAGGCGGCGCCAGGATTGGCTGGCCAGGGCCCGTTCACCGCGCTGCGTCAGATCTTCGATCTCGCCGGCCAGACCACCGAGGTCCGCATGCCCCAGCAGCGTCAGCGCAGACTTCAAGTCGTGGGCCAGCCAGCCCAGTTGGGTCAGGTCGCCGCGATCCACGGCCCGTTGTCCCGCGGCCGCGTCGTGGACAAACTGGACCGCGCACTCGGACGCAAACGCCCGGTACAGCGTGGCGTCGCCGTCGAAGTTGTCGGCAATGGCCGCTTCGATGTTCGACGCGTTGCGCGACAGTGCCACAGGCCTCCTTCAGGCGGAACCGGCCGGCATGGTGCCCGCGGCCGGGGAGGCCGGCAACCACTGTGTAAGCAGTGCCGGCAGTTCCATGGCCAGGCGCGGCTTGTGAATCACAGGCACCTGCTCGAGCGCGTAGGCATACGGAGCGCGCTGCACCTCATCCAACGAGGTGACCACCACGAGGTGGCTGCTGGCGAACTGCGGGTGCGAGCGCAGGCTGGTGACCAGGGTCGCGCCGTCTATGCCTGGCAGCAGGATGTCGACGATCAGCACGTCCGGCCGCAGCCGCCCGTACAGCGCCAGCCCGGCAATGCCGTCGTCGGCCACGTGCAGTTCGACATGGCCGAAGCGTTGCCGCATCAGCAAGGCGACCAGCTTCTGGAAGTGGATCGAGTCGTCGATCAGCAAGGCGCAGGGCCGGCGCGACGGCTCGACGGTCGCTACGACCTTGGCGACGCCGCGCGTGGCGCGCCAGCGTTCGACCGAAGCGCGCGCGATGCGCCGGTGACCACCCGACGTTTTCCAGGCCTCGAGCTCGCCGCGATCGACCATCAGTTGGACCGAGCGAACCGACATCCCGAGCAGGCGTGCGACCTCCAGGGTCGTGAAGTCATCGCGCAGCTTGGAACCGGGTTTATCACTCATTTGCGCAATTTTGCGGGATGGATCGATTCGTCGGCGAGTTTTGCCATGGCCCGCTCAGGCCGGGGTCGGCTCCTCGATGATCGAAGGCGAGAAGTCGACCGAGCCAGCAGGTTTGCGGCCACCGGCCCAGTCACTCAGGTCGCTGACGAAGCTGCGGTCGATCTTGATTTGCTTTGCCGGCAGCTGGCGCAGGTAGGCCAGGCTGGAGTAGCCGGTGCCGAAGTCGTCGATCGACAGGTACACGCCGATGCGTTGCAAGCCCTGGAAGGTCTGCTGCGTACTCTGGATGTCGTCCATCGCGACCGATTCCGTGATCTCGCACAGCAGCTGCGAGGCTTCTACCTGTTAGCGGTCGAGCGCT
>CAZUPH010000300.1:0-3659 GCA_964621995.1 uncultured Rubrivivax sp. | reverse complement strand
TTCATGCTCCACTACAACATGCCGCCCTTCGCCACCGGCGAGGCGGGCCGCTTCGGCGCGCCCAAGCGGCGTGAGGTCGGCCACGGCCGCCTGGCCAAGCGCGCGCTGCTGGCGGTGCTGCCGAAGAAGGACGAGTTCCCGTACACGCTGCGCGTGGTCAGCGAGGTCACCGAGAGCAACGGCTCCTCGTCGATGGCCACCGTCTGCGGCGGCTGCCTGGCGCTGATGGACGCCGGCGTGCCGGTGAAGGCCCACGTGGCCGGCATCGCGATGGGCCTGATCAAGGAAGGCAACCGCTTCGCGGTGCTGACCGACATCCTGGGCGACGAGGACCACCTCGGCGACATGGATTTCAAGGTCGCGGGCACCGGCGCCGGCGTGACCGCCCTGCAGATGGACATCAAGATCCAGGGCATCACGAAGGAGATCATGCAGGTCGCGCTGGCGCAGGCCAAGGAGGCGCGGCTGCACATCCTGGGCCGCATGGTCGAGGCCGTCGGCGGCGCGAAGGAGGACGTGAGTCCCTTCGCCCCGCGCCTGTACACGATGAAGATCAACCCGGAGAAGATCCGCGACGTCATCGGCAAGGGCGGCGCGACGATCCGCGCGCTGACCGAGGAGACCGGCTGCACGATCGACATCGGCGAGGACGGCACGATCACGATCGCTTCGGTGGACGCCGGCAAGGCCGAATTCGCCAAGCAGCGCATCACCGAGATCACGGCCGAGGCCGAGGTCGGCAAGGTCTACGAAGGCCCGGTGACGAAGATCCTGGACTTCGGCGCGCTCGTGAACATCCTGCCGGGCAAGGACGGCCTGCTGCACATCAGCCAGATCGCGCACCAGCGCGTGGAGCGTGTCGAGGACTTCCTGAAGGAGGGCCAGGTCATCCAGGTCAAGGTGCTGGAGACCGACGACAAGGGACGCATCAAGCTCAGCCTGAAGGCGCTGCTGGACAAGCCCGAGGGTTATGTCGAGGAGGAGCGTCCGCGCCGCGAGTACGGTGACCGTGGCGACCGCCCGCGCCGCGACAGGGATGACCGTGGCGACCGCGGCCCGCGCCGCGACCGCGAGCCGCGTGAACCGCGCGAGCCGCGTGCCGAGGGCGGCGAGGCCGCGCCGGCGCCGGCCGCCGCGGACACGCCGCGCGATCCCGAGTGACGGGCGCGATGCGCGCGGTCGAGATCACGTCCTACGGCGGGCCGGAGGTGCTGCGCGAGACGCAGCGCCCGGCGCCCGTGCCGGCGGCGGGTGAACTGCTGATCGCGGTGCAGGCCTCGGGCGTCAACCGCCCGGACGTGCTGCAGCGCAAGGGGCTGTACCCGATGCCGCCGGGAGTGTCCGACCTGCCCGGGCTGGAGGTCGCCGGCACCGTGGCCGGCGGCGCCCCGGAGGACCTGGCCGCGGCGGGCCTGGCGCTCGGCGACGCGGTGTGCGCGCTGGTCGCCGGCGGCGGCTATGCCGAGCACTGCGTGGCGCCCGCGGGTCAGTGCCTGCCGCTGCCCAGGGGGCTGACGATGGTCGAGGCGGCGAGCCTGCCCGAGACCTTCTTCACCGTCTGGCAGAACGTCTTCACGATCGCGCAGCTGCAGCCCGGCGAGACGCTGCTGGTGCAGGGCGGCTCCAGCGGCATCGGCGTCACCGCGATCCAGCTCGCCAAGGCGCTGGGCTCTCAGGTCATCGTCACCGCGGGCAGCGACGAGAAGTGCGCCGCCTGCGTGGCCCTGGGCGCGGACCATGCCATCAACTACCGCACGCAGGACTTCGCCGCCGAGACGAAGCGGCTGACCGGCGGGCGCGGCGCCGACGTCGTGCTGGACATGGTGGGCGGTGCCTACATCGAGCGCGAGGTGCAGTGCCTGGCCGACGACGGCCGGCTGGCGCTGATCGCCGTGCAGGGCGGCACCGAGGCCCGCTTCGATGCCGGCCTCGTGCTGCGCAAGCGTCTGGCGATCACCGGATCGACGCTGCGCCCGCGCAGCGTGGCCTACAAGACGGCGCTGGCACGCGAACTGCGCCAGCGCGTGTGGCCGCTGCTGGAGGCCGGGCGCGTGCGCCCGGTCATCCACCAGGTCTTCCCGGCCGCGCAGGCGGCCCAGGCCCATGCGCTGATGGAGAGCAGCACGCATGTGGGCAAGATCGTCCTCACCTGGTAAGGAGAGCCGCTGATGCGACGCAAGCTGGTGGTGGGCAACTGGAAGATGCACGGCAGCCGCCCGGCCAATGCCGAGCTGCTGGCCGCGCTGCTCGCGGCGCGGCCCTACGGCGCCGACGTGGCGGTCTGCGTGCCCAGCGTCTTCCTCACCGAGACGGCGGCCACGCTGGCCGGCAGCGACCTGCGCTGGGGCGCGCAGGACGTCTCGGCGCACGAGCAGGGCGCCTACACCGGCGAGGTCTCGGCGGCGATGCTGGCCGAATGCGGCTGCCGCTACGCCATCGTCGGCCACAGCGAGCGCCGCGCCTACCACGGCGAGAGCGACGAACTCGTCGCCGAGAAGGCGCAGGCCGCGCTGGCGCGCGGCGTCACGCCCATCGTCTGCGTCGGCGAGACGCTGGCGCAGCGCGAGGCCGGCCAGACCGAGGACGTGGTCAAGCGCCAGCTCTCGGTGGTGATCCACCGCCTGGCGCACTGCGCGGCCGAGATGGTCGTCGCCTACGAGCCCGTGTGGGCCATCGGCACCGGCCGCACCGCCACGCCCGAGCAGGCGCAGGCCGTGCACGCGGTGCTGCGCGCGCAGCTGCAGGCCGCCACCGGCGGCGCCGAGCGCATGAAGATCCTCTACGGCGGCAGCGTGAAGGCGGACAACGCCGCCACGCTGTTCGCGCAAGCCGACATCGACGGCGGGCTGATCGGCGGGGCCTCGCTGAAGGCCGCCGACTTCATTGCCATCTGCCGCGCCGCGGGCTGAACGCGGCGCACGACACCCCCTTTCGGAGACCCATCCATCATGCAGATCTGGTTCACCCTGATCCTGGCCGTGCAGCTGCTGTCGGCGCTGGCGATGATCGGCCTCGTGCTGATCCAGCACGGCAAGGGCGCCGACATGGGCGCCAGCTTCGGCGGCGGCGCCTCGGGCAGCCTGTTCGGTGCCACCGGCAGCGCCAACTTCCTGTCGCGCTCCACCGCGGCGCTGGCCACCGTCTTCTTCCTGTGCACGCTGGCGCTGGCCTACCTGGGCAGCGACATCAGCATGGGCAGCCGCGAAGGCAGCAGCGTGCTGGACCGCCCGGCCTCGGCGGCGAGCGAGCCGGCCACGGGCGCGATCCCGGGGGCGATCCCCGGCGCGATCCCGGGCACGGCGCCGGCCACCGCGCCGGCCACGCCCACGGCCACCGGTGCCGCGGCCTCGGCGCCGGCCGCGGCGATCCCCGCGCCGGCCAACGCCGCGTCGCGCTGACGCAGCGCGCGCTGGGCGCGGCACGAAGAACCTTGCGCCATCGCAAGGTCCGCGCTCGTGCCCACGCGCAGGGCCCTCGCGAACGCCCGCGCGCCGCGGGGGGAACCCCCTCTTTTGGGGCTAGAATTCTGGGCTGTCCGGGGAGCGCCTTCCTCATGCAAACCGGACAGGCTGCGGATCGAAGTGACGTCGTGCCGACGTGGTGGAATTGGTAGACACGCTATCTTGAGGGGGTAGTGGCGAAAGCTGTGCGAGTTCGAG
>CAZUPH010000299.1:0-3676 GCA_964621995.1 uncultured Rubrivivax sp. | reverse complement strand
GACCGCGTTGACGATCACGCCCTTCTGCGCCGTCTCCTTGGCCAGCGACTTCGTCAGCGCGATCAGGCCGGCCTTGCTGGCGCTGTAGTGGCTCGCGTTCGGGTTGCCTTCCTTGCCGGCCACCGAGGCCACGTTGACGATGCGGCCGTAGCCCTGCTTGAGCATCGCCGGCACGATCGCGCGGCAGGTGAGGTAGGGCGCGACGAGGTTCACCTCCACCGTGCGGCGCCAGATCTCGGGCGAGAGTTCCCAGGTGCTGCCGTTGCCGCCGGTGATGCCGGCGTTGTTGACCAGGATGTCGATGCGGCCATGCGTCGCGACGACGGCTGCCGCGGCCTGCGCGACGAGCTCGGCGTCGGTGAGTTCGACGCGTGCGGTCGACGCCGCGGCGCCGAGCGTCGCCTTGGCCTTGGCCAGCAGCGGCTCGTCGATGTCCCACAGCACCACCTTCGCGCCCGAGGCGGCGAAGCGTTGCGCCACGGCGAAGCCGATGCCCTGCGCGCCGCCGGTGACGACCGCGACGCGGCCCTGCAGATCGATCTGGTTGCTCACGAGTCCAATCCTTTGAGAGTGAGGTGGGCGTCCGGGCGCGCGCGGCAGTCCGCGATGTACTGGCGCACGATGTCCTCGAACGAGCTGTCGCCTGTCAGGCCGAGCGCATTGGCGCGCGCCGCGCTCGCGCCCTTGGGCCAGTTGGCCACGATGCCGGCGATACGCTCATCGCGCTGGAACTTCACCAGCGCGCGCACCTTCGGGCCGGCCACCGTTTCCAGCGCGTCCAGCATGCGTTGCACCGTCACGTTCAGCGCCGGCAGGTTCAGCGCCAGGCGCCCACGCAGCTGCTCGCGTGTCGCTTCGTAGACCGCGATCAGCGCTTCGATCGTGCGCGCCGGCGACGACACCGGGTGCGACACCGTGGCGTCCACCGGGCACACCGACTCCACGCCGGCCAGCGGCTCGCGGATCACGCCGCTGAAGAACGAGGACGCGGCGGCGTTGGGCTTGCCGGGGCGCACGGTCACCGTCATCAGGCGCGCGGCGCGGCCATCGATGAATCCCTTGCGCGTCATGTCGGCGATCAGGTGTTCGCACATCAGCTTTTGCGTGCCGTAGGAGGTCTGCGGCGCGGGCAGGGTGTCGTCGGCCACGATGTCGGCCAGCGGTTTGCCGGGGTCGGGGCCGAACACCGCGACCGAGCTCGAGAACACCAGGCGCGGCGCATGCCCGGCCGCGCGCAGCGCGTCGAGCAGCGCGCGCGTCGAGTCGAGGTTCGAGCGCATGCCGAGGTCGAAGTCGAGCTCGCACTCGCCGCTGACCGCCGACGCGAGGTGGAACACGCCGTCGAAGCGCGCCGATGCGAAGCCGGCGCATTGCTCGAGCAGCGGGCCGGTCAGCGCGCGCACGCGTTCGTCTGCGAGCAGGTCCTCCGGTGGCGCGAACTGGTCGGCCAGCACGATCTGCTCGATCTCGCGCCCGGCCAGCGTGCCGCGGGCGAGCAGGGTGCGCGCGAGGCGCGCGCCGATGAAGCCGGCGCCGCCGGTGATCAGGAGTCGGGTCATTGTCGGTAAGGTTGCAGCCAGCCCAGGCCGGCCGTGGTGCCGCCCGGCCCGCTGTCGCGCGGCCGGTACTCGCAGCCGATCGCGCCGTCGTAGCCGAGGCGGTCGAGCAGTGCGAACAGATAGGGGTAGTTCAGCTCGCCGACATCGGGCTCGTGGCGCTCGGGCACGCCGGCGATCTGGAAGTGGCCGACGCGGCCGGTCGGCAGGTAGGCCTCGACCTTCTTCGCCAGGTCGCCCTCGACGATCTGGCAGTGGTAGAGGTCCATCTGCACCTTCAGGTTCGGTGCGCCGACGAGTTGCACGATCTCGTGCGCATGGTCCTGGCGGTTGAGGAAGAAGCCGGGAATGTCGCGCGTGTTGATCGGCTCGATCAGGAAGTCGATGTCGCGCGCCTGCGCGGCGGCCCAGGCGAGGTTGGCCACGTAAGTGGCTTGCAGCGCCGCGCGCTCGGCACCGGCCGGCACCAGGCCGGCCATCAGGTGCACGCGTGGGCAGTGCAGCGCCTGCGCGTACTCGATCGCGCGCGCGACGCCGCGCCGGAACTCGTCCTCGCGCCCGGGCAGGCAGGCCAGGCCGCGCTCGCCGCGCGCCCAGTCGCCCGGCGGGCCGTTGAACAGCACCTGCTGCAGGCCATGCGCCGAAAGGCGCGCGGCCAGCTCGGCGGCCGGGTGCTCGTAGGGGAACAGGTACTCGACGGCGTCGAAGCCGTCGGCCGCGGCGGCCGCGAAGCGGTCGAGGAAGACATGCTCGTTGTAGAGCATCGACAGGTTGGCGGCGAATCGCGGCATTGCGGGCCCGGCGTCTAGCGGCGCGTCTTGACGCGCGAGGGCTTGATGGCGCCGCTGATGATCAGCCGCCGTTCGCCGTTCAGGTGGTGCTCGATCGCGGCGGCTCGCGCCGCCTTCGGGCTGCCGGCCTCGATGGCCGAAACGATCGCGAGGTGCTCGCGTCTCGACTGGGCCACGAAGCTGGCGCGCTGCGACTCGTAGCCCTTGGTCACCGTCATCGCGTCGCGCAGATAGGCCTCCAGGATGCCGAGCAGGCGCACGAACTGCGGGTTGCCGGTGGCCTCGCCGATCGCGCGGTGGAAGGCCAGGTCCTCGTCCACCGCCAGGCCACCCTCGGCCGAGATGGTGTCGATCGAGGCCAGCAGACGCTTCATCTTGCTCACCTGGGCGCGCGTCGCGCGGCTGGCCGCCAGCGCCGCCATCTCGCCCTCGATCACGCGCCGCACCTCCACCATCTGCACCACCGCGTCCATCGATTCGAGCACCTTCGGGTCGAAGGCCAGCGCGCGGTGCGCCGGCGGCTCGGTGACATAGACGCCCGAGCCCTGGCGCGAGCGCACCAGGCCCTGGCTCTTGAGCTGGTGCACGGCCTCGCGCACCACGGTGCGAGACACGCCGTGCGCCGCGGCGAGTTGCTGTTCGGTCGGCAGGCGGTCACCCGGGGCAAGCGTGCCGCCGTCGATCTGCGCCTCGATCAGCGCGGCCAGGCGGTCCGACAGGCGCGCCGTTTCCAGGCGTTGCGCGGGGGCCGGGGAAAGCGCGATTGACATGGTGATCTGGTCATCATACAACTTGCGACCGAGCCCCGGCAACCGCCCGCCGCAACCCACAGCAACCCACGATGGCCAGCGTCAGCATCCGCAACGTAGTCAAGCGCTTCGGCGAGACCGCCGTGCTGCACGGCGTGTCGATCGAGATCCCCGACGGCTCCTTTACCGTGCTGGTCGGCCCCTCGGGCTGCGGCAAGAGCACGCTGCTGCGCATGGTGGCCGGGCTGGAGAACATCAGCGGCGGCGAGGTCGCGATCGCCGACAAGGTGGTCAACCAGGTGCCGCCGAAGGAACGCGACATCGCGATGGTGTTCCAGAATGTTGCCTTGTACCCGCACATGACGGTACGCGACAACATGGCCTTCTCGCTCGCGCTGGCCAAGAAGGACAAGGCCTTCATCGACGAGCGCGTCGGCAAGGCGGCGCAGATCCTCGGCCTGGCGCCGCTGCTCGACCGCTTCCCGCGCCAGCTCTCGGGCGGCCAGCGCCAACGCGTCGCGATCGCGCGCTGCATCGTGCGCGACCCGCAGGTCTTCCTGTTCGACGAGCCGCTGTCAAA
>CAZUPH010000298.1:0-3703 GCA_964621995.1 uncultured Rubrivivax sp. | reverse complement strand
GGCGTGCGCGGCGTCGGCCCGCGCAAGCGGCTGGAGATCCACAACCTGGGCCTGGCGGTGGAGGCGCTGGACGCCGACCTCGTCTTCCTGCAGGAGGTGCGGCTGTTCCACCACCGCGAGGCGCGGCGCTTCGACCGCAGCAGCTTCGGCTGGCCGGCCCAGGGCCAGGCCGACTACCTGGCGCCCGAGGGCTACGACGTCGCCTACCGCACGAATGCGGTCACGCGCCACGGCGAGCACGGCAACGCGCTGCTGTCGCGCTGGCCGATCGGCGAGGCCGGCCACCACGACGTCAGCGACCACCGCTTCGAGCAGCGCGGCCTGCTGCACGTGCCCGTGCATTGGAACGGCCTGACCGTGCACGCGGTGGTCGTGCACTTCGGGCTGGTGCACAGCAGCCGCGTGCGCCAGGTGCAGCGGCTGGCGGAGTTCATCCAGCGCGAGGTGCCGCGCGGCGAGCGGCTGGTCGTCGCCGGCGACTTCAACGACTGGGGCGAGAAGCTCGACGGCCCGATGCGCGAGGTCGGCCTGGCGCGCGCCTCGGCGCCGGGCGCGCGCCGCACCGACACGCTGACCTTCCCGTCGCTGGCGCCGGTCTTCGCGCTGGACCGCTTCTACCTGCGCGGGCTGGAGTGCCGCTCGACGATGGTGCCGCGCGGCATTGCCTGGGCCCGCATGTCCGACCACCTGCCGCTGGTGGCGGAGCTGGAACCCGACTGATGCCGGCCGGCGAGGAACTCGCTCGGCTGCGCGCGTGGACCGCCGTGCCGGCGCCGCGCTTCGTGGGCGGCAACCGCGTCGAGCTGCTGGAAGGTGGCGACCAGCTCTTCCCGGCCATGTGCGCGGCCATCGCCGCGGCCGAGCGCGAGGTCTGGCTGGCCACCTACATCTTCCACCACGACGGCGCAGCCGAGCGGGTGGCCGCCGCGCTGCGCGACGCGGCGTCGCGCGGGGTCGCGGTGCACGTGGTCGTCGACGGCTTCGGCTCCATCGCGTCGATGGCACATGTGCGCGCGCTGTTCGCCGGCAGCGCGGTGCGGCTGGAGGTCTTCCGGCCGCTGGACCGCTGGTATGCCTGGCTGCAGCCGGGTCAGCTGCGCCGCCTGCACCAGAAGCTGTGCGCCTGCGACGAGGCGGTCGGCTTCGTCGGCGGCATCAACATCATCGACGACCGCAACGACCTCAACCACGGCTCCAGCGACGCGCCGCGGCTGGACTTCGCGGTGCAGGTGCGCGGGCCGCTGGTGCAGTCGGTGCAATCGGCGGCACGCGCGATGTGGGCGCGTGCCCACCTCTCGCGCGCCTGGCGCGAGGAGGTGCGCGTGCTGGCGCGCAGCACCGCGCCGGTCAACGAGGCGATGACGCTGCTGCGACAGCTGCGCGGCGCCGCGGTGCTGCCCGAGGAGGGCGACACGAGCCCGATGCGCGCCGCCTTCGTCGTGCGCGACAACCTGCGCCAGCGCCGCGCCATCGAGCGCAGCTACGTCGAGGCGATCCGCCGCGCGCACCGGCGCGTGGACCTCGCGGTGCCCTACTTCTACCCCGGGCGCGCCTTCCGCCGCGCGCTGCGCCGGGCGGCCCGGCGCGGCGTGCAGGTGCGGCTGCTGCTGCAAGGCAAGGTGGACTACCGCATCGCGGCGCTGGCCGCGCGTGCCCTGTACGCCGAGCTGCAGGGCCACGGCGTGCGCATCTTCGAGTACATGCCGGCCTTCCTGCACGCCAAGGTGGCGCTGGTGGACGACGACTGGGCCACGGTGGGCAGCTCCAACATCGACCCGCTGTCGCTGCTGCTCAACCTGGAGGCCAACGTGGTCGTGCGCGACCCCGAGTTCGCGCGTGCGCTGGCCGAGCGCTTCGAGGCCGCGTTCGCGGTCTCGCACGAGGTCGTCGGAGCGCCGCGGGCCGCCGGCTGGCGCGGCTGGGTGCAGCGGGCCGCGGTGGCCTGGGTCGCCAACGTCTACCTGCGCGTGGCCGGCATCACGGGGCGCTACTGACGCCGCGGCGGCCGGCGTCTCAGGGTTCGGCCAGCGGATCCGGTCCGTGGCGGTTCGGCCCGCGCGTGCCGCGCAGCAGCCCGCAGGCCACCAGCGTCCAGATCCAGCCCAGCACCGGCACCAGCCACAGCAGCGTCCACCACGCGGAGCGGTCGCGGTCGTGCCAGCGCTTGGCCGTCACCGCGAAGGTCGGCCACAGCAGCAGCAGGTTGACGGCGCGGCCGGTCTCTTCCACCGGCAGCCGTGCGATGCCGGCCAGCGCGCCCAGCAGCAGCCCGAGGCCGGCCGGCAGCGCCAGGCCCCAGAGCCAGAAGTCGCGCCGGCCGACGCGCCCGCGCAAGCCCAGCAGCATGCGCGCGGGCGGCATGCGCTCGGCGAACGGGTCCTGCGCCGGTGCGGGCATCGCGGGTGTCCTCATGCCGCCAGTATGCCGGCAGGGTACGCTCGGGCCCATGGCCACCCGACGACGCACTGCCCCCGCGACCCCGTCCGCGCCGCCGCCGATCGACCTCGCGCTGCAGGGCGGCGGGGCGCATGGCGCCTTCACCTGGGGGGTGCTGGACCGCCTGCTGGAGGACGAGGAGCTCGTCTTCGACGGCGTCTCCGGCACCAGTGCCGGCGCGCTGAATGCCGCGGTGATGGCCTGCGGCCTGGCCACCGGCGGCCGCGCCGGGGCCCGCGCGGCGCTGGATGCCTTCTGGAACGACGTCGCGTCGCAGGGCCGCTGCTTCGGCCAGGGCACGCCCTGGGCGGTGGACCTGGGCAGCGCCTGGCCGCTGGCCTGGCCCGCGGACCTGAACCCCTTGCACGCCTGGACCAGCCAGTGGCTGCGCTGGCTGAGCCCCTACCAGTGGAACCCGCTCGGCCTGGACCCGCTGCGCGATGTCGTGCAGCGCCACGTGCGGCCGGCCGAGCTGCGGCGCGCGCCGGTGGCGGTCTTCGTCACCGCGACCTCGGTGCGCACCGGGCAGCCGCGCGTATTCTCGTGCAGCGACCTGAGCGTGGACGCGCTGCTCGCCTCGGCCTGCCTGCCGCAGCTGTTCCGTGCCGTGCACATCGACGGCGAGCCCTACTGGGACGGCGGCTACAGCGGCAACCCGGCACTGTGGCCGCTGATCTACCGCACCGCGGCGCTGGACCTGGTGCTGGTGCGCATCAACCCGCTGGAGCGTGCACAGCTGCCGGCCACCGCCGACGAGATCGCCGACCGCGTCAACGAGATCACCTTCAACGCCGGGCTGGTGGGCGAGCTGCGTGCGATCGCCTTCGTGCACAAGCTGGTGTCCGAGGGCCGCGTCGAGACCAGCCGCTACAAGGACCTGCGGCTGCACATGGTGGCCGACGACGAGGGCATGGCGCCGCTGCCGCCCTCGAGCAAGCTCAACACCGAGCGTTCCTTCCTGCTGCGCCTGCGCGGCCTGGGCCGCGACGCCGCCGAACGCTGGCTGCAGGCGCACCGCAGCGACCTCGGCCGGCGTTCGTCGCTGGACGTGCGCGCGACTTTCCTGGAGCGGCAAGGCTGAGGTGAGGACCGCCCGGGTACCGGCGGCTTGCGGCGCGTTGCGGACATGGCACACAACCGTTCGCGCTGAGCCTGTCGAAGCGCCCGTGGTCCTCTGGGCTTCGACAGGCTCAGCCCGAACGGTTCGGGCGGGCGCTTCGACAGGCTCAGCGCGAACGGCTCGAGCGAGCGCTTCGACAGGCTCAGC
>CAZUPH010000297.1:0-3782 GCA_964621995.1 uncultured Rubrivivax sp. | reverse complement strand
GGCGTGCTGCTCGAGATCGACGCCCCCGCCAACCTGCGCACGCTGCTGGAGCGCCACCTCGACCTGGTGCGCCTGGGCGGCCTCGCGCGCGAGGAGGTCGACGACAGCGAATGGTCGCGCCTGATCGACGCCGCGCCGCTGCAGGTGCGCGAACTGCTGCAGACCGAGGGCCACTTCCGGCCCGTCGTGACGATGGAGCGCCAGGGCCGCCCGGCCGACGGCGGGCCCGAGCTCGTGCGCCTGATCGTGCAGCCCGGCGAGCGCGCCGCCATCTCGCGCGTGACGCTGGAGGTCGAGGGCCCGCTGGAGCGCGCCGCCGCGGCCGGCGACGCCTACGCGGCGGCCACGCTGGCCCAGCTGCGTGCGGCCTGGGCGCTGCCCCCGGGCGCCGCCTTCCGCAATCCCGACTGGAGCGACGCGAAGGCCGCCACGCTGGCCGCGCTGCGCGCCGCCGGCTACGTGACCGCCAACTGGAGCGGCACCGCCGCCGACGTCGACGTCGCGAAGAACGAGGTGCGCCTGTTCCTCGTCGCCGACAGCGGCCCGCTGTTCCGCCTGGGCAGCCTGTCGATCGAGGGCCTGGTCGCGCAGGACCAGGCCACGGTGCTCAACCTGCTGGCCACGCCGCGCGGCGCGCCGGTCACCGAGACGATGGTGCTGGACTTCCAGGAGCGGCTGCAGAAGACCGGCCTGTTCGAGGGCGTCAGCGTCACGCTGGACCCGGACCCCGCGCAGGCCGACGAGGCCCGCGTCAGCGTGCGACTGCGCGAAGCCCCGCTGCAGGTGTACACGGTGGGCGTGGGGGTCAGCGCCAACGTCGGCCCGCGGGCCTCGGTCGAGCATGTCTGGCGGCGCGTCTTCGGCTGGGCGGTGACCTCGGTCAACCAGGTGGAGTGGGGCGCCAAGCGCCAGGCCTGGGACGGCGAGCTGTCCACGCACCCGAACGAGAACCTGTACCGCAACCTGCTGGGCGTGGCGATCGAGCGCCTGGAGTCCAGCTCCGACGCCGTGCTGTCGCAGCGTCTGCGCCTGGGCCGCACGCAGGACACCGGGCGCATCGAGCGGCTGTATTTCGTCGAGGCCGAGCGTTCGTCGCGCCGGCCCTTCGGCGGCACGCGCCGCGACGCCTTCGCGGTCTCGTACAACTACCACGGCGTGTGGCGGCAGCTCGACAGCGTGGTGCTGCCCACCGAGGGCTTCAGCTTCGCCGGGCAGGCCGGCGTCGGGCGCTCGCACGGCACCGACGCGGCCAGCGGCTACTTCACGCGCGCCTACGGCCGCCTGACCGGCTACCTGCCGCTGGGCAGCACCTGGTACGGGCAGGCGCGCGTGGAGCTCGGGCAGGTCTTCCTGCGCTCGAACATGGTCGTGCCCGAGTCGCAGAAGTGGCGCGCCGGCGGCGACGAATCCGTGCGCGGCTACGGCTACCGCAGCCTGGGCCCGCTGGCGGGCGGCGTGGTCGGCGGCGGCACCGCGCTGGCCACCGCCAGCGTGGAGGTCGCGCGGCCCATCCTGGCCTCGATGCCCTCGCTGTGGGGCGCGGTCTTCATTGACGCCGGCAACGCCGCGGACAGCTTCCGCGCGCTGGAGCCGGTCTGGGGCGCGGGCATCGGCGTGCGCTGGCGCAGCCCGGTCGGGCCGCTGCGCCTGGACTGGGCCTACGGCCGCGAGCTGCGCAAGACGCGGCTGCACTTCAGCGTCGGCATCGCCTTCTGACGGCCGCGCGCACGATGGACGACGCCACCACGCCCCCGCCCGCGCCGCAGGCGCCGCCGCCGCCGCGCCCGTCGCGGCGCGTCGCCGCGCTGCAGCGCCTGGGCCGCCCGGCGCCGCTGCGTGCGGCGTGGGAGCTGCTGTGGCCGCTGGCCGGCGTGCTGCTGATGGCGCTGGTGGCCCTGGCGATGCTGGCTGCCGGCGCGCGCTGGCTGATGCTGGGCGAGGACGGCAGCCGCTGGCTGCTGCAGCGCCTGCCCGGGGTGCAGGTGCAGGGCTGGCGCGGCGCGCTGCTCGGCGAGAGCTTCGCGGCCGACCGCGTGCAGGTGCGCTGGGCCGGCGGGCGGCTGTCGGTGCTCGTCGAGGACCTGCGCGCCGAGGGCCTGCAGTGGCGCTGGCGGCCCGACGAGCACGCCTGGGTCGGGCTGACGGCGCGCGAACTCGCGGCGCGGCGCGTCGTGGTCGGCATCGAGCCCAGCCGCGACCCCACCCCGCTGGTCGTGCCTCAGGACCTGCGCGTGCCGCTGACGCTGACGGTGGCGCGGGCCGAGATCGGCGAGCTCGTGATCGGCGCGCTGGCGCCGCTGCTGGCGCTGCGGCTGGAGGACTTCACCGTCGACCCCGGCCCGGAGGGCGGCTTCAGCGTCGCGCGCGCCGCCACCACCTGGCAGGGCCTGGCCTTCAGCGCCCAGGGCCGGCTGGGCCACAGTGGCCCGCTGCCGCTGGCGCTGGAGGCCACGCTGGCACCGGTCGCCGGCGGCGACGCCCCGCCCTGGGCGGCGACGCTGTCGGCGCGCGGCGAGCTCGCGCGCTTCGAGGCCCGCGCCACGCTGCGCGGCGTGCCGCGCGGCCGTCACCCGGCGCCCGAGGCCGACCTGCGCGCCGAGCTGCGCCCCTTCGCGGCCTGGCCGCTGGGCGACCTGACGGCCAGCACGCAGGCGCTGGACCTCGCCGCGCTGTCGCCGCAGGCGCCGCAGACGCGCCTGGCTGGCCGCGTCGAGCTGCGCAGCAGCGCGCTCGACGCCCCGCTGTCGGCCACCGTGACGATGGACAACGCGCTGCCCGGCCGCTGGAACGAAGGCCGGCTGCCGCTGCGCCGGCTGGCCGTCGAACTGCGCGGGCAGCTCGACCGCCGCGACCGCGTCGAGGCCACGCGCTTCGAGCTCGCGCTGGCCGACGCCACCACGGCGGCCGGCACCGTGAGCGGCCGCGCCCTCTGGGAAGGCAACGTGCTGAGCCTCGACACCGAGGTGCTCGGGCTGCGGCCGCAGTTCCTGGACGGCCGCGCCGCGGCGATGACGCTGGCCGGCCCGGTGTCGGCCAGCGTGCGCGGCCTGCCCTCGCCCGACCCCGCGGCCAGCGGCGCGGCGCCGGCGCCCGAACTGCGCTGGACGCTGGACCTGAGCGGCCGCCTGGACGCCGCGCCGCAGCCGGTGCGGCTGACGATGGAGGGCCGCGCCGACGACCGCCGGCTGCAGCTGTCCGGCGTGCGCCTGGCCAGCGGCGCGGCGGTGGCCGAACTGACCGCGACGCTGCAGCGGCTGGGCCGCGGTGCCGCGGGCAGCGCGGACAGTGAATGGCAGCTGCAGACCGAAGGCCGCCTCGCCGACTTCGACCCCGTGCCCTGGTGGCCGGGCGAGGCCGGCTCGGCCTGGCGCCGCGGTCCGCACCGGCTCAACGCCGCGTGGACGCTGGACGCGCGCGTGCCCGGCGACGCCGCCGGCCAGCCGGCCATCGCGGTGCTGCAGCGCGTGGCCGGCAACGGCACGCTGCGCGTGAGCGACTCGCGCCTGGCCGGCGTGCCGCTGGCGGCCGACCTGCACCTGGGCTACACACGCGCGACGGCGCCGACCGCCGCCTCGCTGCAGGGCGAGGTCACGCTCGGCGGCAACCAGCTCGTGCTCGACGGCCGCGGCGACCCCGCCGGCGCCGGCGGTGCCGACCGCCTGCGCGCCGAGCTGCGGGCGGATCAGCTCGCGGCCCTGGCGCCGGTGGTCCGGCTGCTGCCGGCCCTGGCCGAGTGGGCGCCGCGCGGCGGCAGCGCGCGCGTCGCCGTCGCGGTGGACGGC
>CAZUPH010000296.1:0-3821 GCA_964621995.1 uncultured Rubrivivax sp. | reverse complement strand
GTCTGTTCGCCCTGCAGCAGCGCCTCGGACTGCGCTTCGCCGATCCCGCCTTGCTGCAGCGCGCATTGACGCACCGCAGCGCTGGCGCCGAGCACAACGAGCGCCTCGAGTTCCTTGGCGATGCGGTCTTGCAGACCGCCGTCTCGGCACTGCTTTACGAGCGCTTCGCCGGTTCCGACGAGGGTGACCTGACGCGCGTGCGCGCGCACCTCGTGCGCGAAGACAGCCTGGCCCGCGCGGCCTTGGGCATCGGTCTTTCCGAGGTGCTGCGTCTGTCCGAAGGAGAGGCGCGCGGCGGCGGCGCGGCGCGGCCGTCGATCCTGGCCGACGCGCTCGAGGCGCTGATCGGCGCCACCTTCCTCGACGGCGGCTACGCGGCGGCGCAGGCGCTGGTACAGCGCCTCTTCGGCGAGGTCATCGCCGGCACTGGCATCGACAGTTGGAGCAAGGATCCGAAGACCGAGCTGCAGGAGTGGCTGCAGGCGCGCAAGCTGCCGGTGCCGGCCTACCGCATCGTGGCCACGCGCGGGCAGTCGCATGCACAGACCTTCGACGTCGAATGTGCCGTTGCCGCGCTGGGCCTCGCCGAGCAAGGCGAGGGCAAGTCGCGGCGCGCCGCCGAGCAGGACGCCGCGCGCCGCATGCTCGACCATCTCAAGGCGAGCGACCGGCCGGACGGGCCGCTGCGAACCTGAACATGAACGTGCCCGCGGCGTCGCCGCAGCGCTGCGGCCTGGTGGCCATCGTCGGCCGGCCCAACGTCGGAAAGAGCACGCTGCTCAACGCACTGGTCGGGCAGAAGATCAGCATCACCTCGAACAAGGCGCAGACCACGCGCCACCGCATCACCGGCATCCGTACCGAGGGCGCGGCGCAGGCGGTCTTCGTCGACACGCCGGGTTTCCAGACGCGCCACGGCAGCGCGTTGAACCGCACGCTCAACCGCACCGTGCGCGGTGTGCTGTCCGACGTGGACGTGGTGCTCTTCGTGGTCGAAGCCGGCAAGTTCACGCTCGACGACGCCAAGGTGCTGGCCCTGCTGCCCGAAGGCAAGCCGGTGCTGCTGGTGGCCAACAAGCTCGACGCGGTCAAGCGTCGCGACGACGTGCTGCCCTGGCTGGCGCAGATGCGCCAGCGGCGCGACTTCACAGAGTTCGTGCCCCTGTCGGCGACGAAGGAGGCCGATGCCAAGCGCCTGCTCGACATCGTGGCCCCCCATCTGCCCGAGCAGGCCTGGTTCTACGACGAGGACACGCTGACCGACCGCAGCGAGCGATTCCTGGCCAGCGAGCTGATCCGCGAGACGCTGTTCCGCCTTACCGGCGACGAACTGCCCTACACCTCGACCGTGGTGATCGACAAGTTCGAGGAAGAAGGCGAGCTGCGCCGCATCGCCGCCACCATCGTCGTCGAGCGCGAGGCGCACAAGGGCATGATCATCGGCGAGGGCGGCGAGCGCCTGAAGCGCATCGGCAGCGAGGCGCGCCAGGAGCTCGAGCGCCTGCTCGAAGCCAGGGTCTTCCTCGAGCTGTGGGTCAAGGTGCGCACGGGCTGGGCCAGCAACGAGGAACACCTGCGCAGCTATGGCTACGAGTGAGGCGTCGGCCGAGCCGTTCGAGGCCTTCATGGCCCGTGCCTGGGCCGAACATGCCGACGCGCCCGACGCCGTCGCGCAACGCCTGCGGACCGACACCCCCGCGCCGACGACAGCCGCCCAGATCAGCGCGCTGGCGCGCCTGGTGGTGCACCTGCTCGGCGAGCACCTCGGCCGCTTCGAGGACGGGCGCTGGCGCCTCGCCGCACTCGAGGGCCATCCGCTGGCGCGCGATCCGGCCGCACGTTCTGAGCTGCGCGTCGGCCGCGCGGCGCTGAGTTTGGCGCAGGGGGTGGCCGCGCCGATGGCGGACTTCGCCCCGGCCGAGGCCGTGCGGGCGCAGAGCAGCGCGGCGGCGATCTGCGTCGGCCGCGGCCAGAGCGATCGTGCGCTGGCGTTGATCGCCGCGGCGCGTCAGCGCCTGGCGGACCTGCCGGAGGCGACGGCGGCCGACCACCGCCCGCTCGCCGTGGCCTGCAACAACATGGCCTGGGAACTGCACGACCGCGGCGCCGCGCGCAGTGCCGCCGAGACGGCTGCCATGCTCGACATCGCGGCGGCAAGCCGTACGCACTGGTCGCGGGCGGGCACCTGGCTCGAGATCGAGCGCGCCGACTATGGTCTGGCGTTGGCCAACCTGTCGGCTGGGCGCCTGGACGAGGCGCTGCGCCATGCGGCCCAGTGCGTCGCGGCCTGCATCGCTCACGACGCACCGCCGTTCGAGCACTTCTTCGGCCACGAGGCGCTGGCCCGCGTGCAGCACGCGCGTGGCGACGCCTCGGCACGCGACCACCATGTAGCCGCCGCGCGTGCGGCGTTCGACCGCCTCGGCGCCGACGACCAAGGTGCCTGCCGCGCCGCGCTCGACACGCTGTGCGCGCTCGGCACGCCGGCATGAGGGCGCGCGGCGCTGCCACGCCGCTGGCGGCCTATGTGTTGCACCAGTACGACTGGAGCGAGTCGAGCCTGATCGTCGACCTCTTCACGCGCGATGCCGGTCGCGTGGTGGTGGCGGCCAAGGGCGCCAAGCGGCCGACCTCGCAGCTGCGCGCGGTGCTGATGCCGTTCCAGCGCATCGCCGTCTCGTTCGCCCGCCCGTCTCGCGACGAGTCGGCCAGCGAAGTGCACAACCTGCGCGCGGCCGAGTGGGCGGGCGGTCCGGCGCCACGCGGCGGCGAGGCGCTGCTGGCCGGCTTCTACCTGAACGAGCTGCTGCTCAAGCTGCTCGCGCGCGACGACCCGCATCCGGCGCTCTGGGAGGCCTATGCCGACACGCTGCCCTGGCTCGGCGGCGCCGATGAACCCGCCGCGCTGCGTGCCTTCGAGCTGGTGCTGCTGGCCGAGACGGGCCACCTGCCGGACCTGGCGCGCGTCACGGCCACGCTGGTGCCGCTGGACGCCGCTCGGCGTTACCAGCTGCGCCCCGAGGCGGGGCTCGTGGTGTCGCCGGACGAGGACGGCACGCTGGCCGGCAGCGACTGTCTGGCGCTGCAGGCCGCGTTGGCCGCACGCGAGCTCGGCCCCCTGCGCGCGGCCTGCCGCGCCTGCGAGCCGGCGCTGCGGCGCCAGCTGCGGCAATGGCTTGCGTACCATCTGGGCAGCGCCCGCCTGCGCACGCGCGACCTGGTGCGCGAGCTTCAGGCCCTGACCACCGCCTCCCGATGAACCCGTTGATTGCCCCCGAAGCCCACGACCGCCATGCGCGCTGCGCGCTGTCGGTCAATGTCAACAAGGTCGCGCTGCTGCGTAACACGCGCCACCTCGGCATCCCGAGCGTGCTGCGTGCGGCGACCTATTGCCTCGAGGCCGGGGCGCAGGGCATCACGGTGCACCCGCGGCCCGACGGTCGCCACATCCGCGCCGCGGACGTGACCGAGCTCGCCGCGCTGCTGCGGCTGTGGCCGCAGGCCGAGTTCAACATCGAGGGCAACCCCTTCGACAACCTGATGGGCTTCGTGCGCGAGCACCGCCCGCAGCAAGTGACCTTCGTGCCCGACACGCCAGGCCAGTTCACCAGCGACCATGGCTGGGCCGTCGCCGACCTGCCGCGTGTGGCGCCGCTGGTGGGGCAGGCGCGTGCGCTCGGCGTGCGCGTCAGCCTGTTCATGGACCCCGACCCGGGCGCGATGGCCGCCGTGGCCGCGATTGGCGCCGACCGCATCGAGCTCTACACCGAGCCCTATGCCGCCGCGCATGGCACGCCGCGCCAGGCGGCCGAACTTGAGCG
>CAZUPH010000295.1:0-3861 GCA_964621995.1 uncultured Rubrivivax sp. | reverse complement strand
CATGTCCTCGCGCTCGATGTCGGGCGGCGCGACCAGCAGCGCGCCCCTCACGCGTGCAGTGTGTTGCGAATGCGCGGCCCAGGCGGCGACGAGCTGGCTGCCCAGGCTGTGCGCCACCAGCAGCGCCGGCGCCTCGTCCTCGAGCAGCACCTCCTCCAGGCGCGCCATCCAGTCGCCGCGCTTGGGCCAGAGCCAGTCGCTCTGGACCACGCGCCGGTCGCCGTGCAGTGCCTCCCAGCGGCTTTGCCAATGGTCGGGGCCGGAATCGAGCCAGCCGGGAAGCAGCAGCACGCGCAAGACTTGGGGCATTCCCTTATCCTACGGGCATGGGCAAGCAACACGTCGTCTTCGTCGATGGCCAGGAAGGCACCACCGGCCTGCGCATCCACGAGTACCTGGCCGCGCGCAGCGACATCGAGCTGCTGAAGATCGACCCGGACAAGCGCAAGGACCCGGCCGAGCGCGCCCGCCTGCTCAATGCCGCCGACGTCGCCTTCCTGTGCCTGCCCGACGCGGCGGCGCGCGAGGCTGTCGCGCTGGTGAACAACCCCAACACCTGCGTCATCGACGCCAGCACCGCGCACCGCGTCGCACCGGGCTGGACCTTCGGCATCCCCGAGCTCGCCCCAGGCCAGCGCGAAGCGCTGCGCAAGGCGAAGCGCATCGCCAACCCGGGCTGCCACTCCACCGCCTTCATCGCGCTGCTGCGGCCGCTGGTCGACGCCGGCATCGTGCCGCAGAGCCTGCCGGTGACGGCGACCTCGATCACCGGCTACTCCGGCGGCGGCAAGAAGATGATCGAGGAGTACGAGGCTGCCGGGCGCAGCGCGGTGCTCGACGCGCCGCGGCCCTATGGCCTGAAGCTCGCGCACAAGCATGTGCCGGAGATGATGGCCTACAGCCGGCTGACGACGAAGCCGGTGTTCATGCCGATCGTCGGGCCGTTCCTGAAGGGCCTGGCGGTCAGCGTGCCGCTGCACTTCTCGCAACTGAAGCCCGGCACCGACGCCGCGGCGCTGGTGCGCGCCTACCAGAAGCACTACGAAGGCGAACGCTTCATCCGCGTCATGCCGCCGGCCGACCCGTCGCTGGCCGAGCCGAACTTCTTCGACGTGCAGGGCAGCAACGACACCAACCGCATCGACATCTTCGTGTTCGCCGATGCGCAGCAGTGCATCCTGATTGCGCGCGAGGACAACCTCGGCAAGGGCGCGAGCGGCGCGGCGGTGCAGTGCATGAACCTGCACCTGGGCTGCGACGAAGGGTTGGGGCTCTAAGCGCACGATGGACCGCGTCGACGCGCTGGTCGTCGGCGCCGGCGTGATCGGTCTGGCCGTCGCGCGCGAACTGGCGCGTGCGGGGCGCGAGGTGATCGTGATCGACGCCGCCGAGGGCATCGGCACGGCGACCAGCGCTCGCAACAGCGAGGTCATCCACGCCGGGCTGTACTACGCGCCCGGCTCGCGGAAGGCGCAGCTCTGCGTCGAGGGCCGAGCGCGCCTGTACGCGCATTGCGCCGAGCGCGGCCTCGCGCACCGGCGCTGCGGCAAGCTGGTGGTGGCGGTGAACGAGGAGGAAGTCCCTGCGCTCGAGGCGCTGCATGCGCAGGCGCGCAGCAACGGCGTCGACGACGCGGTGCTGATCGACGGCGCGGCCGCACGCGCGATGGAGCCGGCCGTGCGCTGCGTCGCCGCGCTGCATTCGCCGTCTACCGGCATCGTCGACAGCCACGGCCTGATGCTGTCGCTGCAGGGCGAGGCGGAGGACCATGGCGCGGCGTTCGCGTTCCACAGTCCGTTCGAGCGCGCGGCCGTCACGCCGGACGGGTTTGACGTGCAGGTGGGCGGTGCCGAGCCGATGCGCCTGCGCTCGCGCATGCTGGTCAACGCCGCCGGCCTGCACGCAAGCACGGTGGCGTCGCGCATCGACGGGCTCGATGCGCAGCACGTGCCGCGCACGCGCTGGTGCCGCGGCCACTATTTCGCGCTCGCCGGCCGCGCGCCGTTCTCGCGCCTGGTCTACCCGATGCACAACCGCGCCGGGCTGGGCATTCACTTCACGCTCGACCTCGGCGGCCAGGGCCGCTTCGGGCCGGACGTGGACTGGTTGCCCGAAGGCGCGCCCGAGGACTACGCGGTCGATGCCTCGCGCCTCGCCGGCTTTGCCAGCGACATCCGCCGCTACTGGCCGGGCCTGCCCGACGGGGCGCTCGCGCCCGCCTACAGCGGCATTCGGCCCAAGCTCGTCGGCCCGGGCGAGCCGGCGGCGGACTTCCGCATCGACGGACCCTCGGCGCACGGCGCGCCCGGCCTCGTGAACCTGCTCGGCATCGAGTCGCCGGGGCTCACCGCGTCGCTGGCGATCGGCGCGCGCGTGGCTTCGCTGTTGTCGGCGTAGGCGTACGCGGCGCCGTCTCGCTGCGGCCGATCCACTCGGCCCAGTAGTCGATGCAGGCCTTGATCTTCGGCAGGCGCTGGCGCGCGCTCGCGGTGACGGCGTAGATCGGCACCGGCTGCGGGTCGACGAAGCCCGGCAGCACGCGCACGAGGCGCTGCTGCGCCACCATCGGGTCGGACACCAGCGTCGACAGGCGCCCGATGCCCAGGCCCGCGAGCACCATGTTGGCGACGATGCCGGTGTCGTTGCTGCGCCAGAAGCCCTCGATCGGCAGCTTGAGCGGCTGGCCGTCGACGACGAAGGTCCAGTGGTTCAGGTGCGGCGCCGCGGTATTGGCGATCAGCCGGTGCTGGCGCAGCTCCGCCGGGTGCGTCGGCAGGCCATGCTGCGCCACGTAGGCCGGTGACGCGTAGATCGCGCGCCCGAGGTGGCCGATCTGGCGCGCCACCATGGTGTCGGCGAGTGCCGTGCCGGTGCGGATCGCGATGTCGATGCCCTCGCGCGCCATGTCAACGAGCCGGTCGCTGACCTCGAGCTCGACGCGCAGCCGCGGGTGGCGCGCGTTCAGGCCCGCCAGGCTCGGCAGCAGCAGGTACTGCGCGATCACCGTGCTGGCCGCCACGCGCACCAGGCCGCTGGCCTCGCGCGCCTTGGTCGCGAAGTCGGCCTCCAGGTCCTCCAGCGTGCCGGCAATGCGCTGGCAGTAGTCGAGAAAGGTCTCGCCCTCCGCGGTGAGTGCCAGGCCATGCGTCGAGCGGTGGATCAGGCGCGCGCCGCAGGTCTTCTCCAGGCGCGCCAGCGCGCGCGACACCTGGCTCACCGGCACGTCGCGCTCGCGTGCCACGGCCGACAGCGTGCCCAGCGCCGCGACGCGGGCGAACAGCTTCAGGTCGTCGAGCGCCAGCCCCTCCATGGCGCGCATCGTAGGCGCATCGGCTTTGCAGCGCGTGCAAGGCCCTTTTGAAGCGCGTGCCGTTTCCGGCGCGGGCGCGGCTGCCTAGAGTGACATCACCTTCTCAGGAGTGCCTCATGGACACCAACTTCTCCCCGTTGAGCCACCTCAGCCCGCAACAACACCAGGCGCTGTTCGAGCATGCCAGGCGCGAAGCGCATGCGCTGCGCCGGCAGGCGCTGCGCGACGCGGCGGCCTGGATCGCCCACGGTACGCGATCGCTGTGGCGCGCCGCACTGCGCGGCGCGGTCGCGCCGGGGCCGCTGGTGCGGGAGGCCTGAGATGCCCATCCTGACCGTCAAGCTCGCGCCGCTGCCGTCCGGACCGGTGCAGCAGCGCCTGGCCGAGGCGCTGACCGCGCTGACCGTCGACACGCTGGAAAAACGCGAGGCCGTGACGGCGGTGGTGTTCGAACCCGTTCCCGCGGCGCATTGGTGGATCGGCGGCGCACCGGTGCAGCAGCCGACGGCGATGCTCGACCACCAACGCCACCTGCGGTCGCTCCGCGAGCC
>CAZUPH010000294.1:0-3869 GCA_964621995.1 uncultured Rubrivivax sp. | reverse complement strand
GGCCATCAGGCGCTCGGCCAGCACGCGCGTGGGCTCGTGCGGCTCCAGCAGCAGCACGCGCAGGCCAGGGGGCAGCGGCGTGGTGGGCAGTGTGGGCAGCGTGGGCGGCGGCGCGGCCGGCTCGGGCAGCGGCTGCAGCGCCGGCGCGCCCGGGCCGGACACCGCCGGCGGCCAGGCCAGCGTCAGCTCCACGGCCTGCGCCTGCACCTGGCGCTCGGCGACGACGCCGGCGTGGGGCGCCAGCAGCGTCAGCAGCTGCCAGTGCAGCTCCGCGGCCTCGCCGGGACGCACCTGGAACAGCCCGCCGCCGGGCCGCGCGACGGCGATGGCCAGCGTCGCCCGCGCCGGCTGGCCGCGCAGCAGCACGTCCACGCGGACCGCGGACCCGAGCCCGAGCGCATGCCCCAGCGCCAGGTCCAGCAGCAGCTTGAGCACCGGCGCGTTGGTCAGGACCTCGATGCCCTGGTCGGGCCCGCTCCAGCGGGCGCCGGCGCGCGCGAAGCTGCGCGCCCATTCGGCGCGTGCCTGCAAGGCGGCCACGCCGAGGTCCACGGGTTCCGGGCGCGCGCCGGCCGGGCCGGCGAGCACGCGCGCGGCGGCCTGCAGCTGCAGCCCGAGCTCCTCCAGCGCGCCGATCTCGGCCCCGGCGGCCGCCGGCGCGCCGGGCCAGGCGGCCTGCAGCCGAGCGGCCGCCGCGGCGACGGCCTCGCCGGCCTGGGCCAGCAGGGGCAGCGGCAGCAGGGCCGGGCCGGGCGGGGGATCGATGGCGCTCAAGCCGCGGCGCTCACTGGTTGGCCGCGGCCAGCACCTCGGCCAGGTCGGTGTCGCCGGCCAGCGCCTTCTCGATGCCGTCCTGGCGCAGCGTGACCATGCCCGATGCAAGGCCGGCCGCCTGCAGCTCGGCGGCCGAGGCGCGGTGGCGGATGCGCTCGCGCAGCCGCTCGTCGGAGACCATCAGCTCGTGCAGGCCCAGGCGGCCGCGGTAGCCGCTGCCCTCGCACTGCGGGCAGCCGTGGCGGCGCCACAGGCGCAGCCGGCCCTCGGTGTCGCCGTGCTCGCGGCGCCAGCGCTCCACCAGCTGCCCGGCCGGCGGCCCGACGCCGTTGCTGCTGGCCAGGTACTGGTGCGCCATCGACTCCACCGCGCGGTCGTCCAGCGGCTCGGGCACCCGGCAGTGCGTGCACAGCCGGCGCACCAGGCGCTGCGCCAGCACGGCCAGCAGCGAGTCGGAGAACATGAACGGATCGAGGCCGATCTCGAGCAGCCGCGTGATGCTCTCCGGCGCCGAGTTGGTGTGCAGCGTGCTCATCACCAGGTGCCCGGTCAGCGAGGCCTCGACCGCGATGCGCGCGGTCTCCTCGTCTCGCATCTCGCCGATCATGATGACGTCGGGGTCGGCGCGCAGGAAGGTGCGCATCGCCGCGGCGAAGGTCCAGCCGATGCGCGGGTTGACCTGCACCTGGCGCAGGCCCTCCTGCGTGATCTCCACCGGGTCCTCGGCGGTCCAGATCTTGCGCCGGTCGTCGTTGAGCTCGCGCATCACCGAGTGCAGCGTGGTCGTCTTGCCGCAGCCGGTGGGGCCGCAGATCAGCACCAGGCCGTAGGCCTTGCCCATCACGCCGCGCAGCGCCTGGAGGTTGCGCGCGCTCAGGCCGATGGCGTCCAGCGGCATCGGCTTCAGGCCCGAGAGCAGGCGCAGCACCACGTCCTCGAGCCCGCGCGAGGTGGGCACGGTGACCATGCGCAGCTCGACATGCGGGCCGCCGAAGCGCGCGAAGTCGATCTTGCCGTCCTGCGGCTTGCGGTGCTCGGCGATGTCCAGCTCGGCCATGATCTTCAGCCGCGCCACCAGCGCGAAGCGCACCTGCGCCGGCAGCTCCAGGTGGCGCTGCAGCTCGCCGTCGATGCGCAGCCGCACCACCACCGGGCGCGGCGCCTCGGCGGTCTCGATGTGGATGTCCGAGGCGCGCAGCGCGATCGCGTCGGCGATCAGCCGGTTGACCAGCCGCACCAGCGTGTTGTCCGACTCGGAGACGACCGTGGGATCGTTGCCGGCATCGGCCGCGGCGTGGGCCGAGAGCTCGTCGGCCAGCTCGCGCAGCGAGCGGGCGCCGGCCAGGCTGCGCGGCGCCGGCGTGGCGGCGCCGACGCCGGCCGGCGCCGGCGCCGGCCGGTAGGCGCGCGCCACGGCCGGAGCCAGCGTGCCGGGCACCGCCGCGACGGCGACGATCTTCGCGTCGCAGACGAAGCGCAGCTCGTCCAGCAGCTTCTGGTCCCAGGGGTCGGGCACCGCGACGACCAGGGTGTCCTCGCGCCGCATCAGCGGCAGCACGCCCTCGCGTTCGGCCAGCGCCTGCGGCAGCAGGCGCAGCGCCTCGGGCTCGGGCTGCAGCTGGCGCAGGTCGGCCACCTGCACGCCCAGCCACTGCGCCAGGGTGGTGTCGAGCTGCGCCTCGGTGATGACGCCGCCCTCCACCAGCATGCGGCCGAGCAGCCGGTGCGGGCGCGACTCGCGCTGCGCGGCCAGCGCCTGCGCCAGCAGCTCGCGGCCGATCAGGCCGCGCGCCACGAGCGCCTCGCCGAGGTGGGGCGCACGCGCGGCCGGCGGGGCCTGCAGCGCATGCCAGAGCTGGTCGAGGTCGGTCAAGGCGGCAGGGGCGGGCAGCACGGCGGACATGGTCGCCGAAGACTATCCGGTCGGCGCCGTGGCCCGGCAAGGACCTCCTTCACGGGCGGCGCGGGCATGGGCCGGGCCGGGCCGCGCGCGCGTGCGGCGCCTTGCGCCAGATCAATCGGGCGCCGCGCCGGCCGGCGGCGGCCGGCAGCGGCAGTGCGGCGGCAGTGTGGCGGCGCTTGCAATGCCGCGACCGCCCCCCATGTCAGCGGCATGAACGAGACCTCGCGGCACATCGCCTGCGTCCACTGCGGCGCCACCAACCGGGTGCCGGCCGCACGGCTGGCCGACGACCCGAGCTGCGGCCGCTGCGGCCGCGCGCTGCTGGCCGGCACCCCGGCCGACCTCGACGAGGCCGGCTTCGAGCGTGTGCTCGCGCACACCGAGCTGCCGGTGCTGGTGGACTTCTGGGCGCCCTGGTGCGGCCCCTGCCGGACGATGGCGCCGGCCTTCGCACAGGCCGCCGCGCAGCTCAAGGGCCGCGCGCTGCTGGTCAAGGTCAACAGCGACGATCATCCGCAGCTGGCGGCGCGCTTCGGCATCCGCGGCATCCCGACGCTGGTCCGCCTGCAGGGCGGGCGCGAGACGGCGCGCCAGTCCGGCGCGCTGCCGCCGCAGGCGATCGTCGCGCTGGCGGCGGCCTGAGCGGCGTTCAGGGCACCGCCTCCACCGTCAGCAGCGCCGAGCCGAAGGCGTCCGAGCAGCTCGGCGCACCGGGCCGGCCGCAGCCGGCTCGCGGCGTGCCATTGCCCAGCACCCACTGCAGCCGGGCGCGGCCTTCGGCGTCCAGCAGCGTGCGCAGGAACGGCCCGCTGGGCTCCTGGGCCAGCGCGCCCAGGTCGCGCGGCGCGTCGCTGACCAGCACGAGCAGCGTCTCGGTGCCCGGCGGCCCGCCGGCGACGAGCTCCCAGCGCGGCCCCGGCAGCGTGACGCGCTGCCCGGCACGCACGCGGTTGTCGCTGTCCAGCGCATTCGGGTACAGCAGGCTGCGGCCGTCGGAGCCCGCCAGCGCCACGTACAGGTAGCCGTCGCGCGCGGGCGTCAGCGCCAGCTGCAGCGTGTCGCTGCCGATGCGCAGCCGCTGCGGGCGCGCCGCGGCGACGACGCTGCGCTGGCCGTCGCGCTGGCCGTGCAGCTCGGCCAGGATCGCGGCCGGCGACGCCGCCGGCGCCGGCACGGGGGCGGGCGCCGCGGC
>CAZUPH010000293.1:0-3914 GCA_964621995.1 uncultured Rubrivivax sp. | reverse complement strand
AAGAGCTCGGCGAAGGGGTCGTCGCTGCGCGGCGAGGCGCTCGCCTCGCGGGCTTCCAGCACATAGCCGCCGATCTGCACGCGGTCGCCCGGCTTCAGCGGGTGCTCGCGCCCGGCGCCGATCGGCGCGCCGTTGACGCTGATCGGGTTGCTGCCGTTGTCGACGATCGCATAGCCGCCTGCGCGAAAGACGAGCCGCGCGTGCACGCGCGAGATCGTGCGCTCGGGGTCGGGCAGCACGAGCTGGTTGTTGTCGGCCCGGCCGATGGTGCCGCCGAGTTCGTCGAACTGGGCGGACGGGCCGTCGGCCGGGGTGCCGTTGTAGCTGAGCACGGTCAGCGCGATCATCCGGGGGCTGCTCCTGGGGCACCTGGGGCGCCGAGTGGAGGGCCAGCGCGCCCAGCGCGCAGCATAGCGGCGTGCTCAGCGCAGCACATAGAAGCGACCCTCGATCGCCGCCACGCGCAGCGGCCAGACTGCACGGCCACCGCCGGCGAGCGGGCTCGACAGCACCGGCTCCCCGTCCGGCGCCAGGCACTCCAGCAGACGTGCGCCGGCCAGCGGGCGCAGCAGCAGCGCATCGGCCTTGGGCATGGTCGGTTTCAGCGGCTGCTCGGCGTGCCAGCGCTGGATGCGCAGCCGGAAGCGGCCGACGTCGTCGGCCAGCACATGCTGGTAGGCCTGCGCGAGTTCCTCGAAGCGCAGCCGCGCCGCCTGCACCAGCGGTTCAGGATCCCCACGCGCCAGGCCCAGCGCCAGGCCCTGCAGGAACTTCGCCAGCGGGCCGCGCAGTGCGGCCAGGTCCGCCACCGGCGGCGCATCCAGCCAGCGCCAGCGCGGAAAGGCGATCGGCAGTTCGACGCGCCCGGCCAGCACATGCGGCACCTCGGTCACGGCGTCGGCCGGCGGCGCCCAGTCCAGCTCGGCCAGCGTGCGCGCATTGGCCGGATGCGCGAGCTGGCCGATGCGCGGCAGCAGCAGGCGCAGGCTGGCGGCCAGCCGGCCGTCCGAGAGCAGCGGCTGCGTCGCGGCCTCGGCGCCGGGCGGCGGCGGCTCGACATGCAGCTCGACCTCGTTGCCGCCGGCCAGCGTGTACTCGTGCACCGGCACCGTGACGACGCGGCGCGCCGGCCCGGTGCGCGCGACGGGCACGCCGTTGAGCAGCGCCTCGGCCGCGACGCCCACGCTCTCCAGCCGCAGCACCAGCAGGCGTTCCATCAGGCGAGCTTCCAGTCCAGCAACGTGGCCGCCGGCAGCAGCGCCAGCACGCGTCGCTGGCAGCCGAGCAGCGGGTCCTGCAGCTCCACCGGCAGCGCCACCGGCTCCAGCCGCAGCTGCGCAAACCACTCCCAGCCGCTGCCGCCGCTGGTGCGCGGGCGCAGCCCGGCCTCGCCGACCAGCGCGCCGGTGCAGGCGCCGGCGGCCTGCAGCAGCGCGCCGCTGTCGGCGGCCAGCGGCATCAGCTCGGCCTCGAAAGGAAAGCGCAAGCTGGCGCGCACCGGCATCAGCGCGGCCAGCAGCGGCGGCTCGGCCGCCTCGCGGCGCAGGTCGTGCCTGAGCGGCGCCTTGCCGACACAGCGCAGCAGCAGGCGGCTGCGCGCGTCGCCGTCGGCCAGCTCGCCTTCGAAGGCCAGCTCGGCCTGGGCAGCCTGCATGTCGATCTCACCGACCACGCGCATCAGCGCGCGCCCTTCCAGGCCGCCGGCGCCGAGCCGCCAGCCCCAGGTGCAGGCCGCGCGGCCGACCAGCAGCGCGAGCAGGCCTTCCAGGCGCGGCGAGGCCAGGCCATCGACGGCCTGCCAGGCCGCGAGCAGCTTCTTCAGCGCCTCGCCGACGGCGCCGTCCAGCCCCTGCTCGAAGGCCTCGCGCAGGGCACCCGCGTCCTGCGCGAGACCGTCGCGCTCGATACGGCAGCGCGTGGCGGCGCGCGGCGCGGCGGCCTCGCCCACCGGCTGCGCGACCGGCGCGCCGCGCTGCAGTTCCAGCCACCACTGCTCGGCCGGCCAGACCCAGACCTGCCCCGAGAGGCTGCCCACCGGGTCGCCGTCGTCGCGCAGGCCGCACACGGCCAGGTCGAGCTTGAAGAGGTCCGGCGAGGTCTCCTCGGCGATCACGGTGCCGGGCGGCGGCGCCGGCTGCTCCAGCGTGTGCACCGGCCAGCTGACGGCGCGCGCCTCGTGCCCCTGCCAGCGCCACAGGCCATGGCTGCCGGCGTAGGACAGCGCCGGGTGCAGGTCCACGTCGCACACGGCATGCGTGCGCGTGCGCCACTGCAGCCGCGCCGGCTGCGGGTGCCCGGGCGGCTGCGAGAGCACGCCGACCAGCCGCGGCATCGGGTCCGCCGCGGTGATGCGCAGCGGCGCCGGTGCCGGCAGCGGCACGCGCTGCCACTGCCCCGCCTCCATCACGTAGTGCTGCGTCACCGCCGGCTCCAGCAGCCGCAGCTCGGCGGCCTCGACGTCGCAGGCGCGTCGCGGGGCCGGCGGCGGCTCGTTCGGGTGCAGCGCGCCGCGGCGGCCGAGCAGGCCGAAGCGGTCGAGCAGGCGTTCGTCCGCCGACGCCAGCACCTCGGGTGCGATGCGTGCATCGGGCAGGCGCTGCAGCTCGGCCAGCGAGCGGCGCACCAGGCGGTGCAGGGTGGACCACTCCTGCTCGCGCGGCGCGGCCAGCAGCCCGGCGGCCCACTCGAAGCCCGGCTTGTCGTGGAACGACGGCCCCCAGACGAAGCTGAGGTTGACGTAGCGCGCGATGCTCGCCGCGCGCACCAGGCCGCGCTTCTCGGCCTGCGCGACGGCGGTCTCGACGAAGGCCGCGTAGCGCTCGCCCAGGCGCTCGGGCATCGCCGGCCACTGCGCCGCCAGGTGCTCGGCGAGCTGGCCGACGAAGGCCTCCCAGTGCGCGCGCTCGGCGGCCTCGGTCTGCGGCGGCTGCATGTCAGTGGCGCTCGGCCGCACCGAAGCCACTGACCACCCCCTCGGGGGGCCGCGAACGAAGCGAGCGCGGGGGCTGCATCCGTCAGCGGTGCGACAGCGGGTCTTCCGGCGCCTCGGGGTCCTCCGGCGCCTCCGGGGCCTCCGGGGCGTCCGGGCTGGCACCGTTGCCGCTGCCGGCCCCGCCGCCGGAGTTGACCTTGACGAGCGGGCCGGTGATCGACACGCCGTCCGGCCCCAGCACGACCGAGGACCCGCCGACCTTGATCGTGAGCTGCATGCCGGCCTCGATGACGACGTTCATGCCGCCCTTGATGTGCACGTTCATGCCGCTGTCCAGCCCGGTGTTCTGCCCGGCCTTGACGTGCAGCTCGGTGCCGGCCTTCAGCGAGACCTTGGTGCCGCTCTCCATGCGCAGGTCCTGCGCCGACTTCAGGTGCGCCTTCGCGTCGGTGGCGATCATCGTGTCGGCGACGACCTTCAGGCTCCACTTGCCGTCGACCTTCTGCTTGACCGCGCCGACCACCTGGTGGTGCTGGTCGCCCTCGATCTTCTCCTTGCGGTTGCCCTTGACGATGCGGTGCTCGTCGACGCCGATCTCGGCCTTGAGCGTCTCCTCGACGAACTCCAGCCGGTCCTTCTGCGCGTGCAGCAGCACGTACTCCTCGCCGGCCTTGTCCTCGAAGCGCAGTTCGTTGAATTCCTCCGCGCCGCCGCCCATGCTGCGGCTCTTGAGCGTGCTGACGCTGGCGGTGGCCGGCAGCTCGTAGGGCGTCTTCTGCTCGGCGTTGTAGACGCGGCCGATGACCAGCGGCTGGTCCGGGTCGCCCTCCAGGAAGGCGACGACCACCTCCTGCCCGATGCGCGGCAGCGACAGCATGCCCCAGCCGTTGCCGGCCCAGCCGCTGGCCACGCGCAGCCAGCAGGAGCTGTCGGCGTTCTTCTCGCCCAGGCGGTCCCAGTGGAACTGCACCTTGACGCGGCC
>CAZUPH010000292.1:0-3948 GCA_964621995.1 uncultured Rubrivivax sp. | reverse complement strand
GACGCGGCCGAAGACGTTGTCGCCGCCGTCCTGCGCGGCGCGCGCCAGCGCGTCCAGCGCACGCTGCACGTCGGCCGCCGAGCGCGCCGCCTTGAAGGCGCGGAAGTCCTCCAGGTGCGCGCGCATCGCCGCCGGGTCGGGCCGCGTGTTGACCGGCCGCGCGCCGCGGTCCTCGTCCACCTGGTAGGCGTTGACGCCCACGATCGTCTGCTCGCCGCTGTCCACGCGCGCCTGGAAGCGCCGCGCCGACTCGCCGATCATGCGCTGTACCAGCCCGGACTCGACGGCCCGGTACATGCCGCCGGCGTCCTGCACCAGCCCCATCACGCGCTCGATCTCGGCCTGCATGCGGTCGGTCAGCGCCTCCACGTAATGGCTGCCTCCCAGCGGGTCGATGACGTCGGTCAGGCAGGCCTCCTCGCGCAGGATGTTCTGCGTGGCCACCGCGATGCGCGCGCCGAATTCGCCGGGGCAGGACAGCGCCTCGTCGTAGGCGTCGGTGTGCAGCGACTGCAGCCCGCCGAAGATGCCGGCCATGGCCTGCACCGCGACGCGCGCGACGTTGTTCAGCGGCTGCTGGCGCGTGAGGTCCACGCCCGAGGTCTGGCCGTGGAACTTGAAGCGCCAGGAGCGCGGGTCGCGCGCGCCCAGCCGCTCGCGCGTGACACGGGCCCAGATGCGGCGCGCGGCGCGGAACTTGGCGATCTCCTCGAAGAAGCTGATCGAGATGTCGAAGAAGAAGGTAAAGCGCGGCAGGAAGGCGTCGGGGTCCATGCCGCGCGCGATGCAGTCCTCGGCGTTCTGGATCGCGGTGCTGAGCGTGAAGGCCACCGCCTCGGCCGGCGTCGCGCCGGCCTGCTGCATGTGCTGGCCGACGACCGACATCGGGTTCCACTTCGGCACGTGGCGGTTGCAGAAGTCGATGTGGTCCGCGAGGATGCGCCGCGCCCCCGGCAGCGCGATGCGGAAGAACATGTGGTTGGCCACGTAGTGGCTCAGGTAGTCGCTCTGGTTGCTGGTGCCGCTGACCTGCCGCCAGTCGGTGCCGCGCCGCTTCGCGGCGGCCAGCATGAAGGCCAGCAGCGTGAACGGGCTCGGGTCGTTCAGCGCGCAGGAGGTGGCGGCGAGGTCCACGCCCTCGAGCGCGCGGTCCATGTGCGCCGCGGTGTTGACCACCGTGCCGCAGGTGCCCAGCAGCTCGAAGTGCGACTCGTCCATGTCGTAGCCGCGGAACACCGAGTTGCACGGGATCAGCGAGACCGCCGTGGCGCCGGCGGCCAGCACGTCCAGCAGCCGCGCGTTGTACTCGCCCGGCGTGCCCAGGCCGATGAGCTGGCGCTGCGTCCACGTGCGGCCGCGGTGCATGGTCGCGTAGATGCCGCGCGTGTAGGGCGGCTGCCCGGGCAGGCCCTGCTCGTGCTCGCGCGCGGGCTGCCAGTCGGCGGCGGTGTACAGCGGCTGGATCGGGATGCCCGAGCGGTTGACGACCGGCCGGTCCTCGCCGATCTGCTCGGCATAGTCGCGCTGCCAGCGCTGCAGCGCGGGGTCGGCCGCGGCCGGCGGTTCGTGGCCGGCCTGCAGCGGCGCGTCGACGGGCTTGTTCATGGCGTTCTCCGGGCGGGGGGTGGGGGCGCGGGGGCGTTCAGGCGGCTTCGCGGCGCTGGCGCACCGCGGCGGCCAGTTCGCGCACCGCGTCGGCGATCGCCGGCAGCGGGCTGCCGGGGTGGAAGACGCGCGCAACGCCGGCGTCCAGCAGCATCTGCTCGTCCTCGTCGGGCACGATGCCGCCGACGATGACCGCCACGTCGCCCAGGCCGGCGGCGCGCAGCGCGTCCATCAGCTTGGGAACGATCAGGTGGTCGGTGGCCAGCGAGGAGATGCCGATGACGTCCACGTCCTCCTCGCTGGCCAGCTTGACGACGGTGGCGATCTCCTGCCACGGCGGCGTGTAGATGACCTCCATGCCGGCGTCGCGCAGCGCGGCGGCCACGATGCGGCTGCCGCGGTCGTGGCCGTCGAAGCCGATCTTGGTGACCAGCACCTTGGGAATCAGGATCTCGCTCATGCTCATGCGGAAGGCTCCCGGCCCTGGCGCAGCAGGGCCACGAATTGACGGGCCAGCGCACGCGGCGACGAGCCGCCGTCGGCGCGGTACCAGGTCTGGCTCCAGTTCAGCGCGCCCAGCAGCAGCAGGCGCAGCGCGTGGCGCTCGCCGCGGCGTGGCAGCGGCAGCGCGGCGACGAGCTCGCTCCACAGGGCCTCGTAGCGGTCGCGCTGGGCGACCAGCCGCGCGGCGGCCGCCGGCACGTCGGCCGGCCGCACGCGCACCACGACGCGGGCATAGTCGTCGTCGCGCAGGATGGCCTCCAGGTGCGCGACGCAGGCCGCCTCCAGGCGGTCCCAGGGCTCGTCGTGGCGCGCCGCCGCGGCCTCGACGGCGGCGCAGATCTGCTCGACGCCGCGCAAGTAGACGGCGACCAGCAGATCCTCCTTGGTCGGGAAGTGGCAGTACAGCGAGCCCGGCAGCATGCCGGCGCTGCGCGCGATGTCGCGCACCGTGGTGCCTTCGTAGCCCTGGCGGCAGAACAGCGCGGCGGCGGCGTCCAGCACCAGCGGCGCGCGGCTGTCTGCATGCGTGGTGCGCGGCGCGGCGGCGTCCGGCGCGCGGGCGCCGCGGGGTTTGGGGACCGGCATGGGGGCGAGGGGAGCCAGCATGGCGAAGCTGCCGCGGCCGAGCTTATACGCCGCCCGGCGGCGGCGGCGCCGCGCCGCGCTTCTTCAGCGCGCGCAGGTCGTGGGCGCCGGCGCGCGGGTCCTCGTCGGGCGCGAACAGGCGGTTCTTCTGCACCTTGTTGGTCGCCGTCGTCGGCAGACCGTCGCGAAAGACCAGCCAGCCCGGCGCCTTGTAGTAGGCCAGCTCGGTCAGGCAGTGCCGGGCCAGCGCCTGCGCGGCGGCGGCCGAGGCCTCGGCGCCCGGCGCTGGCACGACGACGGCCATGACCTCCTCGTCGCGCATCTCGTCGGGCACCGCCAGCACCGCCACGCGCAGCACCGCTGGGTGCGCGGCGAGCACCGCCTCGACCTCGGCGGAGGAGATGTTCTCGCCCGAGCGCCGCACCATGTCCTTGCGGCGGTCGACAAAGTGCAGCAGGCCGTCGGTGTCGCGCTGCACCATGTCGCCAGTGTGAAACCAGCCGCCGCGCCAGGCCTGCGCGGTGGCCTCCTCGTCGTGCAGGTAGCCGCTGAAGAAGCCCTGGCGCGGGTCGTCGCCGGTGGCGCGCACCAGCAGCTCGCCGACCGCGCCGGCGGGCAGCTCGGCGCCGGTGTCGTCGGCCACGCGCGCCTGCAGCGGCGCGCGCTCGCGGCCGAAGGCGCGCGTGTGCACCTGGCGCGGCTCCACGTGGTTGGGGATGAAGCGCCCGGTCTCGGTCATGCCCCAGACCTCGACCAGCGGGAAGCCGAAGCGCGCCTCGAAGGCGCCGTGCAGCGTCGGGTCGCAGCCGGCCCCGAGCCCGAAGCGGATGCGGTGCCGCGACTCCCACTCGTCCACCGGCTGCTTGAACAGCGCCGGCGGCATGATGCCCAGGTAGTGGATGGCGGTGGCCCCGGAACGCACGCAGTCCTCCCACCAGCGCGTGGCGTGGAAGCGCTCCGGCAGCACCAGGCAGTTGTCGGTCTGGCAGACGGCCGAGAAAGCCACCACCATGCAGTTCATGTGGAACACCGGCAGCGGGTTGAGCAGGCGGTCGCTGCCGCGGTGCAGGCTCAGCAGCCCGCCCAGGCCGGCGTACCAGGCGCCGGCGCCGAGCATGTAGCCGTTGTTCAGCACGCAGCCCTTGGGCCGCCCCGAGGTACCCGAGGTGTACAGGATGGCGGCCTCGCGCTGCAGCGGAGCCGACTGCGGCGCGGCCGCCGCCGGCGCCGGCGGCAGCGCGGCGCCGGCGGCTT
>CAZUPH010000291.1:0-3965 GCA_964621995.1 uncultured Rubrivivax sp. | reverse complement strand
GGGGCTGACCGGGCAGGGGCTGCGGATGGCGGCTGCGGTGCTGCTGGTGGCCTTCGGCGCGGTCCTGTTATCGGAGGTGCTGCAGGCGCGCTTCGCCCTGCTGGCGTCACGCGCCTCAGGAGCTGGGCAGACGGCGCTCGGCCGGTTCGAGCCGCGTGGCCTCACGGGTCAGGCGTTGCTCGGACTGCTGCTCGGCGTGGTCTGGAGCCCCTGCGTCGGGCCCACACTGGGCGCGACGATCACGCTGGCGAGCCAGGGGGAGGATCTCGGTCAGGCGGCACTCGTGATGCTCGTGTTCGGCATCGGGGCGGGGGTGCCGCTGGTGGTGCTGGGGCTCCTGTCGACCGCGGTGCTGAAACGGGTCCGCGGGCGACTGCTGGAGGCCGGCAAGCGTGGCAAGCGATTCCTCGGCGGGGTGCTGCTGCTGGTCTTCGTGGGCGTGCAGCGCCTGCCCGAGCGCTTCCTGCCCTTCGGCATGCCGCGCTGGCTGGCGACCGTGCTGGCCGTGGGCGTCGCCGCGCCGCTGGGCACCTTCGCCGTCTACCTGCTGTCGGTGGGCGGCAGCGTCAGCGCCTTCGTCGGCAACCCGGCGCGCATGACCGGCTTCTTCATCACCGCCGGCACCGCGCTGGTGCTGGGGCTGCTGATCACGCTGACCGCGCAGCTGCGCGAGCGCGAGGCACGCGCGCGCAGCCAGGCGCTGGAGTTCGAGCTGGAGCGCAGCCGGCTCGAGAAGCAGGCCGTGGACGCGCGGCTGGCGCTGCTGCAGGCGCAGGTGGAGCCGCATTTCCTGTTCAACACGCTGGCCAACGTGCAGGCCCTCGTGCAGAGCAACTCGCCGCGCGCGGCGCCGGTGCTGGCGAGCCTGATCGCCTACCTGCGCGCCGCGATGCCGCGCCTGCACGAAGGCGAGCCGCTGCTCGCCACCGAGCTGGCGCTGGTGCGCGCCTACCTGGAGCTGATGCAGATGCGCATGCCCGACCGGCTGCACTTCGAGATCAAGGTGGACCCGGCGCTCGAGAGCCTGCGCTTCCCGCCGATGGCACTGCTGACGCTGGTGGAGAACGCGGTGCGCCACGGCATCGACCCGGCGGAGGACGGCGGGCGCATCGAGATCGGCGGCGTGCGCGAACCGGGCGCCGACCGGCTGTGGGTGGCCGACAGCGGCGTCGGCATGGCACCCACCGCCGCGCCCGGCACCGGCCTGGCCAACCTGCGGGCGCGCCTGGCCGGCTTCTACGGGGTTGGCGCCGAACTGCGCCTGACCGAACAATCGGCCTCGCCGCCGCATGGCCTGCATGCCGAGATCGTGATTCCCCGCTGACCCATGCCCACGCCCCCGCGCGCCCTGATCGCCGACGACGAGCCGCTGCTGCGCGAGCACCTGGCCGGCCACCTGGCACGGCTGTGGCCCGAGCTGCAGGTCGTCGCGCAGGCGCGCAACGGCCGCGAGGCGCTGGCGCTGTTCGACGAACATGCGCCCGAGGTCGTGTTCCTGGATGTGCACATGCCCGGCATCGACGGCGTGCAGGCGGCACGCGGCATCGGCGCGCGGGCCTGCATCGTCTTCGTCACCGCCTTCGAGCAGTACGCCGTGCAGGCCTTCGAGCAGGGCGCGGTGGACTACCTCGTGAAGCCCTTCGACGAGGCGCGGCTGGCCGCCACCGTGGCCCGCCTGCGCGCGCGCCTGGCTGCCGTGCCGGCGCCGCCGCTGCCGGATCTGGCGCCGCTGCTGGACACGCTGGCCGAGCGCCTGGCCGGGCAGCTGGGGGCCGCACCCGGCGCCGCGCCCGGGCCGCGCCACCTGCAGTGGATACGCGCCTCGGTCGGCAACAGCGTGCGGCTGATCCCGGTGGACGAGGTCGTCTACCTGCGCTCCGACGAGAAGTACACGCTGGTCGTGTGGAACGGCGGCGAGGCGCTGATCCGCAAGACCATCCGCGAGCTGGCCGACGAGCTGGACCCGGCGCGCTTCGTGCAGATCCACCGCTCGGTGATCGTCGCGCTGCCCTTCGTCGCACAGGTCGTGCGCGGCGCCAACGAGACCGCCGACGTGCACCTGCGCGGGCGGTCCGAGGTGCTGCCGGTCAGCCGCAGCTTCGTGCACCTGTTCCGGCAGATGTAGGCCACGGCCCGGCGTCGCACGCGCGACGCGGCCGGCGCCCGGGCGCTGCGTATCATCGATCGCTCCAGCCGCAACCCCGAGGGGACCGAACGATGCACGCCTGGCTCTGCGAGACCCTGGACGGCGCCGATGCGCTGCAGTGGCGCGAACTGCCCACCCCCGAGCCGCAGCCCGGCGAGGTGCGCATCGCGATCCGCGCCGCCAGCCTGAACTTTCCGGACCTGCTGATCGTGCGCGGCCAGTACCAGTTCAAGCCGGCGCTGCCCTTCGTGCCGGGGTCGGAATATGCCGGCGTCGTGGACGCCGTCGGCGCCGGCGTCACGCACCTGAATCCGGGTCAGCCGGTGGCCGCGATCGCCGGCACCGGCGGCTTCGGCACCCATGCCTGCGTCGCGGCGGACCGCGTGCTGCCGCTGCCGCCGGGCTTCGACGTCGAGCATGGCGCGGCCTTCGCGTTCACCTACGGCACCTCGCACCATGCGCTGATCGACCGCGGGCAGCTGAAGGCCGGCGAGACGGTGCTCGTGCTCGGCGCCGCCGGCGGCGTGGGCACCGCGGCGGTGCAGATCGCCAAGGCCGCCGGCGCACGCGTGATCGCCGGCGCGTCCAGCGACGAGAAGTGCACGCTGTGCCGCGAGATCGGCGCCGACGCGACGATCAACTACACGACGCAGAACCTGCGCGACGAGCTCAAGGCGCTGACCGGCGGCAAGGGCCCGGACGTCGTCTACGACCCCGTCGGCGGCAGCCTGGCCGAACCGGCCTTCCGCTCCATCGCCTGGCGCGGCCGCTACCTCGTCGTCGGCTTCGCCGAAGGCACGATCCCGGCACTGCCCTGGAACCTTCCGCTGCTCAAGGGCGCGTCCATCGTCGGCGTCTTCTGGGGCGACTTCGTCAAGCGCGAGCCCCAGGCCAGCGCCGCCGGGCTGATGCAGCTGGCGCAGTGGTATGCGCGGGGCTTGGTGCGGCCGGTGATCGACCAGCGGCTGCCGATGAGCGAGCTCAAGGCCGCGTACGCGCGCATGGGCAGCCGCCAGGTGCGCGGCAAGCTGCTGCTGGTCAACACCCCGTAAACCCTTGCAGGGTGCGGCGCCGGCGCCGCAAAACGGGGGGCAATGCGCGCTAGGATGAGCATCCCGTCCCGTGGAGCGTCGCCGATGGCCGTCAAGGTGCTGATCCTGGAAGACAACCCGGTGGCCCGCAGCTTCCTCGCCCGGGTCGTCCGCGAGAGCTTCAGCGACCAGATCCTGATCACCGAGGCCGGCGACCTCGAATCCGCGCGCCGGCACATCGCGCTGACCGGTGGCGCGCAGGGGCTGCACGGCACCGACCCGTTCAAGCTGATCCTGGTCGATCTGGAACTGCCCGACGGCAACGGCATGGAACTGCTGGCCGAGCTGTCGCAGTACCCGGCGACCAAGATCGTCACCACGCTGTACAGCGACGACGACCACCTGTTCCCCGCACTGCAGTGCGGCGCCGACGGCTACCTGCTGAAGGAGGACCGCTTCGAGGTCCTGGTCGAGGAACTGCAGAAGATCGTGCGCGGCCAGCCGCCACTGTCGCCGGCCATCGCCCGCCGGCTGCTGACGCACTTCCGCTCCGGCGGCGACGGCCAGGCGCCCGACTCCGGCTTCATGCCGGCCACCGCATTCACCACCAGCAAGCCGGTGCCGATGGAGCGCGTGCCCGACCACGAGAGGCTCACCCCGCGCGAGAGCGAGGTGCTGACCTACCTGAGCAAGGGCTTCACGATCAAGGAGATCGCCAGCCTGATGGGCATCAAGTGGTTCACCGTCAACGACCACATCAAGTCCATCTACAAGAAGCTCAACGTGTC
>CAZUPH010000290.1:0-3984 GCA_964621995.1 uncultured Rubrivivax sp. | reverse complement strand
TCAACCGCGTCGCGGTACGCCTGGCACCCGGCGCGTCCGAACGCGCGGTGATCGACGCGCTCGGTGAACCGCTGGCGCGCTACGGCGGCCGCGAGGTGCACGGTCGCGACGACCAGGTCTCGCACGCGATGCTCGACAACGAGATCAAGGAGCAGCGCGTGCTCGGCACCGTGCTGCCGACCATCTTCCTCGGCGTCGCGGCCTTCCTGCTCAACGTGGTGATCTCGCGCCTGGTGGCCACGCAGCGCGAGCAGATCGCGGCGCTGAAGGCGCTGGGCTATCCCAACGGCCGCATCGCCGCGCATTACCTGCAGCTGGTGCTGCTGATCGTTGCCGCGGGCCTGGCGATCGGCGTCGCGCTCGGCGACTGGCTCGGCGCTCAGCTGACCGCGCTGTACGCGGAGTTCTTCCACTTTCCGCGCTTCGACCACCGCATCGACCCTGCGCTGCTGCTCATCGGGGCCGGCATCACTGCGGCGACCGCGGTGCTGGGCACGCTGTCGGCCATCGTCGCCACGGTGCGCCTGGCGCCCGCCGAGGCGATGCGCCCACCCGCGCCCGGGCGCTACCGCCGCACGCTGCTCGAACGCCTGGGCTGGCAGGGTCTGGCGCCGGCGCTGCGCATGATCCTGCGCAACATCGAGCGCCGGCCGCTGCGCAGCGCGCTGTCGGTCGGCGGCGTCGCTGCCGCCGTGGCCATCGTCGTGCTCGGCAACTTCATCCGCGACGCGATCGACACCGTGGTCGATTCGCAGTTCACGCTCGCGATGCGCAGCGATGTCGCGCTGTGGCTGGTCGAACCCGACGACGACCGCGTGCGCCTTGACGTCGCGCGCCTGCCGTCGGTGACCGAGGTCGAGTCGACGCGCTTCGTGCCGGTGACCTTCGTGCACGGCCCGCGACGCGAGCGCAGCATGATCCGCGGCTACGCCGGCCGCGCAGTGCTCTACCGCGTGATCGACGCCGACAACCGCCAGACCGTGCTCGACGGCCGCGGCCTGGTGATGACCGACCGCCTGGCCGCCAAGCTCGAGCTCGAGGTCGGCGACACGGTGCTGGTCGAGGTGCTCGAGGGCCGCGCGCGCACCGTGCCGATGGTGCTGGGCGCCACCGTGCGCGAGACCATGGGCCTGAACGCCTACATGGACCGCGAGGCGCTGAACCGCGCGCTCGGCGACGGCGACCTGTCCAGCGGCTTCGTACTCGGGCTCGAGCGCGGCCGCGAGGCCGCGCTGCTCGAAGCCAGCAAGAAGCTGCCGCGCGTGGCCGGCGCCTTCAGCAAGGCGACGATGCTGCGCAACATGGAAGAGATCAGTGCGCGCAACGTCCGCATCATGAGCACGATCCTGACCTCGTTCGCGGTCATCATCGCGGTCGGCGTGGTCTACAACAACGCGCGGATCGCGCTGGCCGAACGGGGCTGGGAACTCGCCAGCCTGCGCGTCCTGGGCTTCTCGCGCGCCGAGGTGTCGGCGCTGCTGCTCGGCGAGCTGGCGCTGGTGATCGCGGTGGCGCTGCCGCTGGGCATGTTGCTCGGCTGGGGGCTGACGCACCTGGTCGCCGAGCTGCTGAAGTCCGACCAGTTCTTCTTTCCGGTGGTGATCCGCGCGCGCACCTATGCCTGGGCGGCCGTCGCGGTGCTGGCCGCCGGCGTCGCCAGCGCGCTGATCGTGCGCCGGCGCATCGACCGCCTCGACCTCGTCGGGGTGCTCAAGACCAGGGAGTGAACACATCATGAGTCCCCGCAACCGCTGGCTCGCCGGCACTGCCGCCGTCGCCTTCGTCGCGCTGCTGGCCTGGGCCTTTGCGCCGCGCCCGGTGGAGGTGGAGGTCGCCACCGCCGCGCTCGGCCGCTTCGAGGCCACGATCGACGAGGACGGCAAGACGCGCCTGCCCGATCGCTACGTGGTCTCGGCGCCGCTGGCGGGCCGCGTGGGCCGCATCTCGCTGCGCGTGGGCGACCCGGTGGAGGCCGGCACGGTGGTCGCGACGATCACGCCGCTGCTGTCGCCGCTGCTCGACGAGCGCAGCATGCGCGAGAGCACCGCACGCGTCGAAGGCGCGCAGGCGCAGCTCGCGCGCGCGGACACGCGCATCGAGCGTTCGCGCGTCGCGGTCGAGCAGGCGCGCATCGAGCTGCGGCGCAGCGAACAGCTGGCACGCGACGGCTTCATCGCACCGACCAAGCTCGACAGCGACCGCCTCGCGCTGCAGGCGGCGCAGAAGGAGGGCGAGGCCGCGGTGCAGGAGCGCCACATGGCGCAGCACGACCTCGAGCAGGCGCGCGCCGCGCTCGGCGTCGTCCGGCAAGGGGCCGCTGGTGGTGCAGCTGCGCGCGGCTTCGCGGTGCGCGCGCCGATCGCCGGCCAGGTGCTGCGCGTCGCGCAGAGCAGCGAGGCCACCGTGGCGCTGGGCGCGCCGCTGCTCGAAGTCGGCGACCTGTCGCAGCTCGAGGTGGTGGCCGAGCTGCTGACCACGGACGCGCTGCGCACGCCGCCGGGCACCCTGGTGCGCATCGAGCGCTGGGGCGGCGCCGGCACGCTCGAGGGGCGGGTGCACCGTGTCGAGCCGGCCGCCTTCACCAAGGTGTCGGCGCTCGGCGTCGAGGAGCAGCGCGTCAACGTGCGCATCGTGCTGGCCAGCCCGCGCACGCAATGGGCGGCGCTCGGCGACGGCTACCGCGTCGGCGTGCGGCTGGTGACCACCGCGAAGGACGGTGCGCTGCTGGTGCCGGCCAGCGCGGTATTCCCGTTGCCCGAGTCCGACGCCCATGCGATGGCCGCCTTCGTCGTCGAGGGCGGGCGCGCGAAGCTGACGCCGGTGACGCTGGCCGGGCGCAACGGCCATAGCGCCTGGGTCACGCAGGGCCTGGCCGCGGGCGCCAAGGTCATCGTCTACCCGCCGACCGCGGTGCGCGATGGCGTGCGCGTGAAGGAGCGCAAGGTCTGAAGGCGCCGCGTGGCGTCGGCGCCACCGGCACGCGCATCGACGACTAGCCTGCGGCGTTCTTCAGCGCCGCCTGCACCCACTGCTGCAGGTCGCTCGCGGTGACTGCCCCGCTGCGCCGCGCCACCTCCAGACCACCCTGGTAGAGCACCAGCGTCGGGATGCTGCGGATGCGGTTGGACACGCTGGCGCGCGGGTTGGCATCGGTTTCGACCTTGGCGAAGCGCACGCGCGGCATGCGTGCGGCCGCCGTCTCGAAGTGCGGTGCCATCATGCGGCAGGGCCCGCACCATTCGGCCCAGAAGTCCACCAGCACCGGCAACTCGCTGCGCTCGACGAAGGTCGGGAAGACCTCGTCATTCAATGCCGCCGGCTTGGGCGCCATCAACTCGGTGCTGCAGCGGCCGCACACCGGGTGGTGATCGAGCCGCTCCTCGGGCACGCGGTTGACGGTGCCGCAGTTCGGGCAGACGAGGTGCACGTCAGCTCCCCGACGGCACGCCGAGCTTGCGCAGGATCGACTCCATCAGGCACCAGCGCGTGAAGCCGCTTTGCAGCAGGTTCAGCCCGACGAAGGCGGTGAACGCGAGCCACCACGGGCTCATGAACAGCGGGCTGCCCGGCACGCCCAGGGCGAGCGAGGCGAGGATGAACAGGCCGGCGACGATGCGCACGATTTGCCACGATGTCATGGTCAAGCTCCTTGGGTTGCGAACTCAGATGGGGGCGTCGCGATCGCGTGCAAGCGGTGGCGGTACGCGACGTAGTACAGGACCGGGATCACGACCAGCGTCAGCAGCGTCGAGACGAAGATGCCGAACACGAGCGAGATCGCCAGTCCGTTGAAGATCGGGTCGTCGAGGATGAAGAAGGCGCCGAGCATCGCGGCCAGCGCGGTCAGTGCGATCGGCTGCGCGCGCGTGATCGCGGCCTCGACGACGGTGCGCTCGAAGACCTGCCCTTCGCGCAGATGTTGGTTGATCGAGTCGACCAGCAGGATCGAGTTGCGCACGATGATGCCGGCCAGCGCGATCATGC
>CAZUPH010000289.1:0-4050 GCA_964621995.1 uncultured Rubrivivax sp. | reverse complement strand
CGCGCACCTCGGCCTCGACCGCGGCCGCGTCCTCCTCGGGGATCATGCGCCGGTCCAGCTTCAGCACCACCTTGCCGGGCACCACGTTGGTGTTGCTGCCGCCCTCGATGCGGCCGACGTTCAGGTACGGGTGCGTGATGCCGGCCACCTGCGAGCGCCGGCCGCGCAGCACCGCGTTGTGCGCATACAGCGCGCCGAGCAGCCGGTGCGCGGCCTGCAGCGCGTCGATGCCGGTCTCGGGGTAGGCGGCGTGCGAGGCCAGGCCGTGCAGCGTCACCTCCAGCTGCAGGCAGCCGTTGTGGGCGGTGACCACCTGGTGCGAGAAGCCGGCGGCGATCAGCAGGTCGGGCTTCGTGAGCCCCTGCGCGAGCAGCCAGCCGGGGCCGAGCTCGCCGCCGAATTCCTCGTCGTAGGTGAAGTGCAGTTCCACCGCACCCTTGAGCGGCCCGCCCAGCGACTCCAGCGCGCGCAGCGCGTAGGTGTAGGTCGCGAAGTCGCTCTTGCTGACCGCGGCGGCGCGGCCGTAGATGGCGCCGTCCGCCACCTCGCCGCCGTAGGGGTCGTGCGTCCAGCCCTCGCCCGGCGGCACCACGTCGCCGTGGGCGTTGAGCGCGATCACCGGGCCGCCGGTCGCGTAGCGCCGGCGCACGACGAGGTTGGTGATCGAGACCATGCCCTGCGCGCGCACCGCGTCGGCCGGCACCGGGTGGCGCTCGGCCTCCAGGCCCATCGCGGCCAGCAGCTCCAGCGTGCGCTCGGCGTGCGGCGCGTTGTCGCCCGGCGGCGTGTCGGTGGGCACCTGCACCAGCGCCTGCAGGAAGCGCAGCTGCTCGTCGAAGTGCGCGGCGATCCAGGCGTCCAGCCTGTCGTGGGCGCTCGTCATGCGATGGGCTCCTCGGCCAGCGACTGCAGCAGCTTCATGAAGGCCGCCGCGCAGAGCTCGGCGTCGTCGCTGGTGATGGTCTCCAGCGGGTTGTGGCTGATGCCCGAGTTGCCGCCGCGCAGGAACAGCATGGCCTGCGGCATGATCTCGTGCAGCTTCATCGCGTCGTGCCCGGCGCCGCTGGGCATGCGGTGCACCGGCAGGCCCAGCGCCTGCACCGCGGCGGCCCAGCGCGCCTGCCAGGCGGGGTCGCAGGGCGCGGCGGCGGCACTCATCGTCGGCTCCAGCGTGTACGACAACCCGCGCTCGCTGCAGATGCGATCGAGCTCGGCGCGCACGTCGGCGGCCAGCGCGTCGCGCGCGGCGTCGGTCGTCGCGCGCAGGTCCAGGCTGAAGCGGCAGCGCCCGGGCACGACGTTGATCGACCCGGAGGGCACCTCCAGCAGGCCGACGGTGCCGACGACGTCGGGCACCGCACCGGCGCGCGCCTCCACGAAGAGCAGCAGCTCGGCCACCGCGCAGGCGGCGTCGCGGCGGCGGTCCATCGGTGTGGTGCCGGCGTGGCTGGCCATGCCGACGACCTCGCCCAGGTAGCGCAGGCTGCCGTTGATGCTGGTGACCACGCCCAGCGGCAGGTCCAGCTCGTCGAGCACCGGCCCCTGCTCGATGTGCACCTCGACGAAGCCGAGGTACGGCGACGGGTCGCGCTTCAGCGCCGCGATCGACGCCATCGTGCCCGGCAGCCCGGCGGCGCGCATCGCCTCGCGCACCGGGATGCCTTGCGCATCGACCTGGTCGAGCCAGGCCGGGTCGAACTGCCCGACCAGCGCACCCGAGCTCAGGAAGGTGGCCTTGTAGCGCTGGCCCTCCTCCTCGGCGAAGGCCACGACCTCGATGCCGAAGGGCAGCCGGCGCCCGGCGCGGTGCAGGCCCTGCACCACCGCCATCGGCACCAGGATGCCCAGGCGCCCGTCGTACTTGCCGCCGTTGCGTACTGTGTCGAAGTGGCTGCCGGTCAGCAGCCGCTTCGCCCCGGGCTCGCTGCCGTGGTAGACGCCGACCACGTTGCCCAGCGCGTCGTCCGTCACCTCGTCGAAGCCGGCGTCGCGCATCCACTCGTGGAGCTGGCGCGCGCAGGCGCGGTGCGCCGGCGTCAGGTAGGTCACCGTCAGCTCGCCGCGCTCGGCATAGCCGGGGTCGCTGTGGCGGGCCAGTTCCTCGGCCCAGTCCCAGACGCGCTCGCCCCATTCCAGGCGCTGGTTCAGCCGCTCGGCGAGGCGGATCTCGGCGATGCGGTGGATGTTGCGCAGGCACTCGGCGAACTCGAAGTCCGGGTGCCCGGCGAGCCGGCGCGCGAAGGTGGCGATGATCTGCTGCCGCGTCAGGCCCGTGCCCCGCGGCCCCTTCACGGCCAGGATGAAGGGCCAGCCGAAACGCGCGTTGTACTCGGCATTCAGCTGCTGCAGACGTGCGAATTCCTCCGGCGTGCAGTGCGTCAGCCCGGCGGCGGCCTGCTCGCCGCTGCTCTCGGCGGTGAGCGTCTTCGCGACCATCGCCTTGCCGGCCAGCTCGGGGTGGGCGCGGATCAGCGCCAGCTGCCGCTCGCGCGGCGCCTCGCGCACGACCTCGACCAGCGCGCGCTTGAGCGCCGCCGGCGCGACGAAGCCGCCGGCCGGCCGCTTCGCAAACGCGCTCTGCGCGATCCACGGCGAATGTTCGTACACGCCGTCGAGCAGCGCGACGAAGTCGTCGCGGCCGGCGTCGTTGAGGTGCTGCAGCGTGATCACTCGCGTTCACTCCCAGACGAAGGCACTCGCCGCGTCGAACGGATGCACGGCCTTCCAGTGGCGCGCGATGTCGATGCGCCGCGCGACCCAGACGCGCTCGTGCGCCTGCACGTGGTCCAGGAAGCGCTGCAGCGCGCGGTGCCGGCCCGGGCGGCCGAGCAGCCGGCAGTGCATGCCCACGCTCATCATCGCCGGGCGCTCGTCGCCCTCGGCCCAGAGCACGTCGAAGCTGTCGCGCAGGTACTGGAAGAATTCGTCGCCGTGGCTGTAGCCCTGCGGCAGCGCGAAGCGCATGTCGTTGGCGTCCAGCGTGTAGGGCAGCACCAGCTGCGGCACCAGCGTGCCGTCGCTGCGCCGCACCTGCAGCCAGAACGGCAGCTCGTCGCCGTAGTGGTCGCTGTCGTACTCGAAGCCGCCGAAGTCGGCGACGAGGCGGCGGGTGTTGGGGCTGTCGCGGCCGGTATACCAGCCCAGCGGGCGCTGGCCCGTGAGCCGCGTGATCGCCTCGACACCCAGGCGCAGGTGCTCGCGCTCGGTCGCCTCGTCGACGCCCTGGTAGTGGATCCAGCGCCAGCCGTGGCATGCGATCTCGTGCCCCAGCTCGACGAAGGCGGCGCTGACCTCCGGGCAGCGCTCCAGCGCCATGCCGACGCCGAAGACGGTGAGCGGCAGGCCGCGGCGCTCGAATTCGCGCAGGATGCGCCAGACGCCCACGCGCGCGCCGTATTCGTAGATGCTCTCGATGCTGAGGTGGCGCGCCGGGTAGGCCGCGGGGTTGAACAGTTCGCTCAGAAACTGCTCGCTGCCGGCGTCGCCGTGCAGCACGCTCGCCTCGCCGCCTTCCTCGTAGTTCAGCACGAACTGCAGCGCCAAGCGGGCGTTGCCCGGCCAGCGCGGATGCGGCGGGTGGCGGCCGTGGCCGCGCAGGTCGCGGGGGTAGCGCACGCTCATCGGGGCGGTCGGGCGGTCGGTCATCGCGGCGGGGCCGGACCGCCCGGGATGGCGGCGCGACTTATGCTTGAGTGTATTTCCAGCCACCGGCCACGCACACCCGATGGGCAAGCTCAGCACCCACGTCCTCGATACCGCCCACGGCTGCCCGGCCGCGGGCATGGCCGTCACCCTGCAGCGGGTGCATGCCGACGGCAGCGCCGGCACCGTCAAGCGCGTCGTGCTGAACGCCGACGGCCGCGCCGACGGCCCGCTGCTGCAGGGCGACGAGATGGCCACCGGCCGCTGGCGGCTGCTGTTCGAGGCCGCGCCCTACTTCCGCGCCCGCGGCGTGGCACTGCCCGAGCCGCCCTTCGTCGACACCGTGCAGCTGGACTTCGGCATCGCCGATGCCGCCGGCCACTACCACGTGCCGCTGCTCGTCAGCCC
>CAZUPH010000288.1:0-4152 GCA_964621995.1 uncultured Rubrivivax sp. | reverse complement strand
CTGGTCATCGCCTTGCTCTTGACGCCGGTGACCTGGCCCTCGATGTCGAAGTAGCGCACCTCGCGGAAGTTGAACAGCCGCTCGTAGAACTCGGCCCATTCGCCCATGCGGCCGCGGTGCACGTTGTGCGTGAGGTGGTCCACGTAGGTCAGGCCGATGCCCGGCGGGTTCAGCCCCGCCTTCGCAGCGCCGGGCAGCGGCTCGAAGTCGACGTCGTAGAAGCCGATGTTGCCGATCTCGCCTTCCTTCGCGCCGTTCTTGCCGCGCCACTTGTCCACCAGGTAGATCAGGCTGTCGCCGATGCCCTTGATGGCCGGGATGTTCAGCTCGCCCGGTCCGGCGCTGCCGGCGTAGCCCCAGGCGCCGAGCGCCAGCGCGCGCTCGTAGGCGGCCTTCGCGTCGCGCACGCGGAAGGCGATCGCGCAGATGCTCGGCCCATGCAGGCGCGCGAAGCGCTGCGCGAAGCTGTCGGGTTCGGCGTTGACGATGAAGTTGATCTCGCCCTGGCGGTACAGCAGCACGTTCTTGTGCCGGTGCTTCGCGACGGCGGTGAAGCCCATGCGCTCGAAGAGCTGGCCCATCGCGGCCGGGTCGGGCGCGGCGTACTCGATGAACTCGAAGCCGTCGGTGCCCATCGGGTTGTCCCAGGGGGTGAATTGCATGTGCCGCCTCGCGCCGCCGAAGAAAACCCGCACTGTAGGCCGGCAGCGGCGCAGGGTGCCTGCAAAAGCGGGCGTTGGAGGTGGTTGGTACGCAGGATTCCTGCGATGATCCGAAGATGTCCGAAGACTCCGGTCTCGATGCGATCGACAAGCGCATCCTTCAGGCGATGCAGGCGCAGGGCCGCATCACCTACGACGATCTGGCGTCGCTGGTGGGGTTATCCGGCAGTGCGGCGCTGCGCCGCGTGCGCCGGCTGGAGGACGCCGGCGTCATCACCGGCTACGGCGCCCGCATCGACCCCGAGCGTGTCGGCCTCGCCCTCACCGCCTACCTCAGCGTGCGGCTGGCCAAGCACACGCCGGGCGACCACCGCAGCCCGATGGACGCCTTCGCCGCCGCGGTGCAGAGCTGGCCCGAGGTGGTGGAGTGCGCCGCGCTGACCGGCGAGATGGACTACCTGCTGCGCGTGATGGTGCGCGACATCGAGCACTGCTCGCGATTCATCATGGACACGCTGCTGCGCCACCCGGCGGTGCAGGACTGCAAGACCAGTTTCGTGCTGCGCCAGTTCAAGGGGCCGCTGGCGCTGCCGCTGTGAACGCGCCGGCGTGACGCCTGCCGCGCCGCTGCTGCCGGCGCAGGCGGGGCCTGCGGCGACAATGCCGTCCCATGTTCGAATGGATCAACGAGCTCTCGGCCTGGCTGCAGTCGTGGATGAGCGCCGGTGCCGGGCTCTGGGGGCTGTTCTTCTCCGCCTTCGTCTCCGCGACCGTGCTGCCCGGCAGCAGCGAATTCGTGATGACGGCGCTGCTCACCGCCTACCCGGACCTGGCCTGGAAGGCGCTGGGCGTGGCCACGCTGGGCAACGTGCTGGGCTGCCTGCTGACCTTCGGCATGGGCTGGGCGGGACGCCAGGGCTACGAGCGCTTCCAGCGCGTGGGCGCGAGCGTGGACCTGGAGCACCCTCGCGTGCAGCGCCTGCGCCGCTGGGGACCGCCGGCGCTGGTGCTCAGCTTCCTGCCGCTGGTCGGCGACGCGCTGGTGCTCGCCGCCGGCTTCCTGAAGATGCCGTTCTGGCAGAGCATGGCCTGGATCGCGCTGGGCAAGGCAGCGCGCTACCTCGCGCTGGTGCTGGGGCTGCTGGGCGTGCTGTCCTTCGCCTGAGCGGCGACGTTCAGTCGGCGTCGATCTCGCGCAGCAGGCGCGCCGTCGGGTCCGGCGCCAGCAGCAGCAGCTCGCCGACCTCGCGCAGGTCGTCGGGCAGCGCGGCGTTGTCCCAGCCCTCGGCGCTGTGGCGCGCCACCCGGATCGCCAGCTGAACGATGCGCACCTGCGAATTGGCGCTCGCGCCATGGTCGTCGGCCAGGCGCACGAGCAGCGCCGGCAGCCGCCAGGCGGTCATCAGTGCCTGCTGCAGCTCGGCCAGCGTCACGTGGAGCAGCTCGCGCTGCACCGCGGCCGAGCGCAGCGCCGGGTCGGCACGCTGGCGCTCGGCGATCGTCAGCGCCAGCGCCGGCGCGCGCAGCCACAGCAGCAGCTCGGCAAAGCCGTGCAGCAGCGCGGCCTCGTGGATGACCGGGGCATCGTGGTCCATGCGGTGCACCGCGAAGCCGATCGCGAAGCGCGCTGCGCGGTGCGCGCGCCGCAGTACGCGCTGGAAGCCTTCCAGCGCCGCCGGCTGATCGGCGAGCAGGTCCTCGGCCGCCGTCTGCGGCCCGAAGGCGCGGAAGAAGGGCGGGATGCCCAGCATCACCAGCGCCTCGGTCACCGTCTCGGTCTCGCCGCCCTCGCGGCCGCGGCGCAGCGCGGCGACATGGGCCAGCAGCTTGACCGTCATCAGCGGGTCGTTGGCCACCGTCTCGGCCAGCAGGTGGGCGTCCACCGCGTCCTCGTTGGAACGCAGTTCCTCCAGCGCGTCGGCGCTGCTCGCCAGCACCGGCAGCGCCGCCGGCTCGAACAGTGCCACCCAGCCCGCCAGGTCGCGCGGCGGCGTGCGGATGAACGGCGGGGCTTCGGCCATCGGGCCTCCGGAGGCAACTCGTTCCGGCTGTATCGGCTAGTCGGCGCAGGGCTTGAGCCGGTGCTCAGCCGGCCAGCGAGCAGATCGTGCCTTCGCTCGCGTCCACCCGCCCGGCCAGCTGCGCCGCCCAGGCCTGCAGCAGCGCGTCGCCGCCCGGCCGCTGCACCACGTGCAGCCAGGGCCGCGCGCCGCCGGCGGCGGCATCGACGAAGCCGCGCCAGGCCTGGCCGATGCGCTGCTGCAGCCCTTCCCGGCCCCAGCCCTCGGGCGGCGGTGCCGCGCGCCGCTGGGCCTGCGCCGGCGCGAAGAACAGCACCGGCCGCGGCCCGGGGAGGCCCTGGCCACCCCCCAACGCCTGCCAGTGCGTGCCGCCAATCGCGCAGCTGTACGTCAGCGTGGCGTCGAACTGGCGGTGCACCGCCGCGCGCAGGGCTGCGTCGCCGGCGAAGTCCACGTACAGCGTGGGCACCGCGGCGTCCAGCCGCGGCAGCTCTTCGTAGGCCAGCACCTCGTCGTACAGGCCCAGCGCGCCGACGAAGTCGCGCCGCCCCGGCGACGTGAGCCCGACGATCGCCGGCCGCTCGCCGCGCGGCCGCTGCTGCAGGCAGTACGCGGTGGCGATCGCCGTCTTGCTGCTGGCGCTGGACAGCAGCAGCCGGCGTGCGCCGAAGAAGCCCTCGCCGGCGAGGAAGTCGTCGAGCAGGAACGAGGTCGTGAACAGGGGCCGCAGCACGGACTGCAGGTCCTCGCGGTCGGCGCGCCAGGCCGGGTCGGCGTCGCAGAAGGCGACCTGCGCATACACCGGCGCCAGCCCCTCGCGGTGCGGGGTGCCGTCGACGAAGCCGGCGGCGCCCAAGCGCACCGGCCGCACCACGAGGTGGCTGCCGGCGGGCAGGCAGCCCCAGACGCGGCGGCCTACCGCCACGCCCTCGGCACGCGACTCGGCCACCGTCGCGAAGCCCCACACCGGCAGGCAGCCGAGTGCCGGGTCCGGCGCCGGGAAGAACTGCCAGTATTTCATCGCGTCGCCGAAGGCGGCGTAGGTCACGTTGTTGGCGGTGAGCGCGAAGCGCTCGACGGCCAGGCGGGCCTCGCCCTCGGCCAGCGGGCGCGCCGCATCGGGGTCGGGGCCCAGGCGCGCGTCGGCGAGGTCCTGGCGGCGGAGGAACAGTCGTTGCTGCGGCATCGGCTTCGCGGCGCGGCCGAAAAAGGGCGCGGGCCCCGCAGCGGCGATTGTGCGCCGCTGAGGAGCCCGCGCGGAGGGGGCCGTTGCCGGGCCTACAGCCGGTTCACGCCCAGCACGTGGCCGACCAGCTGGCCGTTCACGTACAGCGCGCCCTCGGGCGCGGCGGCGTCGCCGTGGAACTCCAGCTGGTGTTCGGCGGGCGCGGCGGGGGCCTCGGGGTGCGCCAGCCGGCGGGCCAGCGCCTCGAGGGCGCGGCCGGCCGCCTGCAGCAGCGCGGCGACCA
>CAZUPH010000287.1:0-4154 GCA_964621995.1 uncultured Rubrivivax sp. | reverse complement strand
TTGGACAGCTTCGGCCCGTCCTCGCCGAGGATGATGGGGCAGTGGCCGAACTCCGGCAGCGGCGCCCGCAGCGCGGCGTACAGGTTGATCTGCCAGGGCGTGTTGTTGATGTGCTCGTCGCCGCGGAAGACATGCGTGATGCCCATGTCCCAGTCGTCCACGACGACGGCGAAGTTGTAGGTGGGCACACCGTCGGGACGCAGGATGATCAGGTCGTCGATCTCCTCGTTGGCGATGCTGATGGTGCCCTTGACGAGATCGTCCCAGCTCACGACGCCGTCGCTCGGGTTGGCGAAGCGCACCACCGGCTGCACGCCGGCGGGCACCGGCGGCAGCACCTTGCCCGGCGCCGGGCGCCAGCGGCCGTCGTAGCGTGTCTTCTCGCCGCGCGCGCGCTGCGCCTCGCGCATCGCGTCCAGCTCCTCGGGCGTGCACCAGCAGCGGTAGGCGGTGCCGGCGGCGATCATCTGCTCGACCACCTCGTGGTAGCGCGCCAGGCGCTGCATCTGGAAGATGGGGCCTTCGTCGTAGTCCAGGCCCAGCCAGTGCATGGCGTCGAGGATCTGCTGCACGGACTCCTCGCTCGAGCGTGCGACGTCGGTGTCCTCGATGCGCAGCACGAATTGCCCGCCGTGGTGGCGCGCGTAGGCCCAGGAATACAGCGCGGTGCGCGCGGTGCCCAGGTGCAGGAAGCCGGTGGGCGACGGGGCGATGCGGGTGCGGACGGTGCGCGTTGCTTTCATGCGGTCATGCGGCGGCTGCGGCCAGACCGTGCAGCAGGTCGGCCTTCAGGTCCTCGAGATCCTCCAGGCCGACGGCCACGCGGATCAGCCCCTGCGTGATGCCGGCGGCCAGCCGCTGCGGCTCGGTGAGCCGGCCGTGCGAGGTGCTGGCCGGGTGGGTGATGGTGGTCTTGGTGTCGCCGAGGTTGGCGGTGATGCTGCAGATGCGCGTGGCGTCGATCACGCCGAAGGCGCCGGCCCGCCCGCCGCGCACGACGAAGGACACCACCGCGCCGCCGCGCCCGCCCTGCTGCGCCATCGCCAGCGCATGCTGCGGGTGGCTCTGCAGGCCCGGGTGGAAGACACGTTCCACCGCCGGCTGCGCCTGCAGCCAGTGCGCCAGCGCCAGCGCACGTTCGCTCTGCGCCTGCATGCGCACCGACAAGGTCTCCAGGCCCTTGAGCACGACCCAGGCGTTGAAGGGGCTCAGGCTCATGCCGGCGCTGCGCATCACGGGCACCAGCTTCGTCTCGATCAGCTCGGCCGGGCCGCAGACCGCGCCGGCGATCACGCGGCCCTGGCCGTCCAGGTATTTGGTGCCGCTGTGCACGACGAGATCCGCGCCCAGCGCCGCCGGGCGCTGCAGCGCAGGCGTGCAGAAGCAGTTGTCCACCGCCAGCAGCGCGCCACCGCCATGCGCCACCTCGGCCAGCGCCGCGATGTCGCAGACCTCGGTCAGCGGGTTGCTCGGCGTCTCGGCGAACAGCAGCCGGGTCTGCGGGCGCATCGCCGCCCGCCACTCGGCCACGTCGGTCTGCGAGACGAAGCTCGTCTCGATGCCGAACTTGGCGAAGTCCTGCAGCAAGCGGATCGTCGAGCCGAAGACGCTGCGCGAGCACACGACGTGGTCGCCGCCCTTCAGCAGCCCCAGCAGCAGCAGCAGGATCGCCGACATGCCGCTGGACGTGCCGATGCAGCCGCCGGTGCCCTCCATCGCGGCCAGCCGGCGCTCCATCATCGTCACCGTCGGGTTGCCGAAGCGGCTGTAGACGAAGGCGTCTTCCTCGTTGGCGAAGCGCGCCGCGGCCGTCGCCGCGTCGGGATGCACGAAGGAGCTGGTCAGGAACAGCGCCTCGCTGTTCTCGCCCCAGGGCGTGCGCGGCAGGCCCTCGCGCACGGCCAGCGTATCGGGCCGCGCGTCGGCCGGCAGGTCCGTGCGCGGGATCATGCGCGTTCCTCGCTGCCCTCGGCCGCGCCCTGCAGCGCCAGGCGCGAACGGCCGGGGCCGTCCTCGCCGCCCTCGCCCGGCTCGAACTGCAGCCGGCGCTGCGCCTCGAGCGCCGCGAAGTCCGATGCGGTCACGTCGCCGGTGATGTAGCGGCCGTCGAAGCAGCTGGCCTCGAAGCCGGCGAGCGACTTGTTCAGCGCGCCCACCGCGCGCTTCATCGCGTCCACGTCCTGGTAGATCAGCGCGTCGGCGCCGATGTACTGGCGGATCTCCTCGACGCTGCGGCCGTGCGCGATCAGCTCCTCCTTGGTCGGCATGTCGATGCCGTAGACGTTGGGGTGGCGCACCGGCGGCGCCGCGCTGGCCAGGAAGACCTTGTTGGCGCCGGCCTCGCGCGCCATCTGCACGATCTCGCGGCTGGTGGTGCCGCGCACGATGCTGTCGTCCACCAGCAGCACGTTGCGGCCCCTGAACTCCATGCCGATCGCGTTGAGCTTCTGGCGCACGCTCTTCTTGCGCACGCTCTGCCCCGGCATGATGAAGGTGCGGCCGACGTAGCGGTTCTTCACGAAGCCCTCGCGGTAGGGCTTGCCGATGCGGTGCGCGAGCTGCATCGCGCTGGGCCGGCTGCTCTCGGGGATGGGGATCACGACGTCGATGGCACTCGGCGGCATCGTCGAGATCAGCCGCTGCGCCAGCGACTCGCCCAGGTTGAGCCGCGCGTGGTACACGCTGATGCCGTCGAGCACCGAGTCCGGCCGCGCGAGGTAGACGAACTCGAAGATGCAGGGGTTCAGCGTCGGCGCCTCGGCGCACTGCCGCGTGTGCAGCCGCCCGGCCTCGTCGATGAAGATCGCCTCGCCGGGCGCGACGTCGCGCGTGAGCCGGTGCCCGGTGCCCTCCAGCGCCACCGACTCGCTGGCGACCATGATCTCGCGGCCGCCGTCGCCGCTGCCCTCGCCCTCGCCGAAGCACAGCGGGCGGATGCCGTAGGGGTCGCGAAAGGCCAGCAGCCCGTGCCCGGCGATCAGCGCGATCACCGCGTAGCTGCCCTTCACGCGCCGGTGCACCGCGGCCACCGCCTTGAACACCTGGTCCGGCGTCAGCGGCAGCGTGCGCCCGGAGAGCTCGAGCTCGTGCGCCAGCACGTTGATCAGCACCTCGGTGTCGCTCTCGGTGTTGATGTGGCGGCGGTCGACGTCGAACAGCTCCTGCTTCAGCGCCTGCGCGTTGGTCAGGTTGCCGTTGTGCACGAGCACGATGCCGTAGGGCGCGTTGACGTAGAAGGGCTGCGCCTCCTCCTCGCTGTAGGCGTTGCCGGCGGTCGGGTAGCGCACCTGGCCCAGGCCCACGGTGCCCGGCAGCGCGCGCATGTTGCGCGTGCGGAAGACGTCGCGCACCATGCCGCGCGCCTTGTGCATGAAGCACTTGGTGCCTTGCATCGTGACGATGCCGGCGGCGTCCTGGCCGCGGTGCTGCAGCAGCAGCAGCGCGTCGTAGATCAGCTGGTTGACGGGCGTGCTGGAGATGACGCCGACGATGCCGCACATGGTGTTGGGTACTCCGGGGTTCAGGCCGGCAGCAGCCGGGCCGCCGGCTCGGGCAGCAGCGGCTTGACGGCCTGCAGCGTGAGCCCCAGCCAGCGTGCCCCCTGCGAGGTGCGCCAGTCCTGCGATTGTGCGGCCGGCGTCAAGGCCACGACGGTGGCCACCGCCAGCAGCAGCACCACGCCGCGCAGCACGCCGAAGCCGCCGCCCAGCAGGCGGTCCGGGATCGACAGCGGCGTGGCCTGCACCAGCAGGCGGATCAGCCGCGCGAGCAGGCTCCAGACCACCAGCGCGGCGAGAAATCCCAGCGTGAAGGCCGCGGCGAGGTTCAGCGCGCTGCCCCGCTCGCCCACGGGCAGGTAGGGCGCGAGTTCGGGCGCCACCCACTGCGCCGCGAACCAGGCCACCACCCAGCCGGCCAGCGAGAGGCATTCGAAGACGAAGCCCCGCCAGATGCCGACGACGACCGAGAGCGCCAGCACCGCCAGCAGCGTCCAGTCGATCCACGACAGCGCCGGCAGCGCCGGCAGTGCGGCCAGGTCCATCACAGCGCCAGGATGCTGGCCGGCAGCCCGGCGGCCTTGATGCGCGCCGCCGCGGCGTCGGCCTGCTCGCGCGTGGCGAAGGGGCCCACGCGCACGCGCGTGCGGCTGCCGC
>CAZUPH010000286.1:0-4160 GCA_964621995.1 uncultured Rubrivivax sp. | reverse complement strand
TGCGCCTCCACCGTCTTGATGCTGATGCCCAGGTCGTCGGCGATCTGCTTGTTCAGCCGGCCGGCGACGATGCGCTCGAGCACCTGCGCCTCGCGCGTGGTCAGGCGGCTGAGCAGCGCGTCGCGGCTGGCCTGTTCCTGATGCTGGCTGAAGGCCTGGCGCGCCTGCTCGAGCATGCGCTCGACCAGGCCCAGCAGTTCCTCTTCCTTGAAGGGCTTCTCGATGAAGTCCATCGCGCCCTTCTTCATCGTCGTCACCGCCATCGGCACGTCGCCGTGGCCGGTGATGAAGACGATGGGCAGCGGGCTCTTGCGCTCGAGCAGCCGGTCCTGGAGCTCCAGCCCGCTCATGCCGTCCATGCGGATGTCGGCGATCAGGCAGGCCACCTCGCGCGGGTCGAAGCGCGACAGGAAGGACTCCGAGGAGTCGAAGCACTTGACGCGGTAGTCCTTGCCTTCCAGCAGCCACTGCAGCGAGTCGCGCACGGCCTCGTCGTCGTCGACGACGTAGACGGTGCCTTTCTTGGGGATCAGGCTCATTCGGGGACGATGGCTCGGGATGTCGAGGGGGAGGCGGCCTGGCCGTCGTCGGCATCGGCCGCGTGGCCGGCGTCGCCGCGCGGGGCGATCTCGACCGGCAGCGTGAACGCAAAACGGCAGCCGACGATCTGTGCCCCATTGTAGAGGTTCTGTGCACGCATCCGGCCGCGATGCGACTCCACGATGGTGCGGCACAGGCTCAGCCCGATGCCCAGGCCGTCGGACTTGGTCGAGAAGAAGGCCTCGTACAGGCGGCCGATCATCTCCTCCTTGATGCCCGGCCCCATGTCGGTGACGCTGAACTCGATCACCCCGCCCTCGTCGGGCGTGTGCCGCGGCACCACGCGCAGCTCGATGTGGCGGCGCGGGCCGGGCAGCTGCGCGGCGTCGATCGCCTCGGCGGCATTCTTCAGCAGGTTCAGCAGCACCTGCTCGATCAGGATGGGGTCCACCATCAGCGGCGGCAGGCGCTGCGCCACGTAGGTGTGGATGGCCACGTTGCGCCGGCGCAGCTCGATGCCGGCGAGCTCGACCGCGTCCTCGACGATGTCGCTCGCTTCCGCGCGCTGGCGCTGCGGCTCGCTGCGCTTCACGAAGGCGCGGATGCGGTGGATGATCTGCCCGGCGCGCTCGGCCTGGCGCGCCGTCTTCTGCAGCGCGGCGACGAGGTCGTCCTTGGCGATGGTGTCGGCCTTCACGCGCGAGACCATGCCGTTGCAGTAGTTGGTGATCGCCGTCAGCGGCTGGTTCAGCTCGTGCGCGACCGAGCTCGCCATCTCGCCCATCGTCACCAGCCGGCTCGTGACCTGCGCCTTCTCGGCCTGCGCCGCGGCCTGCTCCTCGGCGCGCAGCCGGGCGGTGATGTCGGTGGCGATCAGCATCTGCGCCAGCCGGCCGTCGGTCCACTGAAGGTAGCGCGAGCGCACGTCGAACCACTTGCCCAGCGACTCCACGTACACCTCGCGCGGGCTGGCGCCGGTCTCGGTGAGTTCCTCGGTCGGCAGGCCCGACAGGCCGTCGACCTCGTCGTCGCCGTCGCCGGTGTAGCTGGCGTCGACCACGCCGCCGGCCATCGTCTGGTGGCCCTGCGCGTCGCCGCCGAACCACAGCCGGTACGAGCGGTTGGCGAACAGCAGCTCGCCCTGCGCCACCGAGAGCACCGAGACCGACGCGTCCAGCCCCTCCAGCACGGTGGTGAAGCGCTCGTGGCTGGCCGAGAGCTGGTCGCGGATGCGCTTGGCCTCGGTGATGTTGGTCATGCTGGTCATCCAGCCCGTCTGCTGCTGCTTGGGGTCGATCAGCGGGCTGACGTACATGCGGGCGTCGAAGACGCTGCCGTCCTTGCGCATCACGCGCACCTCGATGCCGCCGGCCGGGCTGCGGCCCTGCAGCTCCTGCTGCAGCAGCCGGCCGTTCTCCTCGATGCGGTCCGGCGGCCAGTAGGGGTAGGGCGGCAGGCGGCCCACCAGCTCGGCGCTGGCGAAGCCGGTCATCTGGCAGAACGCGGCGTTGACGTAGGTGATGCGGCCGTCCAGGTCCATCGCGCGCATGCCGGTGGGCATGCTGTTCTCCATCGCGCGGCGGAAGTTGGTCTCCTGCACCAGCTTGCCCTGGATCTGCGAGCGCCGGCGCATGTGCCGCCAGCTGCCCAGCAGCATCCACACCGTCAGCACCGACAGCGCGACGACCATCCAGAACAGCGTGTTGCTGATGAGCCCGATGCCGGTGCGCCAGCCCTGGCCGCGCAGCAGCAGGCCGTTGAGCGCCGGCGTCAGCGGCACCTCGCTGACGATGGCGCCGCGGCGCGCCTGCTGCCCGGGCATCGTGGTCACGGTGGCGGCCAGCACCTCGCCGCGTTCGTCGACGACGCCGATCATGTGGCGCTGCGCGGCGTCCGGCGGCACGTAGTGGCGCACCAGCGCCTCCACCGAGTACTCCACCAGCAGCGTGCCGGCGAAGGCGCCGGCCTCCATCAGCGGCACGTGCAGCTGGAACACCGGTGCGCCGGTGGCGTCGCTGAAGGCGCGCGAGTAGGCCGGGAAGCGGGTGTCGCGTGCGGCCAGGAAGGTGGTCTCGGGCTCGGTGTTGGCGCCTTCCTGCGGCAGCATCGCCGGCGGCGCGCCGGCCGCGCCGTGCAGCTGGTACAGCAGCGACCAGTGGCTGGCGCGCGTGCGCCGGCGCGCGTCGACCCAGGTCAGGTGCGTGATCTCCGGCCGCTCGCGCGTGAAGGCCTGGGCCTGGGCGAAGAACTGCTCGGCGTCCACCGCGCGCTGCGCGATGTCGCGCGCCATGCGGATCAGCGCCTCCTGGTTCTGGATCAGCCGCAGGCCGATCTGCTGCTGCGTCAGCTCGGCGTCGCGCTGGACCGACTCGGTCTCGCGCTGGATTTCCTCGTTGCGCAGGTACCAGAAGGCCGAGATGATGGCCGCCAGGAACAGCAGCACCGACAGCAGCGGCGCCAGCGTCGCGAAGCGGTCCTGTCGCGCCGGCGACTGGCTGCGCCACCAGCGGCCGAGCAGCCGCCGGCCGTCGGACCAGGCGGCGGTCGGCGCTTCGGGGGCGGCAGGGGGCTGGGCCACGGTGGGCGATTATCCGGGCCGCCGGCGCCGGGCTGCCTCCCCCTGCACACCATGATGTGAAATGACGCAGCGCTATTTGAAATTACACGCACTTGTGACACACTCCGGCCACCCCCCGAACCCCTAGCCGACAACGAGGAGACAGCCATGTCCGCCCTGCCGGAACGCCCCCCTGCCGCCAACGACGACAGCGATGCCCAGGAGACCCGCGAGTGGCTGGACGCCCTGTCGGCCGTCATCGAGGCCGAGGGCCCGGAGCGCGCGCACTACCTGCTGGAGCAGCTGCTGGAGCACGCGCGCCAGAACAGCATCGACATGCCGTTCTCGGCCAACACCGGCTACGTCAACACGATCGAGCCCGACCAGGAGGAGCGCAGCCCCGGCAACCTGGAGCTCGAGGGCCGGCTGCGCGCCTACATGCGCTGGAACGCGATGGCGATGGTGGTCAAGGCCAACCGCCTGAACCCGGCCGACGGCGGCGACCTCGGCGGGCACATCAGCAGCTTCGCCAGCGTGGCGCACATGTTCGCCGCCGGCTTCAACCACTTCTGGCATGCCGACGACACGGACAAGGGCGGCACGCACGGCGGCGACCTGCTCTACATCCAGGGCCACAGCGCGCCGGGCATCTACGCCCGTGCCTTCCTGGAGGGCCGCCTGACCGAGGAGCAGCTGCTCAACTTCCGGCAGGAGGTGGGCGGCAAGGGCATCAGCAGCTACCCGCACCCCAAGCTGATGCCCGAGTTCTGGCAGTTCCCCACCGTCAGCATGGGCCTGGGGCCGCTGATGGCCATCTACCAGGCGCGCTTCCTGAAGTACCTGCACGCACGCGGCATCGCCGACACCGCGCGGCGCAAGGTCTGGGTCTTCTGCGGCGACGGCGAGATGGACGAGCCCGAGAGCCTGGGCGCCATCGGCCTGGCCGCGCGCGAGAAGCTGGACAACCTGGTCTTCGTCATCAACTGCAACCTGCAGCGCCTGGACGGCCCGGTGCGCGGCAACGGCAAGATCATCCAGGAGCTGGAGGGCGAGTTCCGCGGCT
>CAZUPH010000285.1:815-4168 GCA_964621995.1 uncultured Rubrivivax sp. | reverse complement strand
GCTGCCGCGGGTTCGGGCGCGGCGGGCACTGCGGCACTCGCGGCGCCGGCGACCGCCACGGGCTCGAGACTGCTGGCGGCCGGCGGCGCGGCGACCATGGGGACCGGCGCCGCGGTGGTCGCCACCGCGGGTGCGGCCTCGGTCGCTCGCGGTGGGCTCAGGCGCCAGGCCGCGACGGCCACGCCGGCGATCACGAGCGCCGCGGCGGCCAGCGGCCAGCGCGGCGCTGTGGCACGCGCTGCGATGGCAGGCGCTGGCGCTGCGGGGCTGGGCTCGATCGGCACGTCGGCCACGGCGGTGACCGCGGGCGCCTGCGTCGTCTGCACCACCGTGCGCTCCCAGGCCGCGGGCGCGGCAGCGGGTGCGGGTGCCGGCGGCTGCGGTGCCGCGGCGCGTCCGTCGAGCACCTCGCGCAGCGCGGCCACGCTCTGCGGCCGGTGCTCGGGGCGCGGCGCCATCATCCAGTCGACGATGCGCAGGAACTCGTCGCTGATGCCGCGCCGCGGCTCGGCGGCGAGCAGGTGTTGGTCGGTGCCCAGCGCGCGCGCGGTGGCGGGCTGCGGCGCGCGGCCGGTGACCGCGAACGCGAGCGTGGCGCCGAGCGCGTAGAGGTCGGTCCACGCGCCCTGGCGCAGGCCGGTGGCCTCGGCGTACTGCTCGATCGGCGCGTAGCTCGGTTTCAGGATCGCGGTCAGTGTCTGGCTCTGGTCGCTGATGACGCGGCGCGCGGCGCCGAAGTCGAGCAGCACGGGGCGGCCGTCGTCGCCGACGAGGATGTTGTCGGGCGCGATGTCGCGGTGGAACACGCCCTCGGCATGCAGCACGTCGAGCGTGCCGAGCAGCGGCTCGAGCAGCCGGCGCAACCAGGCCTCGCTCGGCGATTCACTCAGGCCCGCGCGCAGTGCCTTCAGCGTGCGGCCGCGGTACAGCGGCATCACCATGTAGGCGGTGCCGTTGGCCTCCCAGAAGCGGTGCACCTTGACCAGCGAGGGGTGGTCGAAGCGCGCCAGCAGCCGCGCCTCGTTGACGAAGGACTTGAGCCCCAGTGCAAACGTCTCGGCATGGCCCTGCGACAGCAGGCTCACGTGCAGCGTGCGGCTGCGCGCGGCCAGCGACGAGGGCATGTACTCCTTGATCGCCACGTCGCGCTCGAGCGCGTGGTCGAACGCGTGGTAAACGATGCCGAAGCCGCCGATGCCGAGCACCGCACGGATCTCGAACTCGTCGATGCGCAGCCCGACCGGCAGCGCGTGCTGGCTCTCGGCGGGCGGCGAAGTGGACGGCGTGGGGGCGGACGACACGATCCGGCCAGCTTACGGGAGCGATGCGCCGCCGCAGCGCGTATCGCGATGTGACGGCGGGTGCGAGCGTGAGGTCTTGCGCGCGCCGCGCGGGCTTGGCCTCAGGCGACCACGCTGAGCAGCGAACCGGCCGGTGCCAGCGCCGCGGTCTGCAGCTCGTTGGACTGCAGCTTGACGGCCAGGGCCACCAGCAGTTCGCTCAGCTGTTCCTCGAGCGATTCCTTGTCCTCGGTCTCGGGCCCGCCGATCGCGCGCCGCAGCTCGTCGAAGGACTCGATCAGGTCGTCGTGCACCGACTTCCATGGCGACTCCGCGAAGCCGAGGTCGATCTTCACGTGCAGGTTCTGCGTGGTGGGGGGCTTGTCCGCCGGCTTGGTCTCGGGGGGCGCGATCGAAGTGATCTCGGTGCCGGGCACGGCCTCGGGCTGCTCGACCGGCAGCTCGGCGGGGGCGGTCTGCACAGGCGTTGCTGCCGCGGCCTCCCCCGGCGCCTCGACCGGCTTGGCCGCAGGCTCGGGGGCGATCTGCTGCGCCAGCTTCTCGACACGCTGTGCCGCGTTGTCCCAGCCGTGGCGGTGCAGGCCATGCGCGTGGCCGTGGTGGTGGCCGCGACCTTCACCATGCGGCCCGCGGCCGTCGCGCAGCGCGTGCATCAGTGCGCGCGCGAACTCGGTGATCGCCTGGTCGAGCTTGTCGTCGCTGTCGGCGGCGGGGGCTTCGGTGGCCGGGGCGTCGGGCGTCGCTTCTGCGCCCTGCGCGGTGTCGGCCGGTTGTGCCAGCGCCACCAGTTCGGTCAGTGCGTCCTTGATCGCGTTGAACAGCGGCGAGCGGCGCGGGCCGTCGCGCTCGGCGTCGCTGCGCTCGGCCTTGTCGGCCGGCTTCGGCTCGCGCTCCTTCGTCGCCTCGGCGCTGCGCGCGGCGGCGACCTCGGCCCAGCGGCTCGAAGAGGTGAAGGAAGAAAGGTGGTGGATGGTCATGGCAGAACTCCGGTGCCCGGTCGCCTGCGTTTCGGCCAGGCGGGGCCATGGCCTGAGGCCCGGATTGGGACCGGAGGTAACGGGCGTAAACGGGGCGGTAAACAAGGGGCGAAAAGCCCCTCAGTTCAGCGTCAGTTCACGGCCAGGCGGTCGAGCCAGGCCAGCACCAACGAGCGCATCGCCGGCGTTTCGGCGTGGCCGACGGGTTCGACGAACTGCTGCCACTGCGCCGCCGCGCCGAGCGCGGCATAGGCCTCGCGCAGGCGCGCGTCGAGCGAGGCCAGGCCCGCGGGCGGCGTCAGCGGGTCGAGCGCGCCGGCGCAGGACAGGTGGGGCCGCGGCGCGATCAGCGCGGCGATCTCGGCCAGCGAGAACTCGCGCAGCAGACCGGGGACGAAGAAGTACTCGCCGTGGCCGTCGAAGCCGCCGCTTTGCAGCAGCGCGTCGTACTCGGCGGCGCAGCACAGTTCGAGGCAGCCCGCGATGCGCGGATCGAGCGCCGCGGCCCACAGCGCCATCGTGCTGCCCATCGACAGGCCGAGCGTCACCACCGGCAGCGCCTCGAAGCCGGGCTGCATACGCAGCCAGTCGAGCGCGGCCAGCGTGTCGTGCACGCGCCAGCCCCAGAGTGTCTCGCCCTGCCAGAGCGCGCGCTTGACGAGCGCGCGTTCGCTCGGCTGCCGGCGCTCGCCGAAGCCGGCGTGGTCGATCGCGAGCGCGGCCCAGCCGCGTGCGACGAGCGCCTCGCCGTAGGGCGGTTGCTGCAGCGCCGGGCGGCCGCGCAGCAACTCGTCCTTGCCGGTCTCGAAGCGGTTGCCGTGTGCGTGGCAGTACAGCACCACGCCGCGCGGTGTGCGGTCGCGCGGCTTGAGCAGCAGCGCCGGCACCTCCTGCTCGCGGTTCAGGTGCAGGCGCCAGTGTTCGAGGCCGTCGCGGCGGTCGAGGCACTCGGCGCCGACGGCGCGCGCACCGCCTTCAGGCCACGGCCGCGGCCCGAGCAGCCGCGAGAGGTCATCGCGTCGGCGCGCCGTCGCCGCGGCGTCGCCGAGCCAGGGCCACATCAGGCCACCACGAG
>CAZUPH010000285.1:0-805 GCA_964621995.1 uncultured Rubrivivax sp. | reverse complement strand
GCCACCGGCCGGCGCCGCGATGTCCACCTTGCGTGTCTCGCTCGCCGGCAGCACGACGCGGATCTGCTTGTACGGCAGCGCCCAGCGGCCGTCGCTGGCGAGCGCGAGGTTCAGGCGCGCCGCGTGGGCCTGCGCGGTGAAGCGGTGCACGACATGGCGGTCCGCCGCGTCGGCGTGGCGCAGGCCGTCGTCCTCGTAGAGCAGCGCGGCGTCGTCGCCGCTGCGGCCCGGGAACCAGAGCAGCGCGCGCGACGGCTCCTCGGTGCGCGCGCCGTCATTTGCACCGTCGGTGGTGGGCACCAGCGCGCCGCCGCGCACGAACAGCGGCAGTCGGTGCAGCGGCGCGGTGACCTCCACCGTCTGCCCGCCGGCATGGTGCGTGCCGGTCCACCAGTCGAACCAGCCTTGGGGCGTGCGCGGCAGGTAGACGCTGCGCTTGCGCGCGCCGGGCTCGAACACGGGGGCCACGAGCAGGTCGGGGCCGACCATCATCTCGTCGTTGTCGGCCCAGGTGGCCGCGTCGTCGCCGAAGTCGAACAGCGTCGGCCGCAGCACCGGCACATGTTCGCGCGTGGCGCGCCACAGCTGCGTGTAGAGATACGGCATCAGCTTCAGGCGCAGGTCCACCGCGGCACGGATCGTCGGCGTGGCCTCGGGGTACAGCCAGGGCGAGTTGACGCTGCCGTCGGCCTTCCAGCTGTTCATGATCATGCGCGGCACCAGGCAGCAGGCCTGGGTCCAGCGGATCAGCATCTCGGCGTCGGGCACCGGGCCGTCGAAGCCGCCGATGTCGTGCCCGGTCAGC
>CAZUPH010000284.1:0-4211 GCA_964621995.1 uncultured Rubrivivax sp. | reverse complement strand
CGCGAAGACCTTGGTCGTCGCGCCGGCGCCCGCGGCGGCGCAGGCGCGGCTGGAGCAGGGCCTGGCCGAGCTGCGCCAGGCCGCGGCCAGCGGCTCGCTCAAGCTCAACGAGGTGCTCAACCTGGTGCTGGACACCATGCACGGCGCGCTGGGCTTGCGGCGCGTCGTGTTCTGCCTGCGCGAGCCGCGCAGCGGCCAGCTCGTCGGCCGCGTCGGGCTGGGCGAGGGTGCGGCCGAAGTGCAGGCCGCCTTCCGCATCGCGCCGGACGCCGCGGCGCGCGGCGACCTCTTCGCGGTGCTGTGTGCCAAGGGCGCGGACCTGCTGATCGCCGATGCCGCCAAGGTGGCCGACCGGCTGCCGGCCTGGTTCCGCTCGCGCGTCGATGCGCCGACCTTCCTCGTGCTGCCGCTGCTGCTGAAGGGCGCGCCGATCGGGCTGATCTATGCCGACAAGGCGCAGGCCGGGAGTATCGTGCTCGGCGAGCAGGACCTGGCGCTGCTGCGCCAGCTGCGCGACCAGGCGGTGGCCGCCTTCGGCCGCGGCTGAGGCGCCGCGGCCCGCGCCGGGATGTCAGGGTGACGAGCCTTACCCCGGCACTGGTTGCAACGCTTAGGGCTGCTTGGTTCCCCACCTGACCCGGTTGGGCGCGCTTCCATGCGGGGAGGCCCGTCACGCGCCATTGTAGGCGACGGGGGCGACCGGACCGGCGCTCAGCGGTAGATGTAGCCGCGCTCGAAGGGGTAGTCGCTCATCGCGCCGGGCAGCCGCGTGCCGGACAGCACGCCGGTGGGGCGCGCCGCCAGCATCTGGTGCAGGGCCATCCAGCCGCGCTCGAAGCCCATCGCGCTGCCGGCCAGGTACAGCCGGTAGGCGCGAAGGGTCTCGGGCCGCGTCACTTCCGCGGCGTGGCGCAGCTGCGCCTCCAGCGCGTCCGACCAGGCCCACAGCGTGCGGGCGTAGTGCGGGCGCAGGTTCTCGGTGTCCAGGCCCTCGAGCCCGGCCTCGGCCATCACGCGCAGCACGTGCGAGACATGCAGCAGCTCGCCGCCGGGGAAGATGTAGCGCTCGACGAAGTCGCCGATGCCCGCACCCAGCTCGGCATTGCGCGTGCCGCCCGAGGTGATGCCGTGGTTGAGCAGCAGCCCGCCCGGGCGCAGCAGGCGGCGGATCTTGGCGAAGTACTCGGGCAGCCGCGCGCGGCCCACGTGCTCGAACATGCCGATCGAGGCCACCTTGTCCCAGGGCCGGTCCTCGGGCAGTTCGCGGTAGTCCAGCAGTTCCATGCGCACGCGGCCGCCCAGGCCGCGCTGCTCGATCAGCCGGTTCACGTGTGCGTGCTGGTTTCTCGACAGCGTGATGCCGGTGGCCTCCACACCGTAGCGCTCGGCCGCCCACAGCAGCAGGCCGCCCCAGCCGGCGCCGATGTCCAGGAAGCGCTCGCCCGGCTGCAGCCGCAGCTTGCGGCACACGAGGTCCAGCTTGGCCTGCTGCGCCTGTGCCAGCGTGGCCACGCCCTCGTGCCAGTAGGCGCAGGAGTAGACACGGCGCTCGTCCAGCCACAGCGCGTAGAACTCGTCGGAGACGTCGTAGTGGTGCCGGATCTGCCGCGCGTCCGCCGCCGGCGTGTGCTTCAGGTGCGAGACGAGGGTCTTGCGCAGCGGCTGGCCGGGCGCCTGGGTCGGGTCCTCGTCGAGCAGCGCGGCGGCGACGTCGATGACGCGGCGCATCGGGCCCTCGATGTCGAGCCGGCCCTCGACGTACTCGCTGGCCAGGCGGCCGATCTTGCCGCCGGCCAGGTGGCGCAGCGGCAGCAGGCTGTGCAGCCGCAGCGTGACGTCGGACGACTCCGGCCCGATGCGCTGCCCGCCGGGCAGCACGACGGACAGCGCGCCGGCCACTTCGGGCGGCAGCTTTTCCAGGCGCGAGCGGACGAGGGTCTCCCACATGGCAGGGCCGAATGTACGCAAGCGGCGTGCCCCGGGGCAAGCGGCAATGACCCCACGATGGTGCGGCGTCGCGGGGCGGCTTGCGCCGCGTCAACGCAGCTGCAGCGCGTCGTCGCCCCAGGTGATGCCCAGCGGCTCGATCACCAGCCGCTTCGGCCCGGCCTCGACATGGCCGGCGACCCAGGCCGGCACGCCGCAGCCGCGCGCGACCTCGGCGCAGCGCTCGGCTGCGCCCGCCGGCACGAAGAGCGCGAAGCCGGCGCCCATGTTGAGCGTGGCATAGGCCTCGGCGTCGTCGTGCCGCGCCTGCTGCTGGATGAAGCGCAGCACCGGCGGCACCGGCGGCACCTCGTGCACGCGGTAGGTGTACGCGCCGGGGTGGCGCAGCAGCTTGCGCCAGCCGTGGCCGGTGATGTTGGCGGCATAGTGCACCGGCACGCCGGCGGCCCACAGCGCCTCGGTCACCGGCGAGTACAGCACCGTCGGCGCGAGCAGCGCGTCGCCATAGCTCAGGCCCGGCGCGACCTCGGTGAGGTAGCCCAGGGGCAGCCTCGGCAACAGCTTGCGCGCCAGGCTCAGTCCGTTGGCATGGATGCCGCTGGAGGCCAGCAGCACGATCGCGTCGCCGGGGCCCAGCTTCTCGCCCAGGCTCAACCGCTGCTTGGGGTTGACGATGCCGGTGCAGGCCGCCGCGAGGTCGATGCGGCCGCCCTCGACGATGCCGGCCAATGCCGGGGTCTCGCCGCCGCCCCAGGCCACGCCGCAGGCGTCGCAGGCCGCCTTCCAGCCGGCCACCAGCGCCTGCGCGCGCGCCGCGTCGGCAAACCAGTCGCTGCCGCCGGCGGCCCAGTAGGCCTGCACGACCAGCGGCGTGGCGCCCACCGTGACGAGGTCGTTGACCGCCATCGCGATGGTGTCCTGCGCGATCGTGTCGTAGCGCGGCCGGCCGTCCAGGCGCTGCATCTCGTCGGCCACCAGCGCCTTGCTGCCCAGGCACTCGACGATGCTGGCCAGGAAGAACGGCCCGACGTCCACGACGTAGGCCGACTCGCCGCGCGAGGCCGCGACCTCGGCGAAGCCGTGCCGCGCCAGATGGCCCGCGGTGGCCGCGGCGGCGCGCTGCGCGGCCACCTTCAGCGGGTCGATCTGGTCGTAGCGCACGCCGGCCTGCTCGTAGCTCAGCGGCGTGTCGGCCGGGGGGCCGCCCGGGGGTTGCGGGGCAGGGGGCGCGGGCATCGTCATGGCCCGCGATTATCCCCGCCGGGCCCCGGGGTGCCGCGAAGCCGCCGCCTAGAATGACCGTCGTGAGCACCGTCGTCCTGGCCCGCAAGTACCGGCCGCGCAACTTCGCCGAGATGGTCGGCCAGCCGCATGTCGTGCAGGCGCTGACGAATGCGCTCACGCAGGGGCGGCTGCACCACGCCTACCTCTTCACCGGCACGCGCGGCATCGGCAAGACGACGGTCAGCCGCATCCTGGCCAAGAGCCTGAACTGCACCGGCGCCGACGGCAGCGGCGGCGTCACCGCCACGCCCTGCGGCCGGTGTCAGGCCTGCACCGAGATCGACGCCGACCGCTACATCGACTACATCGAGCTCGACGCCGCCAGCAACCGCAGCATCGACGAGGTGCGCGACCTGATCGAGCGCGCCGCCTACAAGCCCGCGGTCGGGCGCTACAAGGTCTTCATGATCGACGAGGCGCACCAGCTGACGAAGGACGCGTTCAACGCGCTGCTCAAGACGCTGGAGGAGCCGCCCGAGTACCTGAAGTTCGTGCTGGCCACGACCGATCCCGAGAAGATGCTGCCGACGGTGCTCAGCCGCTGCCTGCAGTTCAACCTGCGCCCGATGGCGCCGGCCACCGTGCGCGAGCACCTCGCGGCCGTGCTGCGGGCCGAGGGCGTGCCCTTCGACGACGGCGCGCTGCGCCTGCTGGCGCGCGCCGCGCGCGGTTCCATGCGCGACGGCCTGTCGCTCACCGACCAGGCCATCGCCTACGGCGGCGGCGCGCTCGCCGAGGACGGCGTGCGCGCCATGCTCGGCAGCGTGGACCGCGGCCACGCGCGGCGGCTGGTGCAGGCGCTGGCCGCGCGCGACGGCGCAGCGGTGCTGGCGGCGGTGGAACACGCGCTTGGCGTGTTTCTGCATGCCGGCGCCACGGTCAGCAATGAAAGTCTCGACGACCTGCTCGGCGAACCCTTCCGCCTGCAGGAGCGCGGCACCCTGGTGGCCGCCGAAGCCGCCTGGATTCACAGGGACGAC
>CAZUPH010000283.1:0-4243 GCA_964621995.1 uncultured Rubrivivax sp. | reverse complement strand
TCAGCGTGCCGATGCCGCTCATCAGGATCGCGACGTTGGGGTCGAAGCCCATCAGGATCGGCGCCAGCACGGTGGCGCCGAACATCGCGATCACGTGCTGCACGCCCAGCGCCGCGGTCTGCGGCCAGGGCAGACGCTCGTCGGGCGCGACGACCGCCCCAGGCTGCGCGGCGACCTCGCGCCACGAGAACATCGACGACATGGCTTCCTCCGTGCTTGTTGTGCGGCGCAGTCTAGGGGGCGGCGGCGCGGTGGCTGATCGGGGAAGCCCGGTGGCGCCCGGCGCGCGGGCGGCGAACACTGGCGCGCCCCTCACCCACTGGAGCCGCCACCATGCACCGTCGCCACCTGCTCGCTGCCGCCGCCTCGCTGGCGGCCGTCCCCGCCCTGCGCGCACAGAGCGGCCCCTGGCCCAACCAGCCGATCAGGCTGCTGATCGGCTTCCCGCCGGGCGGGCCGACCGACATCACGATGCGCGTGCTGGCCGACAGCGCGAGCAAGCTGCTCGGCCAGACGGTGGTGATCGAGAACCGCCCGGGTGCCGGCGGCACGCTGCCGGCGCAGGCGCTGCAGCAGGCCAGGCCCGACGGCTACACGCTGGCACAGATCCCGCTCGGCGTGTTCCGCCTGCCGTACACGACGAAGATCAGCTGGGACCCGGTGGCCGACATCAGCTACATCCTCGGCATCACCGGCTATGCGTTCGGTATCGTGGTGCCGGTCGACGGCCCGATCAAGCAGTGGAGCGACTTCGTCGCCTGGGCGAAGGCCAACCCCGGCAAGCTCTCCTACGGCTCGACCGGCGTGCTGACCAGCCCGCACCTGACGATGGAGGACATCGCGCAGCGCCTGGGCCTCGCGCTGAACCACATCCCCTACAAGGGCAGCGCCGACCTGATGCAGTCGCTGCTCGGCGGCCAGATCATGGCCGCGGCCGACTCGACCGGCTTCGCGCCGCATGTGGCCAGCGGCAAGCTGCGCGTGCTCAACACCTGGGGCGAGCAGCGCCTGGCCAAGTTCCCCGACGTGCCGACGCTCAAGGAGCTGGGCATCCCGCTCGTGCAGGCCTCGCCCTACGGCCTCGGCGGGCCCAAGGGCATGGACCCGGCGCTGGTGCAACGCATCCACGACGCCTTCAAGGCCGCGATGGAAACGCCGGCGCATGTCGAGGCGCTGGCCAAGTACGATCAGCAACTGATGCCGATGACGCCCGCGCAATACACCCGCTTCGCCGAGGACACCTTCAAGCGCGAGAAGGCGCTGGTCGACAAGCTCGGGCTGGCGAAGCCGTCATGACGGCGATGCGGGTCCGACGGTGTTGCCGCTGAGTACCGACCCCGCGGCGCTGCAGCCCACCGGCGACGCGCGACGCAGCGTCGACGAGCTGGCCGCCCGCGTACTGGCCCTGCTGGCGCTGCTCGTCGGCGCCATCCTCCTCGCCACGGCGCTGCTCTTGCCCTGGCTCGACACCGGCATCAGCCCCAGCCTGGTACGCCAGTGGCAGCTGCTCGGGCTGGCACTGGCGGCCAGCGGCGGCCTGGCAATGGCTTTGTGCCGTATGCGACTGCCGCGCCTGGCGTCGCTCGCCGTGCTGGGCATGGCGCTGCTGTCGGCCGGCGCCTTCGCGGCCCTGTCCGGCCTCGGCCTGCAGGCCCTGGTGCTGGCAGGCATGTGCCTGGTCATCGCGCTGGCCGGCACCCTGATGACCCTGCACGCGGCGGTGGTGCTGGCCGTGCTGCAGGTGGCGATGGTCGCTGCGCTGTACTGGGCCGAGCGCCAGGGCTGGGTGGGCGGCGCGCAGACGGTCCTTGCGCAGGTGCCCGCCACGCGCCTGCTGGGCCATGTCGTGCTCGCTGCGGCTGGGCTGATGGGCGCCGTCGTCATGAGCCGCCTGCTCACGCGCAGCCTGCACCGCACGCTGGTGCAGGAGCACCGGCTCGGCGAACTGCTGCGCATCGGCAGCGACTGGACCTGGGAGATCGACCGCCGTGGCCGCCTGACCTACCTGTCGCCGACCTTTGAGACGCGCACCGGCCGCAGCGTCGCCGAGTTCATGCGCCTGGGCCTGCCGGACGGCCCGCAGCCCGTCGACCCGGCGCAGTGGGAGGCGGCGCGCGCCGCGCTCAAGCGCCGCGAGCCTTTCCGTGACCTGCCGCTGAACATCCGCTGCGCCGACGGCACGCGGCTGCACACCCTGACCACCGGCGAGCCGATGCGCGACGCCGCGGGCCAGCTGATCGGCTGGTGGGGCGTGGGCCGCAGCATCACCGCCGAGGTCGAGGCCACGCTGGCCTCGCAGCGCGAGCGCGAGCTGGTCGACCGCCTGGTGCAGTTGAGCCCCGACGCGATGTGCGTGGTCGACCTGCGCAACGGCCACAACCTGCTGTGCAACCCGAGCTTCGTCGAGCTCATCGGCCGCCCCGAGTCCGAGATCATCGGACGCAGCGGCCGCGAGCTCGGGCTGTGGAAGGACAACGAGGACGACGTGCGCCTGGCGCGCGCGCTGCAGGCCGGCCAGGGCACGCTGCGCGATTGGCGCGTGCAGGGCATCGGGCGCGGCGGCGGCGAGCGCGACGTGCTGATCTCCGCGGTGGCCTTCGAGCGCGACGGGCGGCCGTTGGCGGTGCTGAGCGTGCGCGACATCACCGCCACCGAACGCGCGCGCCTGGAGGCCGATGCGATCCTCGACAACGCCAGCGTCGGCATCGCGCTGGTGCGCGAACGCCGCTTCGAGCGCATCAACCCGCTGTTCGAGGACATGCTGGGCCGCCCGAAGGGCTCGCTCGTCGGCCAGTCGACGCGCAACGCGTTCTGGCAGGACGCCGACTACTCGCAGTTCGCGCAGAAGGCCGACGCCGCGCATGCCAGCGGCGACACGCTCGATGTCGAGCGCGTGATCCACCGCCCCGACGGGCGCGAAATCCCGGTGCGCGTGCGCAGCCGCGCGGTCGACCCGGCACGGCCGCGCGAGAGCGGCACGATCTGGATCATCGAGGACATCACCGACCGCCGGCGCGCCGAGACCGAACTGGCCGAGGCCAAGCGCCAGGCCGAGGCGGCGAGCGAGGCCAAGAGCGCCTTCCTGGCGACGATGAGCCACGAGATCCGCACGCCGCTGAACGCGGTGCTCGGCCTGGCGCGCCTGCTGCAGGACGAGCGCGACGAGCGCCGCCGCCACGACTACCTGCAGCACCTGGTCGGCGCCGCCGAGGGCCTGGCCGGCCTGGTGTCCGACGTGCTCGACCTGTCGAAGATCGAGGCCGGCCGCGTGGTGCTCGAGGACATCGAGTTCGACCTGCACGAGCTGGTGTCGAGCACCTTCCACACCTTCGCGCCGCTCGGCCGCGAGCGCGGCCTGGCGATGGACTGCCGCATCGACCCCGCGGTGCCGCGCCAGGTGCATGGCGACCCGGTGCGCGTGCGTCAGATCCTGTCGAACTACCTGAACAACGCGCTGAAGTTCACGCCGCGCGGGCGCATCGCGCTCGAATGCGCGCTGGGCGACGCGGGCGCGGTGCGCTTCGCGGTCATCGACAGCGGCATCGGCATCGCACCCGCCGCACGCGACCGCCTGTTCCAGCCCTTCTCGCAGGCCGACAGCTCGACCACGCGCCGCTTCGGCGGCACCGGGCTGGGCCTGTCGATCTGCCGCGAACTCGCGGTGCTGATGGGCGGGCGTGTCGGCGCCGAGAGCGAAGTCGGCCGCGGCAGCCTGTTCTGGGTCGAGCTGCCGCTGGTGCATGGCACGAGCCCGCAGCAGGCCGCCGTGCAGCAGGCCGAGGCCGCGCGCGCGCTCGCCGGCCTGACGGTGCTGGTGGCCGAGGACAACCCGGTCAACATGCTGATCGTGCGCACCCTGCTCGAACGCCTGGGCGCGCAGGTGCTCGAGGCCGAGAACGGCGCGCAGGCGGTGCAGCGCGCGCGCGCCGCGCTGCCCACCCTCGACGCCGTGCTGATGGACCTCCACATGCCGGTGCAGGACGGTCTGGCCGCGGCGCGCGAACTGCGCGCCGACCCCGCCACCGCCGCGCTGCCGCTGATCGCGTTGTCGGCCGCGGTGCTCGAGCAGGAGCGCGCCGAGGCGCGCGCCGCGGGGCTGACCAAGTTCGCAGCCGATCCGGTGGCCGAGGCCGACCTGCTGCGTGTGCTCGGGCCGCTGGTGGCGCAGGCGCGGCAGCGCCCGCCCGCCGCGGCGGCCGACCCGCACGACCCGCGCGACGCGATCGACCCCGTGATCTGAGCG
>CAZUPH010000282.1:0-4275 GCA_964621995.1 uncultured Rubrivivax sp. | reverse complement strand
GCGAAGCGGCTGCAGGCAGCCACCGCCTGCGCGTCGCTGACGACCACGCTCTCGATCGGGTGCTCTTTTGCCAGCGCGACCACATGGGGCATGACGCGCCGCGCGCCGAGCGAGGTGGCGATCGAGGTGATCGCCGGCAGCGTGACTGGTGCGCCGGCCGCAAGCGCGGCAGCGTAGCTCGCCGCGCCCTCGGTCTCGACCGCGATCACCGGCACGTGCGCGAGCCCGTGGCGCTGCAGGCCGGCAACGATGCCGGCCAGCAGGCCGCCGCCGCCGACGCTGGTGACCACGGCGTCGAAGTGCGCGCCCGCGCGCACCACCTCGTCGATCAGCGTCGCGTGGCCGTCCCACAGCAGCGGGTCGTCGAAGGGGTGCACGTAGACGGCCCCTTGCGTCTCGGCGAGCGCGGTGGCGTGCGCATGCGCGTCGTCCCACGACGCGCCATGCACCACCACCGTGGCGCCGCGCGCGGCGATCGCCTCGCGCACCGGCACGCCGGTGCTCTGCGGCACGACGATGGTGGCCGGCGCGCCGCAGGCCGCGGCCGCCAGCGCGGCGGCCATGCCGGCGTTGCCGCCCGAGGCACAGACCACGGCGCGCGCGCCGTCGGCCACGCGCTGCTGCACCAGGCGGCCGACGCCGCGTTGCTTGAAGCTGCCGCTGGGCTGCAGCGCATCCATCTTCAGCCACACGGTGCGGCCGGGCCCGAACAGTTCGGGCGGGGCCTTCAGCAGCGGCGTCTCGACATGCAGCGGCTTCACGGTGCGGCTACTCGTCGCCCAGCTCGCCCGCCACCGTCTGCGGCGCGCCGCTCGGGTCGCGAGGGTAGCGATTGAGAGACGCGCCGAAGACCACGACGATGGTGTCGGGGTTGTCCATCGTCACCTGCAGGTCTTTCAGCAGGCCGTCCTTCAGGCGATAGACCCAACCATGCACCGCCACCTTCTGGCCGCGCGCCCAGGCGTCCTGCAGCACGGTGGACAGCGCCACGTTGCCGACCTGCTCGATGACGTTCATCTCGCACAGCGTGTCTTCCTGCTCTTCGGGGCTCAGGTGGTCGAGGCGCTTGCGGTGGCGCAGGCGCACGTCCTGCACATGGCGCAGCCAGTTGTCGGCCAGGCCGACGCGGATGCCGCGCATCGCCGCGCGCACGCCGGCGCAGCCGTAGTGGCCGACGACGATGATGTGTTCGACCTTCAGGTGCTCGACCGCGAACTGGATCGTCGACAACGCGTTGAGGTCGGAGTGCACCACGACGTTGGCGACGTTGCGGTGCACGAACACCTCGCCCGGGTCGAGGCCGGTCAGCTGGTTGGCCGGCACGCGGCTGTCGGCGCAGCCGATCCACATGTACTTCGGGTTCTGCTGCTGCGCCAGGCGCGTGAAGAAGCCGGGCTCGCGCTGCTTGGTGGCCTCGGCCCAGCGGCGGTTGTGTTCGAAGAGGTCGTCGATGTCGCTCATGTGCAGCCGTCCGTCACATCGTCTCGGCGAACAACTCCCGGCCGATCAGCATGCGCCGGATCTCGCTCGTGCCGGCACCGATCTCATACAGCTTGGCGTCGCGCCAGAGGCGCCCCAGCGGGTACTCGTTGATGTAGCCGTTGCCGCCGAAGATCTGGATGCCTTCGCCGGCCATCCAGGTGGCCTTCTCGGCACACCACAGGATCACGCTCGCGCAGTCCTTGCGCACCTGGCGCACATGCTGGGCGCCGAGCTTGTCGAGGTTCTTGCCCACCGTGTAGCAGAAGCTGCGCGCCGCCTGCAGCACGGTGTACATGTCGGCCACCTTGCCCTGGATCAGCTGGAACTCGCCGATCGACTGGCCGAACTGCTTGCGGTCGTGCGTGTACGGGATCACCTGGTCCATCACGCTCTGCATGATGCCGATCGGCCCCGCGGCCAGCACCGCGCGCTCGTAGTCCAGCCCGCTCATCAGTACCTTGGCGCCGCCGTTGAGCGCACCGAGGATGTTGGCGGCCGGCACCTCGACGTTGGCGAACACCATCTCGCCGGTGTGCGAGCCGCGCATGCCCAGCTTGTCGAGCTTCTGCGCGGTGGAGAAGCCCTTCATGCCCTTCTCGACGATGAAGGCGGTGACGCCGCGCGCGCCGAGCTCGGGCTCGGTCTTGGCGTAGACCACCATCGTGTCGGCGTCGGGGCCGTTGGTGATCCACATCTTGGTGCCGTTGAGCACGTAGTAGCCGCCCTTGTCCTCGGCCTTGAGCTTCATGCTGATGACGTCCGAGCCGGCGCCGGGCTCGCTCATCGCCAGCGCACCGACATGCTCGCCGCTGATCAGCTTCGGAAGGTACTTCTTCTTCTGCGCGTCGTTGCCGTTGCGCTTGATCTGGTTGACGCACAGGTTGCTGTGCGCGCCGTAAGACAAGCCCACCGACGCACTCGCCCGGCTGATTTCCTCCATCGCGACCATGTGCGCCAGGTAGCCCATGTTGGCGCCGCCGTACTCCTCGGGCACGGTGATGCCGAGCACGCCCAGCTCGCCCATCTTGCGCCACAGGTCCATCGGGAACTGGTCGCTGCGGTCGATCTCGGCCGCGCGCGGCGCGATCTCGGCGTCGGCGAAGGCGCGCACCGCGTCGCGCAGCGCGTCGATGTCCTCGCCCAACTGGAAGTCGAGGCCGGGCAGGGTGCTCATGGGGTCGTCTCCTTGCTCTTCGTTCTCTTGCGCGCGCCGGCCAGCAGCTCGCGGCAGCGCGCCTCGTGCTGGCCGATCTCGGCCAGCGTGATCTGGATGTCTTCCTTCTGCTGCTCGAGCTGGCGCCGGTGATCGCCCAGCACCTGCAGGAAGGCGTTGAGCTGGGGCGCCGTGTCGGCCTCCGAGTCGTACATGTCGACCAGCTGCTTGATCTCCTGCAGGCTTAAGCCCAGGCGCTTGCCGCGCAGCGTGAGCTTCAGGCGCGTGCGGTCGCGCTGGGTGTAGACGCGGTTGCGGCCGGCGCGGCCGGGTTCGAGCAGGCCGACGTCCTCGTAGAAGCGGATCGCGCGCGGCGTCACGTCGAACTCCTCGGCCAGTTCGGCGATCGTGAAGGTGCTGTTGGCGGCGCGGGTCGGGCTCACGGCAGGAACTGACGGCACAATTGACGTTAACGTAAACGTCAATGTAGCAGCCCGCGCGGCTGCGCCTGCCCATGGCCAACCCCCACGAGAGCGAACTGCACTACCCCTTCGGCGACCAGGTGCCCGAGCCCGGCCGCGTCGCCGACGTCGCGCCCGGCGTGCGCTGGTTGCGCATGGGCCTGCCCTTCGCGCTGGACCACATCAACCTCTGGCTGCTGGAAGACCGCATCGACGGCGTCGACGGCTGGACCATCGTCGATTGCGGCATCACCAACGACGCCACCCGCGAGGCCTGGGAGCAGGTGTTCGCGAGCGAGCTGCGGGGCAGACCGGTGCTGCGCGTGGTCGCGACCCACATGCACCCGGACCACGTTGGCCTGGCGCACTGGCTCACCGAGCGCTGGAATTGCCGCCTCTGGATCAGCGCCACCGACTTCAACGGCGCGCGCATGGCGAGCCAGAGCACCACCGGCTTCGGCGGCGAGCGCGCGGCGGCCTTCTTCGCCAGCCACGGCCTCACCGACCCGGAGTCGATCGCCAAGGTGCGCGCGCGCGCCAACTACTACGCCGGCATGGTGCCCAAGGTGCCCGACAGCTACCGGCGCCTGATGGACGGCATGGCGCTGACCATCGGCGGCCGCGCCTGGCGCTGCGTCGCCGGCTACGGCCACGCGCCGGAGCACATGGCGCTGGCCTGCGACGAACTCAAGCTGCTGATCTCCGGCGACATGGTGCTACCGCGCATCTCGACCAACGTCAGCGTCTACGACCTCGAGCCCGAGTCCGACCCGCTGACGCTGTACTTGAGTTCGCTTTCGCGCTACGAGAGCCTAGCCGCCGACACGCTGGTGCTGCCTTCGCACGGCAAGCCCTTCACCGGCCTGCACGCGCGCATCCGCCAGCTGCGCGCGCACCACGACGAGCGCCTGGCCGACGTGATGACGGCCTGCCGCGAGAAGCCCTGCCATGCGGCCGAGCTGCTCGACGTGCTGTTCCGCCGCAAGCTCGACCTGCACCAGACCACCTTCGCGATGGGCGAGGCGGTGGCGCACCTGCATGCGCTCTGGTACCAGGGGCGGCTCGGGCGCGCGCGCGGCGACGACGGCGTGTGGCGTTTCGCGGCGCCGCAATAGAAAAGGCCCGCGGCGAACCGCGGGCCTCTCAACTCAACCTTGTTTTCTCCCCCTGTGCATCTCG
>CAZUPH010000281.1:0-4319 GCA_964621995.1 uncultured Rubrivivax sp. | reverse complement strand
GAGCACCACGCAGCACGGCGCCTCGGGCGCCTGGGTCCACACGGCGGCCTCGGCCTGGAAGGCCTCGGCATGGTCGTAGCCTTCGCTGAGCAGGCGGCGCGTGCGCAGCAGCCAGGCCAGCGCCTGGCGCACCTCGGCGTCGTCGTCGACGAGGTAGATCTTCGCGTCGGGATGCTGCGTCATGCGCCAGATGATAGAGGAGCGACCTGCACCGGCGCCGCGGGCAGGGTGAAGCGGAACACAGTGCCACGCGGCTCGTTGGGCTCGTGGGTGAGCGCGCCGCCATGCTGCTCGATCACGGTGCGGCACAGGCTCAGGCCCAGGCCCATGCCCTCGGTCTTGGTCGTGAAGAAGGGCGTGAACAGGCGCTGCGCCACCTCCGGCGGGATGCCGGGCCCGGCGTCGACGACCGAGAAGGTCACCCAGCGCTCGTGGGTCTGGCGCACGCGCAGCGTGAGCACGCGCTCGGCCGCCGGGGTGCCGGTCTCCATCGCCTGGATCGCGTTGCGCGCCAGGTTCAGCAGCACCTGCTCGACCATCGTGCGGTCGCAGCGCACGCGCGGCATGCCGGCGGCCGGCGGCGGCAGGTCGATCTCGATGCGCGTGCCGCTCTTGCGCGCCTGCATGCGCGCCAGCGGCAGCACGGCCTCGAGCAGCGCCTGCACGTCGATCGCCTCGTGCAGCTGCTCGCGCCGGCGCACGAAGTCGTGCACGCTCTTGATCACGCGGCCGGCGCGTTCGGCCTGCTCGGCGATGCGCCCGAGCGCGCCGTGCAGCATCTCGCGCAGCGCCGGGTCGGGCGGCGCGTCGCCGGGCACCGTGTCCAGCAGGTTCATCGAGCCGCTGGCATAGCTGGCGATGGCGGCCAGCGGCTGGTTCAGCTCGTGGCTCAGCAGCGAGGCCATCTCGCCCACCGTGGCCAGCCGCGCCGTGGCCTGCAGCCGGTCCTGCTGCTGGCGCGAGAGCTCCTCCACGCGGCGCTGCGCGCCGAGGTCCACCACCGCGCCCATCCAGCCGGTGTGCCGGCCCTGGCCGTCGACGAGCGGGGCCTCGTAGATCATGACCGGGAAGCGCTCCCCGTTCTTGCGCATGAAGACCGTTTCGTAGCCCTCGCGCGCGTCGCGCCGCTCGGCGCCGGGCACCGCCGGGCCGAACAGCCGCTCGCGCTGGCGGCGCTCGTATGCCGGCGCGAACTCCGGCGGCCAGTACGGGGGCGGGCCGGGCGGCGGCACGCGCAGCTCCTCGGGCGTGAAGCCGACCATCGCACAGAACGCCGGGTTGACGTAGGTCACCATGCCGGCGAGGTCGCGCGCACGCAGTCCGGTGGGCAGCGAGTTCTCCATCGCCTGGCGGAAGGCCAGCGCCTCGGCCAGCGCACGCTCGGCCTGCGCGCGCCGGCGCACGTCGCGTGCCAGCACCCAGACGACGCTGAACAGCGCCAGCGACAGGCCCAGCACCAGCGCCAGCGTCAGGTTCGGGATCAGGCTGGGGCGCCCGGCGCCCGCGTCGGCGCGCAGCTGCAGCGTGGCGCCCGGCAGGTCCACGATGCGCTCGGCCACGTACACGCCGGCACCGCGCGGCACGCCGGCGCGCGCCAGCCGGGTGCCGTCGCCCTCGACGAAGGAATACTCGTGCAGCCGTGCGGCGCGCGCCGGCAGCGCGGCCTCCAGCAGCGGCGCCAGCGCGAAGCTCGCGACGATGAAGCCGCCGCCGCCCGGGCCTTCGGCGCCGGCGGCCCGCTGCACGGGCAGGCACAGGTCCAGCACCTCCAGGCCCAGGCCGCCGGGCAGCGGCACGAAGTAGCTGCGCGAGAACATCGGCGCGGCGGCGCGGCGTGCCGCGTTGCAGGCCAGCTCGGCCTCGAGCTGCAGCGCACCGCGTGCCAGGTGGGCGAACAGCGGTGGCCCATAGGGCGTGTCGCGCACCTCGCCGACGGCCAGCGCCTCGTCGCGCCACTCCACGCGCCGCAGGTCCTGGCGCGTGCGCATCAGCGCGAGCAGCTCGTCGCGCACCTGCTCGCGCGTGCGCTGCGGCCAGGCCAGCGCCTGCAGCTGCTGCATAGCGCGCAGCAGCTCGCGCTTCACGTCGGCGGCCACTTCGGCGGCGGCGCTGTCGGCCTCCTCCTGCGCGCGCGTGCTCTCGTAGCTGATCGTCAGCGCCACCAGCAGCGTCTGCGCCACGCCCAGCAGCGCGAGCAGCGCGCCCCACAGCAGCGCGCGGCGGCGCCGGCGCGGACGCGCCGGTGCGGCGGGCGGGCTGCCGTGCGGGGCGGCCGATGGGCGGGTGGACGGGGCGGGCGCCATGCGCGGTGCGGTGCTCGGGCCCGGACAGTATCGGCCGCGCCTCGGGGCCCTCGCTACGCAGTTTCGCGCATGGCCGCGGCGCGGCGCGCAGGCAGGATGCGCGTCCGAGCTACCTACAATCCGCGTCCCACGCCGGCCCGGGACTGCGTCCCGCGTTCCCGCCGGCCCGCCGAGGAGACCTGCCGCCATGTCCAGCACCGAACCCCAGGTCCCCGAGGACCGCGTGGCCGAGATCCGGCGCGCCGCGCTGGAGTACCACGAGTTTCCGGTGCCCGGCAAGGTCGCGGTCACGCCGACCAAGCAGCTGACCAACCAGCGCGACCTGGCGCTGGCCTACACGCCGGGCGTGGCGGCGGCCTGCGAGGCGATCGCCGCCGACCCCGCGGCCGCCTACCGCTACACCGCGCGCGGCAACCTGGTCGCCGTGGTCACCAACGGCACCGCGGTGCTGGGGCTGGGCGACATCGGCCCGCTGGCCTCCAAGCCGGTGATGGAAGGCAAGGCGGTGCTGTTCAAGAAGTTTGCCGGCATCGACGTCTTCGACCTCGAGCTCGCCGAGCGCGACCTGGACAAGCTGGTGGACGTGATCGCCGCGCTGGAGCCCACCTTCGGCGGCATCAACCTCGAGGACATCAAGGCCCCGGACTGCTTCTACGTCGAGCGCAAGCTGCGCGAGCGCATGAAGATCCCGGTCTTCCACGATGACCAGCACGGCACCGCCATCGTCGTCGGCGCCGCGGTGCTGAATGCCTTGAAGGTCGTCGGCAAGGACATCGGCAGCGTCAAGCTGGTGGCCAGCGGCGCCGGCGCCGCGGCGCTGGCCTGCCTGGGCCTGCTGGTCAAGCTGGGTCTGCGGCGCGAGAACATCTGGGTCACCGACCTCGCCGGCGTCGTCTACCAGGGCCGCACCGAGCTGATGGACGAGGACAAGGCGCAGTTCGCGCAGGCCACCGACGCGCGCAAGCTGGCCGAGGTGATCGTCGGCGCGGACGTCTTTCTCGGCCTGTCGGCCGGCGGCGTGCTCAAGCCCGAGATGCTGGCGAAGATGGCGCCGCAGCCGGTCATCTTCGCGCTCGCCAACCCGAACCCGGAGATCGACCCCGAGCTCGCGAAGTCCGTGCGCCCGGACGCCGTGATCGCCACCGGCCGCACCGACTACCCGAACCAGGTCAACAACGTCCTGTGCTTCCCGTACATCTTCCGCGGCGCGCTGGACTGCGGCGCGACGACGGTGAACGACGCGATGGAGATCGCCGCGGTGCACGCCATCGCCGACCTGGCGCAGGCCGAGCAGAGCGAGGTCGTCGCCGCGGCCTACGCCGGGCAGACGCTGGCCTTCGGCCCGGAGTACCTGATCCCCAAGCCCTTCGACCCGCGGCTGATGGAGAAGATCGCGCCGGCGGTCGCGCAGGCGGCGGTCGAGTCGGGCGTGGCACTGCGGCCGATCGCCGACCTGGACGCCTACCGCGAGAAGCTGAAGAACTTCGTCTATGCCTCGGGCACGACGATGAAGCCCATCTTCCAGCTCGCCAAGCGCGCCTCGGCGCGCCGCGTGGCCTATGCCGAGGGCGAGGAGGAGCGTGTGCTGCGCGCGGTGCAGGTCGTCGTCGACGAGGGGCTGGCGCGGCCGACGCTGATCGGGCGCCCGGCCGTCATCGCCACGCGCATCGAGAAGTTCGGGCTGCGGCTGCAGCAGGGCCGCGACTACGACGTCGTCAACGTAGAGCAGGACCACCGCTACCGCGACTTCTGGATGAGCTACCACCGCATGACCGAGCGCAAGGGCGTGACGGTGCAGGTCGCGAAGATCGAGATGCGCCGCCGGCTCACGCTGATCGGCGCGATGCTGCTGCACAAGGGCGAGGTCGACGGCATGCTCTGCGGCACCTGGGGCACCACGGCCAACCATCTGCACTACATCGACCAGGTCATCGGCAAGCGCGCCGGCGGCAGCCCGCGCACCGCGCGTGCGCTGCGACCGCACGATGGTCGAGCAGGTGCTGCTGAACCTGGCGC
>CAZUPH010000280.1:0-4425 GCA_964621995.1 uncultured Rubrivivax sp. | reverse complement strand
CGGGCAGGGCAGGGCCGCGCAGGCTGCGGGGTCGTGGCCGGATCGAGAGGAGGCCGCGGCGCCTGCCCCGGCGTCGCCTGGCGGGCCGCCGGCTATGCTGCGCGCATGAAGCCTTCCGCCCTGCTCCGTTCCGCCGCCGCGCTGGCGGCCGCCCTGGCCGCCGCGCTGGCCGCCGCGCCGCTGCACGCCGAACGCATCGGCGAGGTCGACACCGCATTTAAGCTGATCGGGCCCGACCACAAGGTCGTCGTCGAGGCCTACGACGACCCGGCGGTGGCCGGCGTCACCTGCTACGTGTCGCGCGCCAAGACCGGCGGCATCAGCGGTGCGCTGGGCCTGGCCGAGGACCGCGCCGAGGCCGCGATCGCCTGCCGCCAGGTCGGGCCGATCGGCTTCCCGGCGCCGCTGCCGCAGCAGGAGGAGGTGTTCAACCAGCGCATGTCCATCCTGTTCAAGAAGCTGCGCATCGTGCGCATCGTCGACGCGAAGCGCAACGCGCTGGTCTACCTGACCTACAGCGACAAGCTGATCGACGGCAGCCCGCAGAACAGCGTCACCGCGGTGGCGGTGGACCGCGCCACGCCGATCCCGGTCAGGCGCTGAGCCGGCCGCCCGGCCGGCGCGGGGCCGGCGGCGATGGGCGCGCTGCCACCAGCCCCGGCCCGCCCGGACCCGCCGGGTCAGCCGCGTCGCCCCGCCAGCAACGCGCGCAGCGGGGCCAGTTCGGCCTCGCCCTGGCCCTCGGCCTGCAGCAGCCCGAGCGCACGCTCGAGTTCCGCGCGGCCCTCGGCCTGGCGGCCCATGCCGAGCAGCGCGCGGCCGCGCAGCGCCGCGAGCTTGCCGTCGCCGCGTGCATCGGCCGAGGCGCCTGCCAGCCGCGTGGCCTCCACGCGCTCGATGACCGCCAGCGCCTGCGCGTGGCGGCCCAAGGCCACCAGCACGTGGGCATGCGAGTAGCGCGCCGCGTCGACCAGGCGGGAGTCCTCGCCGGAGGTCTGGATCAGCCCGTCGACGGCGGCGCGCAGGTGCACCTCGGCCACCGGCAGGCGGCCGGCCTCGTGCTCCGCGTCGCCCAGGTTGATGCGCTCCACCAGCGTGTACTGGTTGGCCTCGCCCCAGCGCCGCACGGCGCGTGCGTAGACCTCGCGCTGGATCTCGGCGCGCCGCTGCACGTCGCCGACCAGGCTGTGCAGGTAGCCCAGCGAGGACAGCGCCGCGATCGTCGCCTGGTCGTCCGGGCCGCGCGCACGCGCCTGCTCGGCCACCGCGCGCTCCAGGTGCGGGATGCCCTCGGCCGGCCGGCCCTGGTTGCGCAGTGAGTTGCCCAGCAGCCGGCGCGCGCTGGCCAGCGTGGACAGGCCCACGTTGTCCTCGTTGAACGGGTCGCCGGCCAGGATCTCTCGCGCGATGGCCTCGGCGCGCGCCGGGTTGCCCAGGCGCAGCGAGGCGTCGCCGATGGTCAGCCGGATGTGCGCCGCCAGCGGCACGTCGTCGGGCTGCACGACGCGCTGCATCGCCTCGGCCGCGGTGTAGGCCTGCAGCGCGGGCTGCACCTCCAGGCGCTGGAAGTGGTAGGCGCCGCGCGCCAGCTTGGCGCGCAGGCCGAGCTCGCCCAGGCTGTCGCGGCGCGGACCGGCCAGCGCGTCGGCCTCGTCGAGCCGCGCGCGAGCCTCTTCGAACTTCGACAGCCGCACCAGCACCGTGACGAGGTCGTACTCGCCCAGCAGCCGCTGCTCGTCGCCGGGCGGCAGCCGCCGGCGGTGCAGCTCGGTCACGCGGCGCAGCTGCTCCTCGGCCGTGGCGTGGTCGCCCAGCGTGCGGTAGGCGCGGCCCAGGGTCGTGCGGATCCCGGCCTCGGCGAGCGGCGCCTCGGCAAAGCGGCCGTCCAGGCGGCCGCGCGCGGCGTCCAGCAGCTCGCGCAGGCTGGGGTTGCGGTCGTAGGCGATGGTGCCGGTGCGGCTGCGCCCGCCGCCGAGCAGGTCCTCGTTGAGGAAGCGGATCGTCTCGCGTGCCAGCGCGGCCTGCGCCAGGGCCTCGTCGCGCGCGGCGTCGGCGGCGCGGTACTGCCAAAGCGTGGCCGCCAGCCCCGCGCCCAGCGCCAGCGTGGCCGCGGCGATCCACGGCCGGCGCGCCCGGCTGCGCGCCAGGCCGGCCTCGGCGGCCTGCAGCCGCGCCTCTCGCGCCCGCGCCTCGTCGGCGGCGGCGCGGCGCGCATCCAGCGTGGCGATCTGCTCGATCAGCGCGCTCGCGGTGGGCAGCCGGCGTGCCGGGTCCACGTCGGTGGCGGCGGCGATGCTCGCGGCCAGCAGCGGGTCGCCGACCGCCGTCTCCCAGCCCGGCGCGATCGGCCGCCGCAGGTCGCCGGCGAGCAGCTGGTACAGCAGCAGCCCGAGCGCATAGACGTCGCTGCGCACCGTGGGCGGCTGGCCGGCGATCAGCTCGGGCGCCAGGTACAGCGGCGTGCCGCTGGTGTCGGCGTCCAGCGCCTGCGTCAGCGTCAGGCCCAGCCGCGTGATGCCCAGCTCGGCCAGCCGCTCGGGGTTGAGCAGCCGGCCGCTGCCGAAGTCGGTCAGGCGCACGCGCCAGCCGCCGTCTCCGCGCGGCGCGACCAGCACGTTGGCCGGCTTGATGTCCTTGTGCAGCACGCCCACGCCATGCGCCGCGGCCACCGCCTGCGCCACCGCCAGGAACAGCGCCAGCCGCCCGGCCCGGTCCAGCGCCGTCAGGTGGCCGGCCGCGGCCCAGGCCGGCAGGCTGTCGCCGCCGTATTCACACTCCAGGAAGAAGGGCGGCGTCTCGAAGTTCCAGTCCAGGATGCGCGCGATGTCGTCGCGCTCGCCCAGGCTCTCCGCCAGCACGCGGTGCAGCGTGGCCTCGCGCTTGAGCATCGCCAGCCGTTCGCCTGCGCCGGCAAACTTGAACACGCGCAGCTCGCGCGTGCGGACATGGCGCGCCAGCCAGACCTCGCTGGCGCGCGAGGGGTTGAGCTGGTGCTCCAGCAGCCAGTCGGGGCGGTGCGGCACCCCCTGCGCGCCGGCCAGCTGCAGCCGGCTGGCCAGCCGGCGCCCGCTGGCGATGCGCTCGATGGGGCCGTTGAGCCGGTAGCCCAGCCGCGGCAGCGTGACGATGCGTTCGGCAGGCACCGGCCCGAGCGCCTTGCGCAGCTTCGTCACCGCGTTCGGCAGCACGTTGTCCACCGTCGGCCGGCCACCCCACACGCGCTCGAGCAGCTCCTGCCGCGTGACGACCTCGCCGACATGGCGCAGCAGCTCGCCCAGCACCTGCAGCGGCTTCTGCTCCAGCTCCACGGCGAGCCCGCCGACGACCAGCTCGAAGCGCGTCTCGTCGAACTCGACGTTGCCGAAGCGGTAGCGGTACAGCGGCGGTTCGCCGTCGGTGTCGGTCGTCACGGTGCAGGCTGGTGTGTAGGTCCGAGGGAGGGCGGCACCGCCGGCCCGCCCGCCGCCCGCCATCCATCCGCCCCGCGCCCGACTGTACCGAACTCGCCACCTGCACGGTGCCGCCCCCCCCTCGGCCGGGTGGCGGATCGGGCTTGTGGATCAGGCACCTGGCGCACCCGACCGCGGGCGTTAGGAATCCGTGAGGTGGCGTGATGGCGGTCTGCGCCGCGCTGCCCGAAGCTGCGGCGCATGTCCACCCCACCGCCGCCTGCCCTGCCGCCGCCGTGCCACCGCCGCGCCGGGCCCGCCCGGGCTGCCGGGGTCGTCCTCCTTGCCGCCGCGCTGCTGGCCGGCTGCGGCGACCGCACCGAGGCCGACATCCGCCAGCGCTTCGCCGAGAAGTACGACAAGCCGCTGTGCCTGAAGCTGCGCAGCCCGTTCCCGGCCGTGGTCAGCGCCAACCCGATGAACAAGGAGACGCTGACCTGGCTCGCCGCGCTGGAGGGCGCCGGCCTGGTGGCCGCGCGCGAGCTGCCGCCGGACCGCCGCGCCTTCTTCCAGGACCGCCGCTTCGAGTTCAGCCTCACCGAGGCCGGGCAGCGCCAGTTCCAGCCCGAGCACGGCTTCTGCTACGGCCGCGCCGAGATCGTCGAGGTCATCGACTACACGAAGCCGTCGGAGGTCAGCGGCGTGGCCACGGTGCAGGCCCAGGCCCGGCTGCGCCGGCACATCGACGCCGCCTGGGCGCGCGACCCGGCGCTGGCCGGCCTGGTGCCCAGCGGCGACGAGACGGTGGACATGGTGCTGGTCAAGAAGGCCAAGGCCGGCTGGTCGCCGGCCTATTGAGAGTACACGGGGACACGAGGCCATGAGGACCATGTCAGGGACGAACCGTGGCGCGCCGACGCGGCGCGCCGGGCTGCCGGTGGCGCCGTGCCGGGCCGCGGCGCTGGGCCTGGTGCTGCTGCTGGGGGCCTGCGGCAGGAGCGACGAGCCCGCCAGGCCGGCCGCTCCGGCGGCGGCC
>CAZUPH010000279.1:0-4430 GCA_964621995.1 uncultured Rubrivivax sp. | reverse complement strand
CGCTTCGCCGGCCTGGTGGCCGGCGCACGCGGCGGCGCGGCGACGACGGCGCTGACTCGTGCATCGGGGTGCGGCCTCGTGCCCGCTTCGCGGCGGGCACCGGGTCGCGACGAGTCCGTCCCGTCCGCGGGGCGGCCGCAGGAGTGCACATGAAGCGTATGCTGATCAACGCCACGCAGCCCGAGGAGCGGCGGCTGGCGATCGTCGACGGCCAGAAGCTGCTCGACTTCGAGACCGAACTGGAAGGGCGCGAGCAGCGCAAGGGCAACATCTACAAGGCGGTCATCACCCGCGTGGAGCCCTCGCTCGAGGCCTGCTTCGTCGACTACGGCGAGGACCGCCACGGCTTCCTGCCGTTCAAGGAGATCTCCAAGAACTACTTCCGCGAGGGCGTCAGTGCGCGCGAGGCGCGCATCCAGGACGCCGTCAAGGAAGGCGACAGCCTGCTCGTGCAGGTGGAGAAGGAGGAGCGCGGCAACAAGGGCGCGGCGCTGACCACCTTCGTCAGCCTGGCCGGGCGCTACCTGGTGCTGATGCCGAACAACCCGCGCGGCGGCGGCGTCAGCCGGCGCATCGAGGGCGAGCAGCGCGAGGAGCTCAAGGAGAACCTCGACCAGCTCGACTACCCCAAGGGCATGAGCCTGATCGCGCGCACCGCCGGCATCGGCCGCAGCGCGGCCGAGCTGCAGTGGGACCTGAACTACCTGCTCAAGCTGTGGGACGCCATCGACGGCGCATCCAAGGCCGGCAAGGGCGCCTTCCTGATCTACCAGGAGAGCAGCCTCGTCATCCGCGCCATCCGCGACTACTTCACCGCGGACATCGGCGAGATCCTGATCGACACCGACGACATCTACGACCAGGCGCAGCAGTTCATGAACCACGTGATGCCGGAGACGGCGGGTCGCGTGAAGCGCTACAAGGACGATGCGCCGCTGTTCAGCCGTTTCCAGATCGAGCACCAGATCGAGACCGCGTTCAGCCGCACGGTCAACCTGCCCAGCGGCGGCGCGATCGTGATCGACCACACCGAGGCGCTGGTCGCGGTGGACGTCAACTCGGCGCGCGCCACGCGCGGCACCGACATCGAGGAGACCGCCACCCGCACCAACCTGGAGGCGGCCGACGAGATCGCGCGCCAGATGCGGCTGCGCGACCTGGGCGGCCTGATCGTCGTCGACTTCATCGACATGGAGGAGAGCAAGAACCGCCGCGAGGTCGAGCAGCGCCTGCGCGACGCACTGCGCCAGGACCGCGCCCGCGTGCAGTTCAGCTCGATCAGCAAGTTCGGGCTGCTGGAGCTCAGCCGCCAGCGCCTACGCCCGGCGCTCAGCGAGGGCAGCCACATCACCTGCCCGCGCTGCAACGGCACCGGCCACATCCGCGACACCGAGTCCTCCGCGCTGCAGATCCTGCGCATGGTGCAGGAGGAGTCGATGAAGGAGAACACCGCCGCCGTGCACGTGCAGGTGCCGGTGGAGGTGACCAGCTTCCTGCTCAACGAGAAGCGCACCGAGATCACCAAGATCGAACTCAAGCAGCGCGTCAACGTGCTGCTGATCCCGAACCCGCACATCGAGACGCCGAACTACAAGCTCGAGCGCCTGCGCCACGACGACCCGCGCCTGGACGCCTACAAGGCCTCGTACACGATGATCGAGGAGCCGGACGACGAGGTCGGCATCACGCGCCGTGAGAAGGCCAAGGCCAAGCAGGAACCGGTGATCAAGGGCGTGCTGCCCGACCAGCCGGCCCCGCCGGCGGCACCGAAGCCCGAACCGGCGCCCGCCCCTGTGGCGGCGGCACCGGCGGCTGCGCCCGTGGCGCCGGCTGCGGCACCGGCGGGCGGTGGCTTCTTTGCCTGGGTCAAGAAGCTGTTCGGCGGCGCCGACGCGGCGCCCGCGGCGCCGGTCGCTGCGCCGGCCGCAGCCGAAGCCAAGCCCAAGGGCCAGGAGCGGGGTGGCCGTGGCGGCGAACGTGGCGAGCGGAGTGAGCGCGGCGAAGGCCGTCGCGATGGCCGCCGCAATGGCGGTCGCCGCGGCGACGGACGTGAGGGCCGAGAAGGCAGAGAAGGTCGCGAAGCGCGCGAGGGCCGTGAGCCGCGCGAGAGCCGTGAGCCGCGCGAGAGCCGTGAGCCGCGCGAAGGGCGTGAGCCGCGCGAGAACCGTGAAGGCCGTGAGGGTCGCGAAGGACGCGAGAGCCGCGAAAGCCGGCGTGACGCGCCGCGCGCCGAAGGCGCCCGCGAACCCCGCGAACCCCGCCCGCCGCGCGGCGAGAACCGCCGCCCCGAGCCGGCTGCCCAGCCCGTCGAAACCGAGCTGACAGCCCAGGCCCTGGACGACACCGTGCCGCTGAACGGCGCTGCGCCGGCAGCGGACGCCGCCGAGGCCGGTGACCGCGAGGGTGCTCGTCGCCGCCGCCGCCGCGGTGGCCGCGGCCGCAACCGTGGCGAAGGCGCGCCGGGCGATACGCCCCTGGCGTCGGACGAGGGTGGCCTGCTGGAAGGGGCCGACGAGGCCGCGCCAGCGCCGGTCGATGCCGAGGTCGAGACCACCCCGGTGGTGGCCGTGGTGCCTGCCAGCCTGGTCGCTCCGCTGGTGGCCGAGGTGCAGGCCGAGCCCGCGCCCGTGCTGCCCTTGGCCGCCAAGCCGATCGTCGTGCCAAGCACGACCCCGGCGCGCGTCGAGCCCTATGCGCTGCCGATCGACCAGCTCAATGCGGTGGCCAGTTCGGCTGGGCTCGAGTGGGTGCATTCCGACGGCGACAAGGTGCGCGCCGCGCAGGCCGCGATCGCCGCCGCGCCGAAGCCCGCGCATGTGCCGCGCGAGCCCAAGCCGCCGGTGGCACTGGATGACGGCCCGCTGATCCTGGTCGAGACGAAGAAGGACCTCTCGCAGATCACCCTGCCCTTCGACAAGGCGTGATCGCGACGCGACGGCCTGCCCGCGCGGCAGGCCGTCGCGCCGCCCTTCAGGGCAGGCGTTCTAGGGCGTGCGTGTATGCCGCCTCGTGCATCAGCTCGTCCCAGGTCTTCGGCGCGCTCTGCGGCAAGAGGTCGAGGCGCCGCGCTTCGCTTTGCGCGTCGGCCTGCCAACGGCCTTGCTCGAGCGCGGCCTGCAGGCCGTCGAGCAATTCGTCGACCGGACGGCCGTTGTCCACCTTGCTCTGGTTGCACAGCAGCACCAGGTCGCAGCCGGCGTTCAGCGCGGCGATGCCGCCTTCGACCGGATTGCCGGCGATGCGCGCGCCTTCCATGCTCAGGTCGTCGCAGCAGATCGCGCCGGTGTAGCCGTAGCGGCCGCGCAGGATCTCCTTGAGCCAGCGCGCCGAGAAGCCGGCCGGGAACTCGTCGACCTTCGGGAAGGTGACATGCGCCGGCATCACGCAGGTGATCGCGGTCGACAGCCAGTCGTAGGGCATCGCGTCCTCGGCCAGGATGGCCTTCAGCGAGCGCGTGTCGACCGCGCGCGCGACATGCGAGTCGGCGATCGCGTAGCCATGCGCCGGAAAGTGCTTGGCGCAGTTGTTCATGCCGGCGCGCAGCAGGCCGAGCATGAAGCTCTGCGCCAGCAGCGACGCCACGCGCGGGTCGCGGTGGAAGGCGCGGTCGCCGATCACCTCGCTGCGGCCGTGGTCGAGGTCGACCACTGGCGCCCAGGTCAGGTCCACGCCGCAGGCACGCAGCTCGGCGCCGATGACATAGCCCGACGCGGTGGCGGCGTCGACGGCGCGCATCGCATCTCGCATCCACAGCTCGCCGATCACGCGCATCGCCGGCAGGTGGGTGAAGCCGTCGCGCCGGAAACGCTGGACGCGGCCGCCCTCGTGGTCGATCGTGATCAGCAGGTCGGGCCGCAGGGCCTTGGCCTCGGCGCAGATCTCGGTGATCTGACGCCGGCTCTCGAAGTTGCGCGTGAAGAAGATCAGCCCGCCGGTCAGCGGGTGCTGCAGGCGGCGGCGGTCGTCGTCGTTGAGCGCGGTGCCGGCGATGTCGAGGATGACGGGAGCGTGGGCAAGGGTCATGGTCGTTCGGTCTCCACGACCACGAAGGCCGCTGCGTAGTCGGTCTCGTCGCTGACGCTGACATGGGCCACGAGGCGACGGGCCTCGAACCAGGCGGCCAGCGCGCCGTGCAATCGGATCTCGGGCTTGCCGCTGGGGGCCTTGACCAGCTCGCAGGCGCGCCAGGTCATCGGCAGGCGCAGGCCCAGGCCGATGGCCTTGGAGAAGGCCTCCTTGGCGGCGAAGCGGGTGGCCAGGTAAGCCAAGCCGCGCGCCTGCACTCGCGCACGGCGGTCGCGCCAGACGCCGATCTCGTGCGGGCCGAGCACCTTGTCGGCAAAACGGTCGCCGTGGCGCTCGAGCGCGCGCGCGATGCGGCGGATGTCGCAGACGTCGGTGCCGATGCCGTAGATCACGGAGCGTAGGCG
>CAZUPH010000278.1:0-4449 GCA_964621995.1 uncultured Rubrivivax sp. | reverse complement strand
CGCCGGCCTTGGCGCGCTTCTTCATGATCGCGAACATCAGCTCCTGCTTGCGCAGCCGGGCGACGTTCTCGATCTCCAGCGCCTCGCCCATCTTCAGGAGCTCGGCGACGTGCTGGGCCTTCAGTTCGGACAGATGCATCGTGGGGCACCCTCTGGTGGGCAGATGCGGCCGGGCACTCGCGCCAGGACGCGCGGGCCGGACAGCCGGGGGAGAAAACGGTTGGGATAGGCGCCGGAACCGGCGCGCCGGGCCCCCTTCACGGGCCGGCTCGGGCCGGCGGGGCGGTGCGCGGAGGCGTTGCTCGGGCGCCGGGCGCTGTCAGCAGCACCCGACCTCGGCGGCAATTATAGATGACCGTCGAGGAAAGCGGTCAGTTGCGCCTTGCTCAGGGCGCCCACCTTGGTGGCGGCGAGCTCGCCACCCTTGAACAGCATCAGCGTCGGGATGCCGCGGATGCCGAACTTGCCCGGGATCTCGCGGTTCTCGTCGACATTCATCTTCGCGATCTGCAGCTTGTCGCCGTACTGCGAAGCCGCCTCGTCGAGGATGGGCGCGATCATCTTGCACGGGCCGCACCACTCGGCCCAGTAGTCCACCAGCACCGGCTTGTCCGACTTCAGGACGTCCGTCTCGAACGAGTCGTCGGTGACATGCTTGATCAGTTCGCTGCTCATGGGGCGTGGTCTCCGCGTGCGCTGGCACGGCGAATGCAGATAGGCTGTGGAATTCTGACACAAAGGCCCGCGCGGCGTGACCACCAGGGCGGGGCGGCCGCTATCGCGACCACAGCCCCGGGCCGCATCGGCAGGCGTCCGGGGCCGCAGGCGCGACCACGCACGGCGTGCGGCCCGCGCCCGAACTGCGCGCGATTCGCGGCGCTGTTCCGCGCCACGCCACCCGGGCGGCGCGTTCCAATCGTGACGCCATGTCAGCAACCGGCCCCGACACGTCCATCGCTGCGCGCGCCCAGCCCGTGCGGCGCTTCGGCCGCCTGCAGCTGCTGCGGCTGCTCGGCAAGAGCGAACGCACGATGGCCTGGCAGGTCGAGGACCCGCGCACCGGCCAGGAACTGATGCTGGTGATGCCGCGCGTGCAGCCGCCCGACGCGCCGGCGCTGGAGCGCTGGCAGCAGGCCGTGCGGCAGGCGTCGCGGCTGGACCACCCGCACCTGGCCGCGGTGGTCGAGATCGGCGTGCAGGACGGCTGGCCCTACGTGGCCTACGACCCGCGTGAAGACGCCACACTGGGCGACCGCCTCGGCCGCCAGGGCCTGCCCGGGCCGGAGGCGGCCGCCCTGGCCAGCCAGCTTCTGCAGGGCCTGGCCTTCGCACACGAGGGCGGCGTGGCCCACCACGACGTCGAGCCCTTCCTGCTGCTGGTGGACGCCACCGGCGGCCTGCGCATCGCGGGCCTGGCGGTGGCGGCCGAGATCGCGGCGCGCGAGGCGGCCGCGCTGGCTGCCGCCGCCGGCAGCGCGCTGGACGCCGGTTCGCTGCGTGCGCAGCGCGAGGCCGCGGAGCGCGACGTGCTGGCCAGCGGCCTGCTGCTGCACCAGCTGCTGACCGGGCAGCCGGCGCTGGAGGACGAGCCCGAGCTCGGCCGCCAGATCGCACGCCTGCCGCCGCTGGGCCGTGAATTCGTACGCCTGCCCTGGGCCCTGGCGCAGCCGGTGGCCGAGCCGCTGCGGGCCATCGTCAACCGGGCCACCGACCGCCAGGAACGCCAGCGCTACCGCAACGCACGCACGCTGCTGCGCGCGCTGGAAGGCTGGTTGCAGGCCGACGGCGCGGCCGGCGGCGGGCCGCTGGCGCTGCTGTCGGACCGCCTGCACCATGCCGGCGTGCTGCCGGCCTCGCCGACCGCGGCCTCGCGCGCGGCGCGGCTCGCGATGATGGAGCGCGAGCGCACCAACGAGCTCGCCGACGTCGTGCTCGAGGACCTGGCGCTGGCCTTCGAGCTGCTGCGGCTGGTCAACTCGGCACAGGTGCGCGGCAGCCAGGTCGCCGGCAGCGGCCCGGTGCTCACCGTGCGGCGCGCCATCGCGATGCTGGGGCTGGACGGCGTGCGCCGCGCCGCGCTGGCGCTGCGCACCTGGCCGGGCCCGCTGGACGTGCCGGGCGCACAGGCCCTGGGCTCGCTGATGGAGCGCAGCAAGCGCGCCGGGCGCGTGGCCCTGGCGTTGCGGCCGGCGCCCTACGACGCCGAGGTCGTCTACCTGCTGGCACAGCTGCAGAACCTGGGCCGCCTCGTCGTGCACTACCACTTCGCGGACGAGGCGCAGCAGATCCGCCGCCTGATGCAGCCGGTGCCGTCCCCGCGCGAGGGCGAGCCCGACGAGCCCGGCATGAGCGAGGAGGCTGCCGCCTATGCGGTGCTCGGCGTGGACATCGAGGCGCTCGGCGTGGCCGTCGCGCGCCACTGGGGGCTGGACGACGGCGTGGTCGCGCTGATGCGCCGGCTGCCGCTGTCCACCCCGGTGCGCGCCGCCGACACCGACGACGACGTGCTGCGCGCGCTGGCCAGCTGCGCCAACGAGGCCGTGGACGCCACGCTGCAGCCGGCGGCACGCAGCGGCGCCGCGCTGCAACGCGTGGCGCAGCGCTACGCCCGCGTGCTGGGCCTCGGCCTGCGCGAGCTGCAGCAGGCGCTGCAGGGCCCCGACGACGCGCCGATCTCGCGCGAGGGCCAGACCGCCTTCGGTGCGCTGGACGCGCTGTCCGATCTGCCGCAGGCCGCGGGGGCGCCGCGTTGAGCGCGGTGCTCGGCGGCGGCGGCGTCGCGCAGCGCCAGCTCGGTCGCTTCGCCTTGCTGCGCGAGCTGGGCCGCGGCGCGCAGGCGCGCGTGTGGCTGGCGCACGACCCCCGGCTGGACCGCGAGGTCGCGCTCAAGCTGCTGGACCCGCAGGCCGACGCGCTGGCGGTCAGCCAGTGGCTGCACGAGGCGCGCGCGGTGAGCCGGCTCACGCATCCGAACATCGTGCCGGTCTTCGAGGCCGACGAGCAGCACGGCGAGCCCTACCTGGTCTTCGAGTATGTCGAGGGCCCGACGCTGGCCGAGGCGCGGCGCAAGAAGCCGGCCTGGCCCGCGCGCGAGGCGGTGCAGCTGATGCTGGGCGTGCTCGACGCACTGGCCGCGGCGCACGAGCAGGGCATCGTGCACCGCGACCTGAAGCCGTCGAACGTGCTGCTCGGCCGCGACGGCCGGCCGCGCGTGATGGACTTCGGCATCGCGGCGCGCGTGGGCCGGGCCGAGGCGGCCGACGGCGCCGTCGTCGGCACCCCCGGCTACATGTCGCCCGAGGCGGCGCGCGGCGAGCCGCCGGTGCCGGCGATGGACGTCTTCGCGGCCGGCGTGATGCTCGGCGAGCTGCTGGCCGGCGCGCCGCTGATGCGCGAGAGCAACCCCTACCGCGCCGTCGAGCGCGTGCAGAAGGAGGACCTGCAGCTGCCCGCCGCGGTGAAGGTGGACACCACGCTGCGCGGCATCGTGCAGCGGGCGCTGTCGCGCGAGCGCGCCGCCCGCTACGACGGCGCACGCGCGATGCACGCCGCGCTGCAGGCCTGGCTCAACCCGGCCGAGGGCCCGGACACCGGCGCCGGCGGCGACGACGCGACGCTGCAGTTCCTGCTGCGCCGCATGCGCCACAAGACCGACTTCCCGGCGCTGTCGGACGCGGTCGTGCGCATCCAGCGCGTGGCGACCTCCGAGACCGAGAGCCTGAAGAGCCTGACCGACGAGATCCTCAAGGACGTCGCGCTGACCAACAAGCTGCTGCGCATGGTCAATACTGCGCACTTCACGGCCGTCGCCGGGGGCGGCATCGCGACCGTCTCGCGCGCGGTCGCGCTGGTCGGCTTCGCGGGCATCCGCAACATGGCGCTGTCGGTGCTGCTGCTGGAGCACATGGGCGACAAGAGCCATGCGGCGCAGATGAAGGAGGAATTCCTGCGCTCGCTGATGGCCGGCACCCTGGCCGGCGAGCTGACGCCCATCTCGCGCGAGGCCGAGGAGGCCTTCCTGGCCGCGATGTTCCAGAACCTCGGCCGCCTGCTCACCGAGTACTACTTTCCCGAGGAGGCGCTGCAGATCCGCCAGCAGCTGGCCGACGGCGAGGACACGCCGGCGCGCCGCGAGGTGCTGTCGCGCCGCGTGCTGGGCATCGGCTTCGCGGACCTCGGTGCCGGCGTCGCACGCGCCTGGGGCCTGCCCGACACGCTCCAGCGTGCCTTGCGCTTGCCCGACGACGAGCCGCCTTCGCGCAGCGTCGATGCCGGCGAGCGGCTGCGCTGGCTGGGCCGCGGGGCCAATGCGCTGACCGAGGCACTGCTGTCAGCCGATGGCGCGGGTCAGGACGAGGCCCTGCAGCGCGCGGCCGAGCGGCACGCCCCGGCGCTGGGGCTGCAGGCGAAGGACATGGTCGGCGCGGCGCAGTCCGCGCGCACCCGGCT
>CAZUPH010000277.1:0-4487 GCA_964621995.1 uncultured Rubrivivax sp. | reverse complement strand
GCGCTGCTGGCGCGCATCCACGCGGCGCTGCCCGCCGCCCAGCCCGTCGCCCAGGCGGCCCACCGGCCCGCCCGCAGCGGCGGCGCGCCCGCACCGGGCCGCCGCCGCGGCCTGTCCTGGCGCTTGCCGCCGGCCCTGTCGGGGGGCGCCGCCTGGGGCATGGCCTGCGCCACCGTGCTCGTCGGCTCGCTGGTGCTGATGCTGCAGCCGGCGCCGCCCCCCTTCGCCGAGACCGTGACGGCCTCCGGCTTCGTGCCGCTGCTGCCGCCCGAGCGCTGGCCGGCGGCGCGTGGCGAGGCCGCACCGGCCTGGCTGGTCAGCGCCGAGCTCTCCGGCGAGCGGCTGGCCGCGCTCGGCCTGCCCTACGACCCGGCGCACGCCGGCGCACGCGTGCGCGCCGAACTGCTGATGCACGCCTCCGGCGACGTGCTCGCCGTGCGCCTGCTGCGCTGAACGCGCGGCGCCGTCCACCGCCCCCCTTGGCCGACCCCCTCGAGAAACGAGACCCGACGATGAACACCGCCCTGCCCGCCCTGACCACCCTGGTCGCCGCCGCGCTGGCCACCCTGCCGGCGCAGGCCGAAGACCGGGCCGCCCCGATGCCGCAACGCGACCCTCTCGTGCTCGCGCAGGTCGAGGTCCTGCGCGAGGCCAGCGCCGAACTGCAGACGCTGCGCTTCGCGGCCGACACGTTGACGCCGCAGCGCGTCGTCAAGGGCGCCCCGTACTGCGCCGAGGCCGTGCACGAGACCGTGCAGTGGCTGCCCGATCCCGCCGGCGGCGCGGCCAACCGCATCGTGCGCCAGCAGGTCTCGCGGCTGTGCCGCGACAGCGAGGGCCGCACGCGCCAGGAGGTGCAGCGCGGCGGCCGCACGCTGGTCTACCTGCACGACCCGGTGGCCGGCGAGAGCTGGATGCTGGACCCCGAGCGCAAGGCGGCGCGGCGCGTCGGCCGCATCGGCGCGGGCCCGGACACGGCCCACGCCGACCACGCGGCCTGGCGCGACTACGGCGAGCGCATGCGCGAATGGGCGCGCGGCGTGGCCGAGCGCACGCGGGCGGCCGCCGGGGCATCGCCGGGTGCCGCGCCGGCCGTCGCGCCGACGCCCCCGACACCGCCCACGCCGCCCACCCCGCCGACCCCGGTGGTCGTCTCGCGCGGCGACGGGTCCGGCAGCACCGCCACCGAGATCCACGTGCTGCGGCTGCCGCCCGGCGAGGGGCCGGCGCTGGACTTCGGCCCGCCGCCGGCCGTGGCCTGGCGCGCGCAGGCGCTGGCGCCGCGCGGCGCGGGCGTGACCCGGCCGCTGGGCAGCAAGGAGATCGAAGGCCTGCGGGCCAACGGCGAACGCACGACCTGGACGATCGAGGCCGGCCGCGTGGGCAACGAGCGCCCGATCGAGATCGTGCGCGAGGTCTGGACCTCGCCGGACCTGAAGCTGACCGTGCAGTCGCGCGACTTCGACCCGCGCAGCGGCGAGGTCAACTACCGGCTGCAGCAGTTGCGCCGTGGCGAGCCCGACGCGGCGCTGATGCGCGTGCCCGAGGACCAGCGCAAGCCCGAGCGGCCGGCAGCGCCCGCCCCGCGCCCCAGCGCGCCGGGGCGCGGCTGAGGCTCTGCGGGGCCGGTCCGTTCGCTCAGACGAAGACGCTGGCCGCCAGGGCCAGCGCCAGCGTCGCGACCGCGGCGCCGAGCACCAGTCGCAGCAGCGCCATGTCGGCGCGGTCGGCCCGGCCGAGCTGCTCCAGCAGATCCGCCGGGTCGCCCGGCCGCGGTGGCGGCGGCAGCGCGGCCAGCGTGTCGGAGAAGTCCGGGCGGCGGTGGGAGGTGGCGAACATCGGTCGGCTCCGGTCGGCGCCAGAGGTGGCGCCATGACGCGGTTGTAGGGGCCGCGCCGTTACGGCCGCGTTACGCCGACGGCGCCGGCTCCGCCCGACCGCCCGCCGGCGCGTCACGCCAGTGCAGCAGGGCGCGGTGCAGAGGATGGCGCTCGAAGAAGGCCTCGCGGAATTCGGCGTCCACCTGCTCCGCAGCGGTGCGCTCGAGCACCGCGCGCCCGGCGGCGGCCACGGCGTCGGCCTCGGCGCGGTCACCGGCGGCGGCCAGCGCGCGCGCCGGCGCCCACCAGCGCAGCGCAGGGTCGGCATGCAGTGCGCAGGCGCGCTCGGCCAGCGCCAGCGCGCGGCGGGCCAGCGGTGCGGCTTCGGCGTCGCCGGCGTCGGCCGCCACCAGCGCTGCATGCAGCAGCGCGCCGAGTTCGGCGCCGTGCAGGCCGCTGGCGGCGGCCTCGGCCGCCACCTGCTGCAGCGAGGCCAGCGCCGCCCGCGCGGTCCCCGGCGCTGCGGCCGCATGCGCGCGGGCCTGCTCGGTACGCACCAGCAGGCGCAGCTCCGGCCAGCCGTCGGCCGGCGCCAGCGCCGCGGCCTCGGCGATGGCCGGGGCATCGTCCAGCCCCAGCCGCTGCAGCACGCGTGCGCGCAGCAGCCAGGCGCGCACGGCGTAGCGCGGCGGCAGCGCCAGCAGCGCGGCGAGCGCGTCGCCGTCCAGCAGCTGCAGCGCGCGGGCGTGCTGGCCGAGGTCCAGCCAGACATGCGCCCGGTGCAGCCGCGCCACCGGCAGCCGCGCCGGATGGCGCGCGGCGAGGATCGCCTCGGCGCGATCGCACCACTGCAGCGCCGCGCGGTGGCGGCCGGCGGCGCGCTCGCACTGCGCCAGCAGCGTGGCGACGAAGCCGGCGCTGCTGCCGGCCAGCTCGTAGCCGGCGACGATGCGCTGCGCCTGCGCGGCCAGCTCGGCGGCCTGCGCGAGGTCGCCGGCGTCGAGCCGGCTGGCCGCGAAATTGGCCAGCAAGGTGGCGCGCGCCGCCGGGTCGCCCGACTCGGCAGGCGCGCCGGCGGCAGCGCTGCCCGCGAGCGCACGCCGGTGGTGGACCTCGGCCTCGCCGGGGCGCCCCAGGTTGTCCAGCACGACGGCCAGGTTGCCCTCGAATTCGGCGCGGTCCTCGGGTGCGGCATGCGCGGCGATCCAGGGCGCGGCCGCATCCAGGTGGGGCAGCGCCTCGCCGAAGCGGCCGGCCATGCCCAGCGTGGTGCCCAGGCGCTGGCGCACCGAGGCCTGCAGCGCCGCGTCGTCCAGCGCCTGCGCCTGCGCCAGCGCGGCCTGCCCCTGCGCGGTGGCGACCGCCAGGTCGCCGAGCACCGCGCTGTACCAGGCGCGGTCGGCCGCCGCGCGCGCACGCTGCGCCGGCGTGGCCGCCAGGGCGTCCAGGCGGTCCAGCAGCGGCAGGCCGTCGGTCTGGCGGATCGTAATCATGTGCCCGGCGATCGCGCTGCGCACCAGCTCGAAGGCCTCTTCGCCGCGGCCGCCGGCCTCGGCCAGGTCGGCGGCCTGCAGCAGCAGCGCGATGCGCTCGCCTTCGCGCAGCGCGCGGTGCGCACGCTCGGCGGCGGCGCGCAGCGCGGGCACGGCGCGCGCGCGCTGGCCGGCGGCCAGCCAGTGCGCGGCGATGCGCCCAGGCTCGCCGCCGTGGTCCTGCAGCCAGGCCGCGGCACGGCCGTGCAGGTGGCGCGCGATGGCCTCCGGCAGCCCCTGCAGCACGGCGTCGTGCACGAGATCGTGCGCGAAGGCGCCCTGGTGCAGCACCTGGCGCGACTCCAGCTCGCGCCAGTCGTCGGCCAGGTCCAGCGCGCTGCGGCCGCTGAGCGCCTCGGCCAGCTCGATGCCGAAGTCCGCGCCGGCGACCGCGGCCACGCGCGCCAGCTGCAGGGCGCCGGCGGACAGCTGCGCCAGCTGCCCGGCAATCAGCTGCTCCAGCGACTGCGGCCGCGGCAGGCCGTCCGGGCGCGCGAGGCTGCCGTCGCGCCAGGCCAGCTTGAGCGTCTCCAGCAGGAACAGCGGGTTGCCGCCGGTGCGCTGGTGCAGCGCGGGGGCGAGCGTGGCGCCGGCGACGCCGGGCAGCGCGAGTGCGTCGACGAATTCGGCCACCTGCGCCACCGCCAGCGGCGCCAGGCGCAGCTGCACGCCGGGGCGCGCGCGGGCCAGCGCGTCGACCAGCGCCTGCAGCGGGCTGCCGGGCGACGGCGGCCGCAGGCCCAGCGCCCAGACCGGGCCGCCCGCAGCCGAAGACGGCGGATCGGCACCACCGAGCAGCAGGCCCTGCAGCAGCTCCAGCGTGGCGTCGTCGGCGAGGTGCAGGTCGTCCAGCAGCAGCACCGGCAGCTTCGCCGCGGCGCGCTGCAGCAGCGCGGCCACCGGCGCCAGCGGCAGCCGCGCGAGCGCGGCAGGCGCACCCGCGGGCGCCCACTCGGGCAGGAGCGGCGCCAGGGCCTCGCGCAGCGCGGCGTCGGCGGCCTCGGGCACCTGTGCGGCCACCGCCCGCAGCAGCCGGGCCAGCGTGGCGTAGGGCACCAGCGCGTCGCCCGGCCGCGCGGCGCTGTACAGGGGGGTCGGGGAGCCGCCGGCGCCGTCGCGCCCGACGGCCTGCAGC
>CAZUPH010000276.1:0-4502 GCA_964621995.1 uncultured Rubrivivax sp. | reverse complement strand
GCTCCTCCAGGTCGGCCATCACGTTGCGGATGGTCGCCGGCGAGAGGTCCAGCCCGGAGGCCCGCGCCAGCGTGCGCGAGCCCACGGGCGTGCCCTCGGCGATGTAGCGCTCCACCAGCGTCTTGAGCAGCGTGCGTGCGCGGTCGTCGAGCATGGGCTCATTGTAGGAAAGGACCCTGCCCCCAGGGGGTCGGCCGGACCCGCTCGGCACGGACCCCTATGGTGTAATCTGACGCATGCCGTCTGCCTTCCGTCATGCCGCGATCGTGGGCAAGTACCAGGCGCGCGGCATCCGGCCGGTGCTGGAGGAGGTGGCGCACTTCCTCGTCGGTCTCGGGCTCGAGGTCTCCTTCGACCGCGAGACCGCGCAGGCCACCGGTGTCGCCGACTTCGACACGCTCACCCCCGAGCAGGCTGGCCAGCGCTGCGACTTCGCGGTCGTCGTCGGCGGCGACGGCACCATGCTCGGCATCGCGCGCGAGCTCGCGCGCTGGCATCTGCCACTGGTGGGCATCAACCAGGGGCGGCTGGGCTTCATCACCGACATCCCGGTGGGGCAGTACCGCGAGGCGCTCGCGCCCATCGTCGCCGGCGACTACGAGGAAGAGCACCGCTCCATGCTCGAGGGCGACGTCTGGCGCGACGGCCAGCGCATCTTCGAGGGACTCTCGCTCAACGACGTGGTGGTCAGCCGCGGCGCCAGCGCCAGCATGCTGGAGGTGCGCGTGGACGTCGACGGCGACCTGGTCGCCAACATCCGCGCCGACGGCCTGATCGTCGCCACCCCCACCGGCAGCACGGCTTATGCGCTGTCGGCCGGCGGGCCCATCCTGCACCCGGGCATCGCCGGCTGGGTGGTGCTGCCGATCGCCAGCCACACGCTGTCCAACCGGCCCATCGTGCTGCCGGACGCCGGCGAGGTGCACATCGGCATCGTTGCCGGCAAGGACGTCTCGGCCAACTTCGACATGCACAACCTGGCCAGCCTGATGAACGGCGACGAGGTGCGCGTGCGGCGCTCGGCCTTCAAGGTGCGCTTCCTGCACCCGCGCGGCTGGAGCTACTACGCCACGCTGCGGCGCAAGCTGCGCTGGTACGAGGGCGTCGGCTGAAACCATGCTGCGCCGCCTGAGCCTGCGCGACGTGGTCATCGTCGCGGCGCTGGAAGTGGAGCTGGGCCCCGGATTCACGGTGCTCACCGGCGAGACCGGCGCCGGCAAGTCCATTCTCGTGGACGCGCTGCAGCTCGCGCTGGGCGCGCGCGCCGACGCCGCGATCGTGCGCGAGGGCGCGGCGCGCGCCGAGGTCGCCGCCGAGTTCGACACGCCGCCTTCGCTGCGGCCCTGGCTGGACGAAGCCGGCTTCGCCGCCGACGAGATGCTGCTGCTGCGCCGCAGCGTGGACGCGCAGGGCCGCAGCCGCGCCTGGATCAACGGCAGCCCGGCCACCGTGGCGCAGCTGCGCGAGGCCGCCGACCACCTGGTGGACATCCACGGCCAGCATGCCTGGCAGAGCCTGACGCGGCCGGCCGCGGTGCGCGCGCTGCTGGACACGCAGGCCGGCGCCGACGGCAGCGCGCTGCAGGCCGCCTGGGGTGCCTGGCGCGCGGCACGCGCCGCGCTGGACGAGGCCCGCGCGCGGCGCGACACGCTGGAGCGCGAACGCGAACGCCTGGCCTGGCAGATCGGCGAGCTCGACCGCCTGGCGCCCGGCGACGACGAGTGGGACACGCTGAACGCCGAGCACCAGCGCCTCTCGCACGGGCAGGCGCTGCTGGACGGCGCGCGCGCCGCGCTGGCGGCGGTGGCCGACGACGACGCCAGCGCGCAGACGCTGGTCGCGCGCGCGATCGACGTGCTGGACGAGGTGCACCGCTACGACGCCGAACTCGGCGCCGTGGCCGAGGTGCTGCGCGGCGCGCAGGCGCAGCTGGAGGACGCCGCGCACACGCTGGGCGGCTACCTCGGCCGCAGCGAGCCCGACCCCGAGCGCCTGGCCGAGCTGGACGCGCGGCTGGCGGCCTGGATCTCGCTGGCGCGCCGCTACCGCCGCGCGCCGGCCGAGCTGCCGGCGCTGCTGGCCGGCTGGCGCGACGAACTGCGCCGGCTGGACGCCGCGGCCGACCTCGACGGCCTGGAGCACAGCGCCCAGGCCGCCGAACGCGCCTGGCGCGCCGAGGCCGAACGCCTCTCGAAGCTGCGCCGCAAGGCCGCGCCGAAGCTCGCCGCCGCCGTCACGCAGGCGATGCAGCAACTGGGCATGGCCGGCGGCCGCTTCGAGGTGGCGCTGGTGGCGCAGGACGAGCCGCAGGCCTTCGGGCTGGAGACGGTGGAGCTGCGCGTGGCCGGCCACGCGGGCAGCACGCCGCGTGCGCTGGCCAAGGTGGCCTCGGGCGGCGAGCTCTCTCGGCTGGCGCTGGCGATCGCGGTGACCACGGCGCAGGGCGCCCGGGACCGCAGCGCCCCGGCCACGCTGATCTTCGACGAGATCGATGCCGGCGTCGGCGGCACGGTGGCCGATGCGGTCGGCCGGCTGATGAAGCAGCTCGGCGCCAGCAGCCAGGTGCTGGCGGTCACGCACCTGGCGCAGGTCGCCGCCTGCGCCGACCGCCACTTCGTCGTCGCCAAGTCGCTGCAGGGCCGGCAGACGCTGTCGGACGTGCAGCCGGTGGACGGCGAGGCGCGCGTGGCCGAGATCGCGCGCATGCTCGGCGGCGAGCGGCTGTCGGGCACCGCGCATGCACAGGCGCTGCTGGGCAGCGCGGGGCCGCGATGAGCGCGGCGGGACGCCGGTGAGCGAGCTCAAGACGGTGCCGGCGGCGGTGACCGCGCCGGGCGAGGGCGGCGGCACCGCCGGTGCGCCAGGAGAACGCGACGAGGTCATCCTCGTCACCGGCATCTCCGGCTCGGGCAAGTCGGTCGCGCTGCACGCGCTGGAAGACGCCGGCTACTTCTGCGTCGACAACCTGCCGCCGGAGCTGCTGCGCGACTTCATCCGCCTGGAGCACGAGCGCCATGCGCGCCGCGTCGCCGTGGCGGTGGACGTGCGCACCGCCTCCTCGCTGCCGGCGCTGGTGCCGCTGATCGGCGAGCTGCGCGGCGAGGGCGTGCGCATCCGCCCGCTGTTCCTGGACGCGACGACCGACGCGCTGGTGCGCCGCTTCTCCGAGACGCGCCGCCCGCACCCGCTGACCGCGGTGCATGCCGGCGGCGACGGTTCGCGCGCGCTGATCGAGGCCATCGAGCTCGAGCGCGAACTGCTCGCCGGGCTGCGCGAGGTCTCCACCGTCATCGACACCAGCCAGCTGCGCCCGGCGCTGCTGCGCAACTGGGTGCGCCAGCTGGTGGGCGCGCGAGAGGCCTCGCTGACGCTGGTCTTCGAGAGCTTCGCGTTCAAGCACGGCGTGCCGCTGGACGCCGACTTCGTCTTCGACCTGCGCGTGCTGCCCAACCCCTTCTACATCCGCGAGCTGCGCCCGCTGACCGGCCGCGACACGCCGGTGGCCGAGTACCTCGCGCAGCAGCCGGAGGTCGGCGAGATGCTCGCGCAGATCCAGGGCTTCCTCGAACGCTGGCTGCCCAACTTCGAGGACGACCAGCGCAGCTACCTCACGGTGGCACTGGGCTGCACGGGCGGCCAGCACCGCTCAGTCTATGGCGTCGAATGGCTGGCGCCGCGCTTCGACGACCACTGGGCGACGCTGGTGCGCCACCGCGAGCTGGACGCGCGTGAGTGACGCCGCCCGGCACCCGGACCCGCAGGCGCAGCCGCTGCCGGACCCGCTGCCGCTGTTCCCGCTGCAGACGGTGCTGTTCCCCGGTGCGCTGCTCGGGCTGAAGGTCTTCGAGGCGCGCTACCTGGACCTCGTCAGCGAGTGCCTGCGCACGCAGCAGCCCTTCGGCGTGATCTGCCTGCGCCAGGGCGCGGAGGCCGGGCGCGGCGCGCCGGTCGAGCTCGAGCAGGTCGGCGTGCTCGCGCGCATCGACGAGGTCGATGCCGAGCAGGCCGGCATCCTGCGCCTGCGCTGCATCGGCGGCAGCCGCTTCCGGCTGCGCGGCCCGCCCGCGCAGCGCGCCAGCGGGCTGTGGGAGGCGCCGGCCGATCGGCTGCCCGACGACCCGCCGCGCCTGCCCGGCCCGGCGATGCTGGCCACCGTGCAGGCGCTGGCCGAGGCCATCCGCAAGCTGCAGCAGCAGGACAAGCGCCCGTTCGTGCAGCCGTATCGGCTGGACGACGCCGGCTGGGTGGCCAACCGCTGGTGCGAACTGCTGCCGGTGTCGCTGGCCGCCAAGCAGAAGCTGATGGAGCTGGACGACCCGGTGATCCGGCTGTCGCTGGTGGACGGCTTCCTGCGCGACAAGAAGGTGGTGATCGGCTGAAGGCTTGCCCCGCCGCGCGCCGGCGGGGCGGCTCAGGCGGCGGCGAACAGCTTGCGCAGCGGCGCCGGCAGGCCGGCCGCCAGCGCCGCCTCGGGGCTGAACCAGCGCCCGGCCGCCACGCCG
>CAZUPH010000275.1:0-4523 GCA_964621995.1 uncultured Rubrivivax sp. | reverse complement strand
GGCTGCGTCACCGCCTGCAAGGCCGAGCACGACGTGCCCTGGGGCGTGAACCGCCGCCGGGTCGTCACGCTCAACGACGGCGTGCCGGGCGAACGCTCGATCTCGGTGGCCTGCATGCACTGCTCGGACGCGCCCTGCATGGCGGTGTGCCCGGTCGACTGCTTCTACCGCACCGAAGAGGGCGTGGTGCTGCACGACAAGGACGTCTGCATCGGCTGCGGCTACTGCAGCTATGCCTGCCCGTTCGGCGCGCCGCAGTTCCCGACCAACGGCACCTTCGGCCTGCGCGGCAAGATGGACAAGTGCACCTTCTGCGCCGGCGGCCCCGAGGCCAACGGCTCGGAGGCCGAGAACGAGAAGTACGGCCGCAACCGCTTGGCCGAGGGCAAGCTGCCGGCCTGCGCCGAGATGTGCTCGACCAAGGCCCTGCTCGGCGGCGACGGCGACGTGGTGGCCGACATCTTCCGCACCCGGGTGCTGCAGCGCGGCAAGGGCAGCGAGGTCTGGGGCTGGGGCACGGCCTACGGCAAGCCCACGGGGACCAAGTCGTGAGCGCGCGCGGCCGTTCCGAAGCGCTCATCCCGGCAGCGCGCAGCGCGAAGGGGATCCTGGTTCGCGCGCGCGGCACGCTCGGCCTGCTGATGGCCGCCACTGCGCTCTCGCTCGCAGCCTGCGGCGAGAAGCCGCAGACTGCCGGCGACGCCAATGCCAAGAAGGCCGACGCCAAGGCCTGGGAGGGCTCCACCGCCGCCGGCTACAGCGTCGACGGCTGGAAGGCCGGCGACAAGGACAGCTGGGAGGCGCAGATGAAGGCGCGGGCCCAGCGCGGCCAGAACGAGTACTCGCGCAGCGCGGCGGCGCCGACCGACGCCAAGGCCCAGTGACCATCACCGGAGGGGCTGCCATGCAGCGTGGGATGCACAAGCTGATCGCGGCGTTCGCGCTCGCCCTGCCGCTGCTGCTGCAGGCGCAGACCGCGGCGCTGGCCGATGCGGCCAAGCCTGCCGGCGGCCCGCCGGCAGGGTTCGTCGCCCCGGCCGAGCCCAAGCCCGACGAGAGCAACGCCGAGCGCGCAAAGAGCCAGCCCGGCAACAACGCGCCGTTCTGGCGCGCCGTCAAGGAGCAGCAGGGCTACACCAGCCTGCCCGGCGCCGAGAAGGGCATGCTGATCCAGCCCTTCGTCGACTACCCCGGCTCCACCTTCACCACCGCCGGCGAAGCCTGGCGCCAGGTGCGCAACGAGGTGATCATTCCCTACGGTGGCGCGCTGATGGCGATCGTGCTGCTGGCGATCGCCCTGTTCTACTGGCGTCGCGGCTCGCTCGGCGGCCATGTGCCGGACACCGGGCGCCGCATCGAGCGCTTCACGCCGTTCGAGCGCGCGGCGCACTGGACCAACGCGATCGCCTTCGCCGTGCTCGCGGTGTCGGGCCTGGTGATGGTGTTCGGCAAGTACGTGCTGCTGCCGGTGATCGGCGGCACGCTCTTCGGCTGGCTGACCTATGCGCTGAAGACGGCGCACAACTTCGCCGGGCCGCTGTTCGCGGTGTCGCTGGTGATCGTGATCGTCACCTTCATCCGCGACAACCTGCCGCGCGCCGAGGACGTGGCCTGGGTCGCGCGTGCCGGCGGCCTGTTCGGCAACGCCGAGGTGCCCTCGCACCGCTTCAACGCCGGCGAAAAGCTGCTGTTCTGGATCGGCGTCTTCGTGCTCGGCCTGATCGTGGCCGGCTCGGGCCTGTTCCTCGACAAGCTGGTGCCGGGCTTCGTGTACACGCGCGGCGAGATGCAGATCGCCCACATGATCCACGCCAGCGCGGCGATCCTGATGATGGCGGCCTTCCTCGGCCACATCTACATGGGCACGCTCGGCATGAAGGGCGCCTTCAGCGCCATGCGCACCGGTTATGTCGACGAGGCCTGGGCCAAGGAGCACCACGCGCTGTGGGCCGACGACATCCAGGCCGGCAAGATCCCCGCGCAGCGCTCGTCCGAGCCGCCGCCGCCGCTGGCCAAGCAGGTCTGAGAACCCACGCATCCCGGGAGCCCCGTCATGAAGCGAGTGCTGATCCTGTCCGTGCTGGCCGCCGTGGCCGGTGTCGCGAGCGCCAAGCTGCCGCCGCCGTCCGACGACGCCAAGGCCAAGGCGGCCGAGGCCGCGGCCAAGACCGCGCATGCCGGCAAGGTGGACAGCTTCAAGCTCTGCCAGTCGATGGACCGCGTCGCGGCCAAGTACATGGCCGATGCCAAGAAGGCTGGCAAGGACGTCAAGCCCGCCACGGCCACCGCGCCCTGTGCCGACCCGGGCGCGTTCGTCTATCCGCCGCCGGCCGCCGGGGCCGCGCCTGCGGCAGCCGCGCCTGCCGCGGCGCCTGCGGCAGCCGCCAAGCCGCCGGCCAAGAAGACCTGAGCGCCGACGCGGCAGGCGCTGGCGCGTAGACTTTCGCGCATGCTGCCGCTGCCCGAACCCCGCCACGACGCCGCGCTGCCACGCCTGACGCGTGCGGCGGCGCCGCTGACGCGCGAGGTCGAGGTGCTGGACGAGTTCGGCCAGCGGCGCACGATCCACATTCCTGCCGAGCGGCCGTTGACGCTGTACGTCGACAAGCGCGAGGTGGTCACGCTGATGACGCTCGGCGCCGCGCCCGAGCTGCTGGCGTTGGGCTACCTGCGCAACCAGCAGCTGGTGGCTTCGCTGGCCGAGATCGAATCGGTGACGGTGGACTGGGACGTCGGCGTCGCCGCGGTCAAGACGCGCGCCGGCCCCGGGGGCGCGAGCGACTTCGAGGCCCGCACGGCCAAGCGCATCGTCACCACCGGCTGCGGCCAGGGCACGATGTTCGGCAGCCTGATGGACGAGATCGACCGCGTGAAGCTGCCGCCGCCGGCGGCCGCGCGCATCCGCCAGGGCACGCTGCAGGCCCTCAACGACGCGATGCGCAAGGTCGACAGCGTCCACCGCCGCGCCGGCTCGGTGCACGGCTGCGCGCTGTTCCGCGGCACCGAGATGCTGACCTTCGTCGAGGACGTCGGCCGCCACAACGCGATCGACACCATCGCCGGCTGGATGTGGATGCACGGCGACGCGCCGCTCGGCCAGGGCGGCGACAAGGTCTTCTACACCACTGGGCGCCTGACCAGCGAGATGGTCACCAAGGCAGCGCAGCTCGGCGTACCGATCGTGATCTCGCGCAACGGCGTCACGCAGATGGGCTACGAACTCGCCGGCAAGCTCGGCATGGCGCTGTTCGGTCGTGCCAGCCAGCGCCACTTCATCTGCTACTGCGGCTTCGAGCGCTTCGACGCTGAACCGGAACCCGTTCGGGTTCCGGTCAGCGTCGCGACGGTGAACTGACTGCTCCCCCGGCCCCCTCCGAGAGGGGGTTCCAGTATGAGGGTCGAGATGGAGCCCCCTCTCGGAGGGGGCTTGGGGGAGCGGTGTGGTCAGCGCGCAGCGCGAGCTGCACGCTACCGCGCGGCGGGGGCGTGCAGGTCGCGCAGACGCGTCGGCCCGACGCGGGCCTCGATCTCGGCCGCCAGCGCCTTGCCCCAGCCGAGCCCGAACAGGGCCTCGGCGACGACGAACATCGGGCCCACGAGCAGCCCGCGCAGGTCGTCGACGAAGGCCGGCTTGCGGCCTTCGTAGTAGTGGCCGAGGAACTGGATCGCCCAGCCGACGACGAAGGCGCCGACGCTCCAGGCCAGCCAGGCGGCGGTGTCGAGCTGGCCCAGCGGCAGCGCGGCCAGGATCAGCAGCAGGTTGGCCACGCTGGTGGCCACGCCGAGCGCCAAGTTGCCGCGGCTCAGGTACCACAGGGTGCTGGCCGCCCACAGCAGCGCGGCCGGCGTCAGCTCGAGCCCGCCGACGACGAAGTGCGGCCGCGACAGCAGGCCGCCGACCGCGAACACGATCAGCGGGATACCGACGAAGTGGGTGGCGATGTTGCGCCGGTCGCGGTGGTACGCGGCGTACTTGGTCATCAGCTCGGTGGCGGCGGACATGGCGGGAACTCCTCGCAGCGCGGCGCGGCCATGGTAGCGCCGCGGCACGCGCCTGCACAACCCGGGCCGGTTCGACGCGCTGCCTACAATCCACGACTGGCCCTGAGCGAGCGACATGAGCATCAAGAGCGACAAGTGGATCCGCCGCATGGCGGCCGAGCACGGCATGATCGAGCCCTTCGAGCCGGGGCAGGTGCGGCACGCCGCCGACGGGCACAAGATCGTCAGCTACGGCACCTCGAGCTACGGCTACGACATCCGCTGCGCGCCCGAATTCAAGGTCTTCACCAACATCTACAGCACGGTGGTGGACCCGAAGAACTTCGACGAGAGGAGCTTCGTCGACATCAACGCGGACGTCTGCGTGATCCCGCCCAACAGCTTCGCGCTGGCGCGCACGGTGGAGTACTTCCGCATCCCGCGCAACGTGCTCACGATCTGCCTGGGCAAGAGCACCTACGCGCGCTGCGGCATCATCGTCAACGTCACGCCCTTCGAGCCCGAGTGGGAAGGCTATGTGA
>CAZUPH010000274.1:0-4584 GCA_964621995.1 uncultured Rubrivivax sp. | reverse complement strand
CGGCCGCCGCCTCTGGACCGTCGACGCCGCGGTCGCCTACGTCAGAAAACAAATCGCGGACCCCCGCGTGAACGTCGAAGCCGGCGCGGCCCGCGCTGAACCCGGGTCGCCCGGGCTAGAATGCAAGGCTTTGCCAAGTCGTTGATTTCTCTGGAGAACTCCTCATGGCCGTAGAACGCACCCTGTCGATCATCAAGCCCGATGCCGTGGCCAAGAACGTGATCGGCCAGATCTATGCCCGCTTCGAGGCCGCCGGCCTGAAGATCGTCGCGGCCAAGATGGCGCACCTCTCGCGCGGCGAGGCCGAGGCCTTCTACGCGGTGCACAAGGCGCGCCCGTTCTTCAACGACCTCGTCGCCTTCATGATCAGCGGCCCGGTGATGATCCAGGTGCTGGAGGGCGATGGCGCGATCGCCAAGAATCGCGAGCTGATGGGCGCCACCGACCCGAAGAAGGCCGAGAAGGGCACCATCCGCGCCGACTTCGCCGACAGCATCGACGCCAACGCGGTGCACGGCTCGGACGCGCCGGAGACCGCCGCCGTCGAGGTGGCGTTCTTCTTCCCCGGCATGAACGTCTACAGCCGCTGAAGCCAGGGCGGCGCCCCGCGCGATGCCGGTCAACCTGCTCGACTTCGACCTCGACGGCCTCGCGGCCTGGTGCGAGGGCGTGGGCGAGAAGCGCTTCCGCGCGGTGCAGCTGTTCCGCTGGATCCACCAGAAGGGCGCGTCCGACTTCGCGCAGATGTCGGACCTGGCCAAGAGCCTGCGCGGCAAGCTCGCCGGCGCGGCCGAGGTCCGCGGCCTGGTGCCGATCAGCGAGCAGCGCTCGGCCGACGGCACCGTCAAGTGGCTGTTCGACGTCGGCGGCGGCAATGCCGTCGAGTCGGTGTTCATCCCCGAGGACGACCGCGGCACGCTGTGCATCAGCTCGCAGGCGGGCTGCGCCGTGGGCTGCCGCTTCTGCAGCACCGGCCACCAGGGCTTCAGCCGCAACCTGAGCACCGGCGAGATCGTCGCGCAGCTGTGGTTCGCTGAGCACCGCCTGCGCACCGTGGCCGGTTCCCCGGAGCGCCGGATCGACAACGTCGTGATGATGGGCATGGGCGAGCCGCTGCAGAACTATGCGGCGCTGGTGCCGGCGCTGAAGGTGATGCTCGACGACCACGGCTACGGCCTGTCGCGACGGCGCGTCACGGTCTCCACCTCGGGCGTGGTGCCGATGATCGACCGCCTGCGCGAGGACTGCCCGGTGGCGCTGGCGGTGTCGCTGCACGCGCCGGACGACGCGCTGCGCGACCAGCTCGTGCCGCTGAACCGCAAATACCCGCTGGCCGAGCTGCTGGCCGCCTGCCTGCGCTACCTGGACGCCGCGCCGCGCGACTTCATCACCTTCGAGTACTGCATGCTGGACGGCGTCAACGACGCACCCGCGCAGGCGCAGGCGCTGGTGCGGCTGGTCGGCGGCCAGTCCGAGGCCAGCCGCGGCGTCGGCCGCGTGCCGTGCAAGCTCAACCTGATCCCCTTCAACCCCTTCCCGGCCTCGGGGCTGAAGCGCTCGCCGCGCGAGCGCGTGATCGCCTTCGCGAAGGTGCTGCAGGACGCCGGCATCGTGACCACCATCCGCAAGACGCGCGGCGACGACATCGCCGCGGCCTGCGGGCAGCTGGCCGGCGAGGTGCAGGACCGCACCAATGCACGCGAACGGCTGGCGCGCCGCCGCGAGGCCATTCCGATCGCCGTGGCCGGAGACGCCGCATGACGAAGTCCCTCGCCGGCCGCCGGGCTGCCGTGCTGCTGGCCGCGCTGGCGGCCGCGCTGCTGCTCGGCGGCTGCGTGGCCGTCGCCCCGGACGGCACGCGCCGCGTGCAGGAACCGGCCGGCGACCCCGAGCGCCTGGCGCAGGTGCGGCTGGCGCTGGCGGCGGAATACCTCGGCCGCGGCCAGCCGGAGATCGCGCTCACCGAGGTGCGGCGCGCGCTGGCGGCACGGCCCGAGATGCCCGAGGCGCATGCGCTGCAGGGCGTGATCCATTCCCGGCTGGGTGATGCGCGCCAGGCCGACGAGAGCTTCCAGCGCGCGCTGCGCCTGGACCCGCGCAGCGGCGACACCATGCACCAGTACGGCTGGTTCCTGTGCCAGGAGCGCCGCTACGACGATGCGCAGACCATGTTCGAGCGAGCGCTCGCGCAGCCGCAGTACCGCAACGGGATGGAGACGCTGTTCTGGCAGGGCGTGTGCCACGCGCGAGCCGGGCGCTGGGAGCAGGCCGAGCGCGCGCTGTCGCGCAGCTACGAGCTCGACCCCGGCAACCCGGTCACCGCCTACAACCTCAGCGAGGTGCTGCTGCAGCGCGGCGACCTCGACCGCGCGCGCTTCTACGCGCGGCGCATCAACAGCCAGCCGGCGCAGGTCACCGCGCAGAGCCTGTGGCTGGCCGCGCGCATCGAGCACCGGGCCGGCAACCAGCAGAACCTGCGCGACCTCGGCCGCCAGTTGCGCGAGCGCTTCCCGCAATCGACCGAGGCCCTGCAGTTCGAGCGGGGCCGTTTCGAATGAGCGACACCGTTCCCGACAAGGCCAGCCCCGGCGCGCTGCTGCGGGCCGCGCGCGAGAAGCAGGGCCTGCACATCGCGGCGCTGGCCGCGGCGATCAAGGTCGCGCCGCGCAAGCTGGACGCGCTGGAGAACGACCGCTGGCACGAGCTGCCCGACGCCACCTTCACGCGCGCGCTGGCGCAGACCGTCTGCCGCACGCTGAAGATCGACGCCCGCCCGGTGCTGGACCTGCTGCCGGCCGCCGGCACGGTGGCGCTGGAACCCTCGGGCGGCAGCCTGAACACGCCCTTCGAAGGCCCGCCTGGGCGCGAGGGACCGGCCGCCGCCGGCGTCGCGATCCGCCCGATGGTCTGGGCGGCCGCGGTGCTGATGGTGGCCGCGGTCGTCGTCTACTTCCTGCCCGAGGGGCTGTTCGGCCGCTTCGCCGCGCCCGTGCAGCCGGCCTCGGCACCGGCCAGCGTGGCGCTGCCGGCCTCGCCGGTGGTAGTCGGCGCGGGCCCGGACCCGGCGCAGGCGGCCGCGTCGGCGCCCGCCGGCATGCCGGACGCGGGCGCGTCCGCCCCGGCCGCGCCGGCCCTGACGGCCGTTCCCGCCGGCACGACAGCCGCACAGCCCGCCGCACAGTCCGCCGCACAGTCCGCCGCACCCCCCGCCGAGCCGGCCGGCGAGACCGTCTTCTCCGCACCGCCGCCGGTGGCGGCCGGTGGTGGCGGCGAGGCGCCCGCGGCGCGCCTGGTGCAGCTGGCCACCAGCGACGCCTCGTGGATCGAGGTGCGCGATGCGCGCGACCGCGTGCTGCTGTCGCGCACCGTGCAGCCGGGCGAGAGCGTGGGCCTGGACGGCATGCTGCCGCTGCGCCTGACCATCGGCAATGCCGGCGCGACCGAACTCAAGTTCCGCGGCCAGCCCGTGGACCTGGCCCCGCGCACGCGCGACAACGTGGCCCGCGTGGAGCTGCAGTGACACACTGCGCCATCCGGCCGGCCGTCTTCCGGAGCGCCCCATGAACGCACCCGACCCCGTGGACATCATCGAGGCCGCGCGTCCCGCGCCGCGGCGCAGCCGGCAGGCGCGCGTGGCCTGGGGCGGGCATGTCGTGACGATCGGCGGCGACGCGCCGGTGCGCGTGCAGAGCATGACCAACACCGACACGGTGGACGTCATCGGCACCGCGATCCAGGTCAAGGAACTGGCCATCGCCGGCAGCGAGCTGGTGCGCATCACCGTCAACACGCCCGAGGCCGCCGAGGCGGTGCCGCACATCCGCGAGCAGCTCGACCGCATGGGCATCGACGTGCCGCTGGTCGGCGACTTCCACTACAACGGCCACCGCCTGCTGACCGACTTCCCGGCGATGGCGCAGGCGCTGTCCAAGTACCGCATCAACCCGGGCAACGTCGGCAAGGGCGACAAGCGCGACCGCCAGTTCGCGATGATGGTCGAGGCCGCCGCGAAGTACGACAAGGTCGTGCGCATCGGCGTCAACTGGGGCAGCCTGGACCAGGAACTGCTGGCCCAGCTGATGGACGAGAACGGCCGCCGGGCGCAGCCGCTGGATGCGAAGCAGGTGATGTACCAGGCGCTGGTGCACAGCGCGCTGAGCTCCGCGGAGGTCGCGCGCGAGCTCGGCCTGAACCCGGACAACATCATCATCAGCTGCAAGGTCAGCGGCGTGCAGGACCTGATCAGCGTGTACCGCGCGCTGGCCCGGCGCTGCGACTACGCGCTGCACCTGGGCCTCACCGAGGCCGGCATGGGCACCAAGGGCACCGTGGCCAGCGCCGCGGCACTGGCGGTGCTGCTGCAGGAGGGCATCGGCGACACGATACGCGTCAGCCTGACGCCGCAGCCGGGCGAGGCGCGCACCCAGGAGGTGGTGGTGGCGCTGGAGATCCTGCAGGCGCTGGGCCTGCGCAGCTTCAACCCCAGCGTCACGGCCTGCCCGGGCTGCGGCCGCACGACCAGCACCACCTTCCAGGAACTGGCCAAGCAGATCGACGACTTCCTGCGTGCGCAGATGCCGGTGT
>CAZUPH010000273.1:0-4619 GCA_964621995.1 uncultured Rubrivivax sp. | reverse complement strand
GCCCAGCTGCAGGACGCGCTGCAGCGCTGCGGCCTGGACGTGCTGCAGCTCGACCACGAGGACGCCCACGGCCAGTACGAGGTGAACTTCGCCCATGCCGACGCGCTGGCCAGCGCCGACCGGCTGATGCTGTTCAAGCTCGCGGCGCATGCCATCGCCGAGCAGCATGGCGCGGTGTTCTCGATGATGGCCAAGCCTTTCACCGACCAGCCGGGCAGCGGCATGCACTGCCACGTCAGCCTCTGGGAGGGCAAGGGTGACAACGCGCGCAACGCCTTCGCGCCGCACCGCGCCGACGGCTCGCTCGACACCGAGACCCTGCTGTCGCCGATCGGCCGCCAGTTCGTCGGCGGCGTGATCGCGCATGCGGCGGCGCTGACCGCGCTGGCCGCGCCGACCGTCAACTCGTACAAGCGTCTGACCGTCGGCGAGTCGATCACCGGCACCACCTGGGCCCCGGCCTACGTGGCGCAGGGCTACAACAACCGCACCGCGCTGATCCGCACCCTGCCTTCGCGCTTCGAGTGGCGCGCGCCGGATGCCTCGGCCAACCCCTACCTGCTGCTGGCCGGCCTCATCGCCGCCGGCCTGGACGGCATCGACCGCGGCCTCGACCCCGGCCCCGACTGCCAGGAGGACCTGTTCGAGCTCTCGCTGGCACAGATCCGCGAACGCGGCATCGGCTTGCTGCCGCAGACCCTGGCCGAGGCAGTCGACGCGCTCGAGTCCGACGCCGCCCTCACCGACGCACTCGGCGCCACGCTGACGCGCGAGTTCTGCACCTTGAAGCGCGACGAGGCGCTGGCGTACTCGCGCCACATCAGCGACTGGGAGCTCGAGCGTTACGCTGCTGCCTTCTGATGGCAGCACCGCAGCACGCACCCCTCGCCGCCTACGCCAGCCTCGCCGCCAGCATGGCGCTGGTCGGCTCCTACGTCGGCCTGTCCAAGCTGCTGGTGGCGGCGTTCCCGGTGTTCCTGCTCGCATGGCTGCGCTTCGGCATCGCGGCCGTCGCGATGGTGCATTGGGTCGCGCCGCCGCCCGGCGCCGAACCGCTGACGCGCCATGACCGCGGGCTCGTCTTCCTCGAAAGTTTCCTCGGCAACTTCCTGTTCTCCGTCTGCATGCTGTTCGGCGTGGCGGCCACCTCGGCACTTGCGGCCGGCGTGGTGATGGCGGCGATCCCCGCCGCGGTCGCGCTGCTGTCGTGGGTCTTTCTCGGCGAGCGCATCCGGCCGCGCGTGATGCTCGCGATCGCCTGCGCCGCCGTCGGCATCGCCTGGCTCGCGCTGGCCCGCCACAGCGGCGGCGCGGCCGGCAGCGAGGCGCCGCTCTGGGGTTACGCACTGCTGCTCGGCGCCGTGTTCTGCGAGGCGAGTTACGTGGTCATCGGCAAGCGCCTCACGGGCCAGCTGTCGGCGCGCCGCATCAGCGCGTTGATCAACCTCTGGGGCCTGCTGCTGGTGACGCCGCTCGGCCTGTGGCAGGCGCTGTCGTTTCCCTTCAGCAGCGTCGGCGCATCCACCTGGGGCCTGCTCGTGTTCTACGCGCTGGCCGCGAGCGTCTGGAGCGTGTGGCTGTGGATGCGCGGCCTGGTCCACGTGCCAGCCTCGCAGGCCGGCGTGTTCACGGTGATGCTGCCGCTGGCGGCGGCCACCGTCGGCGTGCTGCTGCTCGGCGAAACCTTCGGCGCCGCGCACGCCGGGGCCCTGGCGCTGGCGCTGGCCGGGCTGCTGCTGGCCACCTGGCCGCAGCGCGTTCAGTCGAGCACGAAGCGGTAGCGCAGCACCACGCTCTTGCCCATCGAGGGCGGTGGTTGCAGGCGGCCGATCAGCACGCCGCCGTTGGCCTCGAGCACGCGCTGCGACGCGAAGTTGTCCTCGTCGGTCGTCGCATCGACGTAGGGCAGGCCCTCGGCGCGCGCCAGCGGCAGCAGCTCACGCAAGGCCGCGGTGGCATGGCCGCGCCGGCGCTGCCAGGGCACGATGGCGTAGCCGAGGTGGCCGAGCACATGCGGCGGCAGCGCGGGCGTGCCGATCTGCCAGCGCAGGTTGATGCTGCCGCAGAAGGCATCGTCGGCGGCGTCCCAGACCCAGAACGTGCGTCCGGGCAGACGCGCCGCGCTCGAGCCGTCGGGCAGCGTGACCGGCCCGCCGCGCGCCTCGGGGTCGGTCAGCCCGGCGACGAAGCCGGCCGCGTCGCGCGCGATCGCCGCCAGCTGCTCCTGCGCCGCCTCGGGACGCATCGTGTTCGGCGACCAGCCGCGCTCGAGCGCGGCCGTGTAGCCCGGCAGCAGCGCCGGCTCGGGCACCCGCAGCACCGTGCGGTTCATGCGTCCACCTGCAGCGCCTCGCGGGTCGCCGCCTGTTCGAGCGCCGCGCAGGCCTGGCGCGACACCGTGCGCGGCGCCTCGCCCTTCAACCGGTGGTCACTCCACACCTGGCGCCAGCGCCGCGCGCCGGCCTGGCCGTTGCGCAGGCCCATCATGTGGCGCGCCGCATGCGGCCAGGTGACGCCCAACGCGGCCTGGCGCTCCATGTAGTCCACCAGCGCGGCCTCGACCGCGTCGCGGTGGGCCGCCGGGTCGGCCGCGGCGCCGAGGAAGCGCGTGTCCCAGTCGTGCATGACCCAGGGGTGGTGATAGGCCTCGCGGCCGAGCATCACGCCGTCCACTTGGCGCAAGTGTTCCGCGATCTGCGCCGCATCGGTCACGCCGCCGTTGAGCACGATCGTCAGCGCCGGGAAGTCGCGCTTCAGGCGGTACACGAACTCGTAGCGCAAGGGCGGCACCTCGCGGTTCTCCTTCGGCGACAGGCCCTTGAGCCAGGCGTTGCGCGCATGCACGACGAACACCGTGCAACCCGCGTCGGCGACGGTGCCGACGAAGTCGCGCACGAAGTCGTAGCTCTCGCCCCGGTCGATGCCGATGCGGTGCTTCACCGTCACCGGCAGCGCGCCGCCGACCGCGTCGCGCATCGCCGCGACGCCATCGCGCACCAGCACCGGCTCGGCCATCAGGCAGGCGCCGAAGGCGCCGCGCTGCACGCGCTCGCTCGGGCAACCGCAGTTCAGGTTGACCTCGTCGTAGCCCCAGCGCTGTGCGAGCTTCGCGCAGGCCGCCAGGTCCTCGGGCTCGCTGCCGCCGAGTTGCAGCGCGACCGGATGCTCGGACGGATCGAAGTCCAGGTGGCGCGGCTGGTCGCCATGCAGCAGCGCGCCGGTGGTCACCATCTCGGTGTAGAGGCGCGTGCGGCGGGTGATCAGGCGGTGGAAGACGCGGCAATGCCGGTCCGTCCAGTCCATCATCGGCGCGACGGACAGGCGCCAGGGCGAGATCGGCATTGCAGTGGTCACGCCTCGATTGTCGCCGCAGCCCCTACTTCCCCTGCCCGTCACGCGCCTGTCTTCATGCCCGCTTAAGGTGGCGCCATGACGCTGCGCGCCATGACCTTGCCCGAACCCCGGCTTGCGTGGCGCCAGCGGCTCGGCCGGGCCGCACGCACCGCCGGCGAGTGGGCCCTCTATGCGGCGCTGACGCTCGCACTCGCCGAGCTGATCCTCGGCTAGATCAGCCGTCCCTCAGGATCGCGTCCGCCAGGCGCGGCCACAACGGCGCCGGCAGGTCATGCCCCATGCCCTCGATCACCTCGAGCGTCGAGCCTGCGATCTTGGCCTGCAGGTCGTGCGCCGCCGCCACCGGCACGAGCGGGTCGGCCGAGCCATGCACGACGTGCGTCGGCGCCGCGATGCGCGCCAGCAGCGCAGAGCGGTCGCCGTCGGCGGCCACGGCGACGAGCTGGCGCGCGACGCCGGCCGGCCGGTAGGCTCGGCGCACCGAGGCACGCAGGCGCTCCCGGAAGGCTTCCCGTTGATCGTCGGTCTGTGGCCGGTAGGCCGGACTGCCGATCAGCGTGAAGACGCGCTCGAGACGGTCCACCAGGGCCTCCAGGTCGCCGGGCGCGATGGCGCGGCGGTCGATCAGCGCCGCGCGCACGCGGGCACCGGGCTGCGGCAGGTGGCGCGCGCCGCTGGTCGTCATCACCAGCGTCAGGCGCGCGACGCGCTGCGGGTGCTGCGCCGCGACATGCTGCGCGATCATGCCGCCCATCGATGCGCCGACCAGCTGCACGGTGGGGAGGCCGAGCGCGTCGAGCACGCCCACCGTGTCGGCGGCCATGTCGGCGATGGTGTACGGTGCGTGCACCGGCAGGTGCAGCAGGTAGCGCAGCGTGGCCCAGGCCAGGTTGGGCATGCCGAGCCGGTCCATGCCTTCGGACAGGCCGGCGTCGCGGTTGTCGATGCGGATCACGCGGCGTCCCTGCGCGACGAGCATCGCCACCAGCGGCTCGGGCCAGGCGATCAGCTGCATGCCCAGGCCCATCAGCATCAGGACCGGCGGCCCGCCGGGCGAGTTCGGTGGCCCCTGGTCGTCGACCTCGATCGCCAGCCCGTTGGCCTGTATCTGCATCAGGCCAGGGGCCTCATGAATTCGCGGCCTCGAAGGGCGACATGCCGGTGGTCCTGAAGAACCAGCGCCTTGCGCCTTGCACGTCGAAGCGCTTCCAGCGCGCCGGGTCCTGCTGCAGGCGGTCGGCGATGGCGTACAGCGCGAGCGGGTT
>CAZUPH010000272.1:0-4773 GCA_964621995.1 uncultured Rubrivivax sp. | reverse complement strand
GTCTGCAGCACCGCGCGCGCCGCCGAGACGGCGTCGCCGCCGCCCTTCATCTCGAAGCGGTCGAAGTGCGGCTTGTTGGGCACGTGGTAGTCGTTGTTGATCTCCGCCAGCACGATGTCGCCGGGCTTGAACTCGACGATCTTGTACGCCCCGGTGCCCACCGGCTTGATGTTGGCCGGCGCCTCGCGCGACTTGGCGCCGACGAAGGCGCCGAAGTGGTGCTTGGGAATGATCATGCCGATGGTGCCGACGAAGGGCTCGGCCCAGAACGGCGTCGGCTTCGGGAAGGTCACGCGCACCGTGTGGCTGTCCACCTTGGCGACCTGCAGGTCGCGGTAGGTGGCGTGGTTGACGGTGCCGGTGGTCGGCTCCTTGCAGAACTCCCAGTTGAAGATCACGTCGTCGGCGGTGAAGGGCTGGCCGTCGTGCCACTTGACGCCGCGCTTGAGCTTCCAGGTCACGCTGCGGCCGTCGGCCGCCAGGCCGCCGTTCTCGCGCGTGGGGATCTCGGCGGCCAGCATCGGCACCAGGTTGCCTTCGGCGTCCCAGGCGGCCAGCGGCTCGTAGAAGATGCGCGAGCCTTCCTGCTCCTTGGTGCCGCTGGCGAAGTGCGGGTTCAGCAGCACCGGGCCCTGCCACCACAGCACCTTCAGCGTGCCGCCGCCGCCGCGCCGCGTGGGCTTGTAGGCCGGCCCCGTCTGGGCGTTGGCGATGCCGGCGTGCATCAGCAGCATCGAGGCCATGGGCGCCGTCAGCCCGAGGCCGACCATGCGCTGGATGAAGCCGCGGCGCGGCAGCTTGCCTTCGCGGACCTCTTCGATCAGGTCGCGGATTTCACGTTCTTGCATGGTGCTGGACCTCCTGGCAGCGGCCGGCCTGCGGCCGCGAAAGACCCGGTGGCTGGGCCACGGGGAAACGCGTCGGCGCAGCCTGGCCCGGCCCGGCCGCCCCAACTTGGCGCGATGCTATCGGCTCGGCCGGGCCCGGCCATCCGGGTCCGCCCGTACGGCGGGCCCGGGCGGCCGGGCGCCGGCGGGCGATACTCGCGCCGATGGACGAGCGTGTCTTCCTCTTGCATGGCCCGGCCGTGCCGCAGCGCCCGCTGGTGCTGGACAGCCCGCACTCGGGCTTCGAGATGCCGCCGGACTTCGGCAGCATCCGCAGCGCGGCGGAATTGCGGGACGGCGAGGACTGCTTCATCGACGAACTCTGGCATCCGGCGTCAGCAAGTGGCGTGCCGCTGCTGGCGGCGCGCTTCCCGCGCACCTACATCGACGCCAACCGCCATCCCGCCGACGTGGATCTGGAGCTGCTGGCCGAGCCCTGGCCGCACGCCCATGTGCCCAGCGGCAAGGCGCGCATCGGCAAGGCGCTGGTCTGGCGCACGCTGGACGACGGCCGACCGATCTACGACCGGCGCCTCGCGGTGGCCGAGGTGCAGCGGCGCATCGAGGGCTACCACCGCCCGTACCACGCCGCGCTGAAGTCGCTGCTGGACGCCGCGCATGCACGCTTCGGCGTCGTCTTCCACATCAACTGCCACTCGATGAACCCGGTCAGCGGCGTGATGGGCGAGGGCGGGGCCGGCATCGCGCGCGCCGACATCGTGCTCGGCGACCGCGACGGCACCAGCTGCGACCCTGCATTCACCGACTTCGTGCGCGGCGTGCTCGCCGGCTTCGGCTACGGGGTCAAGGTCAACGACCCGTTCAAGGGCGTGGAGCTGGTACGCGCCTATGCCGACCCGGCCGCCGGCCGCCACAGCCTGCAGCTGGAGGTGAACAAGCGCCTGTACATGGACGGCGCCACGCTCGAACGCCACGCCGGCTTCGCCACGCTGCAGCGGCACCTGATGCAGCTGCTGGATGCCATCACCCGCGACTTCCCGCCGGCAGCCCGCGCCGGCGCAGCCCCATGAACCCACCGGTCGAGCTCACCGCCCCCGACATCGCGCGCTGGCGCGCCGGCCATGCCGGCGTGGACTACGTGCACCGCTTCGAGTCCGGCGCCGAGGGCCCGGTCGTGATGGTGCAGGCGCTGACGCACGGCAACGAGATCTGCGGCGCCATCGCGCTGGACTGGCTGCTGGCGCAGGGCTTCCGGCCGCGCCGCGGCACGCTGGTCTGCGCCTTCGCCAACGTCGACGCCTACCTGCGCTTCGACCCCGCCGACCCCTTCCCGTCGCGCTGCGTGGACGAGGACTACAACCGCGTGTGGGCCGACGAGACCCTGGACGGTCCGCGCGACAGCGTCGAGCTGCGCCGCGCGCGCGAGCTGCGGCCCTTCGTGGACGAGGCCGACCTGCTGCTGGACATCCACTCGATGAGCGAGCCCTGCGCGCCGCTGATGGTCTGCGGCACGCAGGACAAGAATGCCAGCTACGCGCGTGCGCTGGGCACGCCCGAGGTGCTGCTGATCGACACCGGCCACCCGGCCGGGCTGCGCATGGTGGAGCGCGGCGGCTTCGGCGACCCGGTGAGCCCGAAGCGCGCGCTGCTGATCGAGTGCGGCCAGCACTGGGAACGTGCCGCCGCCGACGTGGCGGTGGACGCGGTGGTGCGCTTCCTGGGCCTCACCGGCCTGGCCGACGACGCCTGGGTGCAGGCCCACGTGCGGCTGCCGCTGCCGCCGCGCCAGCGCCTGGTGCGCGTGACCGAGGCGGTGGTGGCGCGCTCGGCGGACTTCCGCTTCCTCGTGCCGACCGAGGGCCTGGCGGTGATCCCGAAGGCCGGCACGCCGATCGCGCAGGACGGCGCACATGTCTTCACGACGCCCTACGACGACACCGTGCTCGTGATGCCGGGCACGCGCAACCTCAAGCCCGGCGGCACCGCGGTGCGGCTGGGGCGCTACGCGGACTGAAGCCGCCGGCGGCGGCGGATGCACGCGCCGGCAGCGCCGCGGCGGCGCCGCCGTCCCGGCGTGCTGCCCCTACACTGCGCGCCCAGCACGCCGCCCGCCTCTCCTTCCCGAGCACGCCCCAGCACACCATGAGCCCGCCTGCCACCCGCACCCCGAGAGCCGCGCACCGGCAGGCGTCCGCAGCGGGCGGCGCCGTGGTGACGCTGGCGATGGTCGCCGAGTCGGCCGGCGTGTCGCCCAGCACGGTCTCGCGCATCCTCAACGGCACGGCACGCGTCAGCGACGACAAGAAGCAGGCCGTCGAGGACGCCGTCGCGCGGCTGGGCTTCAGCCCCAACCCGGTGGCGCGCGGGCTGGCCGGCGGTCGCACGCTGAGCATCGGCGTGCTCACGCAGACCATCAGCAGCCCTTTCTACGGCGAGGCGCTGCGCGGCATCGAGGACCGGCTGGAGAGCGCCGGCTACATCCCGCTCTTCGTCAGCGGGCACTGGAACGAGGCCGAGGAGCGCAAGGCGCTGGAGGCGCTGCTGTCGCGGCGCGTCGACGGCGTCATCGTGCTGGCCGGCCGGCTGCCCAACCGCGCGCTGCAGGCCTATGCGCGCACGGTCCCGATGGTCGTGGTCGGGCGCACGCTGCGCGGCAGCGGGATCTTCAGCCTGGGCTTCGACAACCATGCCGGCGGCCGCATCGCGACGCAGCACCTGCTGGAGCGCGGCCACCGGCGTATCGCCTTCATCGCCGGCGACCCCGCGCACCAGGACGCGCTGGACCGCCAGGCCGGCTACCGCGAGGCGCTGGCGCAGGCCGGCGTGACCTTCGACCCGGCGCTCGTCGTCCAGGGCGACTTCACCGAGACCGGCGGGCTGGCCGCGGTCGACCGGCTGCTGTCTGGGAGCGCGCCCTTCAGCGCGATCTTCGCCGCCAACGACCAGACCGCGATCGGCGTCGCGCTGGGCCTGTACCGGCGCCACATCCGCGTGCCCGACGAGGTGTCGCTGGTCGGCTTCGACGACCTCGCCCCGGCGCGTTTCGCGATCCCGCCGCTGACCACCGTGCGCCAGTCGGTCTACGAGATGGGCGACCAGGCCGCGGCGGCGGCGCTCGCCCTGCTGCAGGGCCGGGCCCCGAGCGTCGTGCTGCCGCCGCCCGACCTGGTGGCGCGGGAGTCCACCCGGTGGGTGGCCGGCCGCTGAGCCGCTGAGCCGCTGAGCCGCCGAGCGGGCAGGGCGCCGTCACGGCGGTCCTGTCTGCCGCCCGCCGTCAGAGGTCGGCCGTCGGCTGCCGCCCGTCGACGGTCGTCGGCAGTCGACCCGGCGTCGCAGCCGGCGAAGAGGGCCGCCGGGCCGACCACCGCCGCCGCCGGTCCGGCGCACTGCCGGCCGGCGCTCGCCGCGGCCCCGAAGGGAGGGGAAACCCTCTGCGCATGCAGGGCCACGGCGCACAAAAATGGTGAAAGCGCTTTCATCGCCGGGTCGCGGAGAACCGGCAGAGCACCCGGCCAACGCAGCCCTGCCCACTGGAGACAACCGATGGTGCCGACATCGCCGAGGACAACGCGATGACGCAATGGGAGTACGAGCGCATCCGCGGTGTCCTGGTGCTGCAGGCAAGCCCACCGAGCGCGACGACTCGGCGTGCGGGAACGGCTGCCGCACGATGAGCATGCCCGCGAGCCTGCAGCGCCGCATCGAGCCCTTCCGCAGCGACGGGCGCATCCTCCGCGACGGGCTGGAGCCGTTCGTCGAGACGAGCCGGCTGCAGGTGATGATCGGCCGGCGCATGGTGCCGCGCGCCGGCCACCCCTTCGCCGGCCTGCGGCCGGCCGACGAGGGCGCCGGCTGCCTGGACCCCATGCGCCAGGTCATCGCGCGCGGTGTGGAGCCGATGCCCGCGCAGGCCGGGTTCATCGCC
>CAZUPH010000271.1:0-4863 GCA_964621995.1 uncultured Rubrivivax sp. | reverse complement strand
ATGCGCCGCATCGTGCGCGGCCTGCTCAAGGAGATGGGCTGCAACAACGCCGACGAGGCCGAGGACGGCGCGGTGGCGCTGAACATGCTCAAGGCGCAGCGCTACGACTTCGTCGTCTCCGACATCAACATGCCCAACATGAACGGCTTCGACCTGCTCAAGGCGGTCAAGGCCGACGAGGCGCTGCGCCACATCCCGGTGCTGATGGTCACCGCCGAGGCGCGCAAGGAGGACATCGTGCTGGCCGCGCAGAGCGGGGCCGCCGGCTATATCGTCAAGCCCTTCACGAAGGCGACGCTGGAGGAGAAGGTCCAGAAGATCCTGCAGAAGATCGCGACCACCGCCTGAGCGCCGGAACGACCAGCACAAGGCCCCGGAAGAAGGATGCCCCGATGAAGATGGACGATGCAGCGCTGCTGCAACCCGCCCCGACCGCCGCCACGCCCGCGATGCCGGCCCTGCCAGCCCTGCCGGTCCTGCCCGCGACGGGCCTGATGGTCAGCCCCGAGGTCTTCCAGCAGATCGGCTCGATCACGCGGCTGCTGCACGACACGATGCAGCAGCTCGGCGTGATGCCCAAGCTGCAGATCGCCACCGACGGCCTGCCCGACGCGCGCAGCCGGCTGAACTACATCGCCAACAAGACCGCCGACGCCGCCAACAAGGTGCTCAACTCGGTCGACCAGGCCAAGGCCGACCACGCCGCGATCAGCCGCGCCACGCGCGACATCGCGCGCGCCATCGTCGCCGACCCGGTCAAGGCGGTGGCCTCCGGCGCGGTGCTCAACTTCGTCGAGGACGTCGAGCAGCGCACCGCCGCGATCGACGCCCACCTGACCGACATCATGATGGCGCAGGACTTCCACGACCTCACCGGTCAGGTGGTGGCCAAGGTCGTGACGCTGGCCAGCGACCTCGAGGACAGCCTGGTCAAGCTGCTGGTCTCGGTGGCGCCGGAGGACAAGCGCGAGAAGGTCGACCCGACCGTGCTCAACGGGCCGGTCGTGGACCCCGCCGGGCGCACCGACGTCGTCGCCAACCAGGGCGAGGTCGACGACCTGCTCGCCAGCCTGGGCTTCTAGTCACCAACCCCGGGGGGCGCCGAAGACCGGGGCTTTCGACCCGCTTATCGCGCTCAAGCCGCGCCGGCGCGTCGGCACCATGGCAGGGCTCCTGATCGGAGCCCTTTTTCATTCCCCATGGCCGATTCCGCCCAGGACAAGAACCTACCCGCGTCGCAGCGCAAGATCCAGAAGTCGCGCCGCGACGGCCAGGTCGCGCGCTCGCGCGACCTGGCGCACTTCGCCGCGCTGGGCGCCGGCGTCGGCGCGCTGGCGGTCCTCGCGCCGACGCTGACCGGCTGGCTGTCCGCACGCATGGCCAGCGGCCTGCGCTTCGACGCCACGCGGCTGGCCCGGGCCGAGGACATGCTCGAGTGGCTGCTCGCGCTGGTGCTGCCGGTGGCGCTGGTGATCCTGCCGCTGCTGGCCGGCGTGGTGCTGCTCGCGGCGGCCAGCGGCATCCTGGCCGGGGGCTGGAACTTCAGCCTGAAGGCGCTGGAGCCCAAGTTCGAGAAGATCAACCCGCTGGCCGGCTTCAAGCGCATGGGCTCCGGCCAGCAGCTGGTGCAGACCCTCAAGGCCTGCCTGCTGGCGCTGCTGATCGGCGGCCTGGGCGCCTTCTGGCTGGCCCGCCAGTGGCCGCGCCACGCCGAGCTGCTGGCGATGCCGCTGCCGGCGGCATTGGCCGCCGGCGGGCAGCTGATGCTGGGCGGGCTGCTGCTGATCGTGGGCCTGCTGGCCGCCTTCGCGCTGGTGGACGTGCCGCTGCAGAAGCAGATGCTGCTGCGCCGGCTGCGCATGAGCGTCAAGGAAGTCAAGGAGGAGATGAAGGAGGTCGAGGGCAACAGCGAGGTCAAGGCCAAGCAGAAGCTGCGCATGCGCGAGATGGCCAACCGCCGCATGCTGGCCGCGGTGCCGCGCGCCGACCTGGTGGTGATGAACCCGACCCACTACGCGGTGGCGCTGAAGTACGACGAGTCCACGATGGCCGCGCCGCGTGTCGTCGCCAAGGGCGCGGACCTGCTCGCGCTGCGCATCCGCGACCTCGCGCAGCAGTCCAAGGTGCCGGTGCTGCAGGCACCGCCGCTGGCGCGTGCGCTGTACGCGCACTGCGAGGTCGACCAGGAGATCCCGGCGCGCCTGTTCGCCGCCGTGGCGCAGGTGCTGGCCTGGGTCTACGGCCTGCGCGACGCGATGGCTGCCGGCCGCCCCGCGGCCGAGGCCCCGGTGCCCGAGGTGCCCGAGGACCTGGACCCGCACCACGCGGGCAAGCCCGCCGCGGCAGGGAGTGAGGCGTGAACGCGCTCGTGCAGCGCCTGGCCGCGCTGGTCGGTGCGCGCGCCGACAGCCGGCAGGCGGCGCTGAAGGCGCTGGCGGTGCCCGTCTTCGTCGTGCTGATGCTGGCGATGATGGTGCTGCCGCTGCCGCCCTTCCTGCTGGACCTGCTGTTCACCTTCAACATCGCGCTGGCGCTGGTGGTGATGATGGTCAGCAGCCAGATGGTCAAGCCGCTGGACTTCGCGGCGCTGCCCACCGTGCTGCTGGTGACCACGCTGCTGCGGCTGAGCCTGAACGTGGCCTCCACGCGCGTGGTGCTGATGGACGGCCACACCGGCCCCGGCGCCGCCGGCCGCGTGATCGAGGCCTTCGGCCACTTCCTGATCGGCGGCAACTTCGCGGTCGGCCTGATCGTCTTCGCGATCCTCGTCGTCATCAACTTCGTCGTCGTCACCAAGGGTGCCGAGCGCATCGCCGAGGTCGGCGCGCGCTTCGCGCTGGACGCGATGCCGGGCAAGCAGATGGCGATCGACGCCGACCTCAACGCCGGGCTGATCGACGAGAAGGAGGCCAAGCGCCGCCGCGCCGAGGTCGGCGAGGAGGCCGACTTCTTCGGCAGCATGGACGGCGCCAGCAAGTTCGTGCGCGGCGACGCGATGGCCGGGCTGCTGATCCTCTTGATCAGCATCGTCGGCGGCTTCGTCATCGGCATCGCGATGCACGGCATGGACGCCGGCCAGGCCGCCACCAGCTACGTCACGCTGGCGGTCGGCGACGCGCTGGTGGCGCAGATCCCGGCGCTGCTGATCAGCGTCGCGGCGGCGATGGTCGTCTCGCGCGTGGGCAAGGACGAGGACATCGGCACCCAGATCCGCGGCCAGGTCTTCGACTCGCCGCGCGCGCTGGGCGTGGCCGCGGGCGTCGTGGGCCTGCTCGGCCTGGTGCCCGGCATGCCCAACCTGGTATTCCTGATCGTCGCCGGCGGGCTGGGCGCGCTGGCCTGGCAGCTGGCGCGCCAGCGGCGCCGCGCCGCCGAGGCGCCCAAGCCGCTGGACGGCGAGCTGCTGCCTGCGGCCAATGCCGAGGCGAGCTGGGACGACCTGCAGCCGGTGGACACGCTGGGCCTGGAGGTCGGCTACCGGCTCATCGCGCTGGTCGACAAGACGCGCCAGGGCGACCTGCTGGCGCGCATCAAGGGCGTGCGCAAGAAGTTTGCGCAGGACGTCGGCTTCCTGCCGCCGCCGGTGCACATCCGTGACAACCTCGTGGAGCTCAAGCCCAGCATGTACCGCGTGATGCTGCGCGGCGCGGTGGTCGGCGAGGGCGAGGCGGTGCCCGGCCAGTGGCTGGCCATCAACCCCGGCGGCGCGCTCGGCCACGGCGCCGGCGCGGCCGCGCTGGCCGCGCAGCTGCCGGGCACGCCGACCACCGACCCGGCCTTCGGGCTGCCCGCGGTGTGGATCGACGAGCGCCACAAGGAAGCGGCCCAAATGGCCGGATTTACCGTCGTTGATTGCGCCACCGTCGTGGCGACCCACCTTTCACACTTGATGCAGGTGAATGCGGCGCGGCTGCTGGGCCGCGTGGAGACGCAGGCGCTCGTCGAGCATGTCACCAAGCTGGCCCCCAAACTGATCGAAGACGTGGTCCCCAAGATGGTCGGTATCGCCACCCTGCAGCGTGTGCTGCAGCTGCTGCTGGAGGAGGGCGTGCACATCCGCGACATGCGTTCGATCGTCGAATGCCTGGCCGAGCACGCCGCCACGGTGACCGACCCGCAGGAGCTGGCGCGCCGCATCCGCGTGCACCTGGCGCCGGCCATCGTGCAGCAGATCTATGGCCCGGTGAAGGAGCTGGACGTGATCGCGCTGGACCCCGAGCTCGAGCGCCTGGTCACGCAGGCGCTGAGCAGCCCGCACGGCGCCGCGCTGGACCCTGGTGTCGCCGAGACGCTCAGCCGCAGCGCGGCCGACACCGCGCGCCGCCAGGAGGACCAGGGCCACCCGGCCTGCCTGCTGGTGCCCGACCTGATCCGCGCGCCGATGGCGCGCCTGCTCAAGCGGGCCGCCCCGCGCCTGAAGGTGCTGGGGCACAGCGAGATTCCTGACACGCACTCGATCCGCATCGGATCGATCATCGGAGGCACGGCATGAACCTCAAGCGCTTCACGGCGCGCACCTCGCGCGACGCGCTGGCCCTGGTCCGCCAGGCCTTCGGCGACGACGCCGTGGTGATGTCCACGCGGCCCTGCGCCGAAGGCGTGGAGGTGCTGGCGATGGCGCCGGAGAGCCTGCAGCAGCTCGAGCGCGTGGCCAACACCGCGCCGCAGGTGCGTGCGCCGCAGGCCGCCGCCGCGCCGGCGCCCACGCTGGCCGCCCGGGTGGCGCAGCGCACGGCCGAGCGCGCCGAGCGCATCGAGCCGCGGCTGGACGCTTCGCCTGCCGAGGACGCCCAGACGCTGGCGATGAGCACGCTGTCGTTCCAGGACTACGTGCGCGAACGCATGCTCAAGCGCCGCGCCGCC
>CAZUPH010000270.1:0-4872 GCA_964621995.1 uncultured Rubrivivax sp. | reverse complement strand
GGCGTCGGCGCGGCGGCCTTCCACGGCCCCATCCGCGCGGCCTACGCGCTGGCAGCCAACCACGCCGACGAGCTGGCCGACGCGCTCGCCTACTGGGCCTGCCGCTGGTTCCCGCTCGGCGAACCGGCGGCCGCGGGCAGCGTCGTCGACCCGGCCGTGCTGCTGCCCGCGCTCGACCTGGCCGGCGAGTTGCCCGACGCGCCGCTGATCTCGCAGCGCATGGCGTCGGCGGCCGCGCATCCGCGCTTCGCCCCCGTGGCCGACCGCCTGCACGTCGACCTGCGCAGCACGCTGCCGCGCCTGGCCCACCTGGCCGCGGAGCGCTACGCCGCCGGCGCCGACTTCACGGTGCTGCACCTGGTGACCAGCGCGCACGCGGTGCAGGTGCTGCTGCCCTGGCTCGACGATGACGACGCTGCGCGGCACGAGGCACTGGCGCACTATGCACGCGCCTGGCTTGCCGGCTGGGCCACGCGGCCGGCCCACGACGCCGCGCAGCCGCCGCTGGCGGTGCTGCCCTGGCCCGAGATCGTCGCGCGTGCGCTCGAGAGCGACGACGACCACGCGATCAAGTTGGTCGACAGCTGCCGCGAACTGGAGAAGAGCGTCGGCGGCGCCGTCTGGAGCGTGGCCGCGTCGCGCGCGGTGGCCTAGCGACGGTCGCGTCAGGGCCGTCGCAGCAGCACGTCCTGCGCCGCCTGCTCGTAGGCGTGCGCCAGCTGCAGCAGCGCCCGATCGCCGCGCGGCCGGCCGATCAGCTGCAGGCCCATCGGCAGGCCGTTGGCGCCGAAGCCGGCTGGCACGCTGATCGCCGGCAGCCCGGCCAGCGTGGCGTAGATCGTCGACTCCATCCAGCGGTGGTAGGTATCCATCTCGCGCCCGGCGACGTGCGTCGGCCAGCGCTCGGTGGCGTCGAAGGGCCAGACCTGCGTCGTCGGCAGCGCGATGACATCGGCGTCGTGCTCGAAGTGCGCCAGCATCTGCAGGTAGAAGGCGCTGCGCTGCTGGCTCGCCGCCATCGTCTGTTCGCCCGTCAGGCCCACGCCCTGGTCGTGCTCCCACAGCGCCTCGGGCTTGATGAAGGCGCGGTGGCCGGCTTTGGCCAGGTGCGGCGCGATGCGTGCGGCCACCAGCCAGCGCCGCCAGACGAGCCAGGTCTGCCACACGGCCTCGGGGGCGAAGCGCGGCGCCACCGCGTCGACACGGCAGCCGATCGACTGCAGCCGCGCCAGCGCCTGCGCGCAGCACGCGAGCACGCCATCGTCCATCGCCAGGTGGCCGCCGAGGTCGCCGAGCCAGGCGATGCGCAGGCCGCGCGGGTCGGCCGCGTCGAGTGTGTCGGCAAAACGTTCGCCGGCGGGCAGCGACAGCGGCACGCGCGGGTCGTGGCCGGCCTGCGTCTCGAGCAGCAGCGCCACGTCGCGCACCGTGCGGCCCATCGGCCCTTCGGTGCCGAGCTGGGACACCCACAGGTCGGCGGCCGGCCACAGCGGCACGCGGCCCTGGCTCGGGCGCAGCCCGAACACGTTGTTCCAGGCCGCCGGGTTGCGCAGCGAGCCCATGAAGTCGCTGCCGTCGGCGACCGCCAGCATGCGCGTGGCCAGCGCCACCGCGGCGCCGCCGCTGCTGCCGCCGGCCGAGCGGCTCGGGTCGTAGGCGTTGCGCGTGACGCCGAACACCTCGTTGAAGCTGTGCGAGCCCAGGCCGAACTCGGGCACGTTGGTCTTGCCGATCACGATGCAGCCCGCCGCCTTCATGCGCGCGGCCATCAGCCCGTCCTCGGCGGGCACGAAGTCGCGCAGCAGCGGCGAGCCGGAGGTGGCCGGCAGGCCGGCCGTGGTGGCGGTGTCCTTGATCGCCTGCGGCATGCCGTGCAGCCAGCCCACCGGCCCGCCGCGCACGAGTTGCGCGTCGCGTGTCTCGGCCTCGGCGAGCAGGGCGTCGCCGTCACGCAGGCTGACGATGGCGTTGTGGATCGGGTTGAGGTCTTCGATTCGCGCCAGCGTGGCGGCCATCAGCTCGCGGCACGAGAGTTCGCGCTTGCGGATCAGGTCCGAGAGCGCGTGAGCCGGCAGATCGGTGATGTCCACGGACCCCTCCTGCGGGCCGGCCGCAGGCTGCAGGCCGGCGAGGGCTCAATGTAGTGCCGACAGGAACTGCTTCAATTCGGGTGTTTGCGGGGCGCCGAACAGCTGCTCGGGTGGCCCCATCTCGTGGATGCGTCCGGCGTGCATGAAGACCACGCGGTCGGCCACCTTGCGAGCGAAGTTCATCTCGTGCGTGACCATCATCAGCGTCATGCCGTCGACCGCCAGGCTCTCGACCACCTTCAGCACCTCGCCCACCAGCTCGGGGTCGAGCGCCGAGGTGATCTCGTCGCACAGCATCACGCTCGGCTCCATCGCCAGCGCGCGCGCGATCGCCACGCGCTGTTGCTGGCCGCCCGAGAGCTGGTCGGGCCAGGCGTCGAACTTCTCCGCCAGGCCCACGCGCTCGAGCAGCGCGCGCGCCTTGGCCTGCGCGTCAGCGGCGCTCTTGCTCTTCACCAGCGTCGGCGCCAGCATCACGTTGCGCCCCACCGTCAGGTGCGGGAACAGGTTGAAGCTCTGGAAGATCATGCCCACGTGCTGGCGCAGCGCGCGCATCGCCTTGGCGTCGCCGTGCTTGAGCGGTTGGGCGTCGACCTCGAGCGCGCCGTCCTGGAACTGCTCGAGACCGTTGATGCAGCGCAGCAGCGTGCTCTTGCCCGAGCCGCTCTTGCCGATGATCGCGACCACCTCGCCGCGCTTGACGTCCAGGTCGATGCCCTTGAGCACCTCGTTGTCGCCGTAGCGCTTGCGCAGGCCGACGATGTTGACGATCGTGTCAGCCACGGCGGAGCTTCCTTTCGAGGTGGCGGCTGTAGGCCGACACCGGCCAGCACAGCGCGAAGTACATCAGCGCCACGCAGGCGTAGACGGTGAAGGGTTTGAAGGTGGCGTTGCTGATCATCGTGCCGGCCTTGGTGAGCTCGATGAAGCCGATCACCGAGGCCAGCGCGGTGCCCTTGATCACCTGCACGAGAAAGCCCACCGTCGGCGCGATCGCGATGCGCAATGCCTGCGGGCCGATCACGTGGCGCATCTTCTCGCGGAAGTTCAGCGCCAGGCTGTCGGCCGCCTCCCACTGGCCCTTGGGGATCGCGTCGACACAGCCGCGCCAGATCTCGGCCAGGAAGGCACTCGCGTAGAGCGTCAGCGCCACGCTCGCGGCCAGCCAGGCCGAGACCTCGATGCCAAGCAGCGCCAAGCCGAAGTAGGCGAGGAACAGCTGCATCAGCAGCGGCGTGCCCTGGAACAGCTGCACGTACAGCGACACGCCACGCGTGGCGCCGGGCAGCTTCGCCAGCCGCGACAACAGCAAGGCCAAGCCCACCGCCGCGCCGCCCGCGAACGCGATCAGCGACAGCGCCACGGTCCAGCGCCCCGCCAGCAGCAGGTTGCGAAAGATGTCCCAAAGGCTGAACTCGACCATGGCCGGCCTACCTTCCCTGCGACGGCACGCGGCCGAAGATCAGCTTCGGCCCGACCCAGTTCAGCAAGTGCCGCACCGCGACCGACAGTGCCAAGTAGATCAGCGTCGCGACGATGAAGGCCTCGAAGGCGCGGAAGTTGCGGCTCTGGATCAGGTTGGCGTAGTAGGAGAGTTCCTGCGCCGCGATCTGCCCGCACACCGCCGAGCCGAGCATCACGATGACGATCTGGCTCGTCATCGCCGGCCACACGCGCGCCAGCGCCGGCGGCAGCACCACGCGCACGAAGACCTGCGTCTCGGTCAGCGCCAGGCTGCGCGCGGCCTCGATCTGGCCGCGCGGCGTGCCCTCGATGCCGGCGCGCGCGATCTCGGCCGCGTAGGCGCCCAGGTTGATCACCATCGCGATCACCGACGCGATCTCCGGCGTCAGCTTCACGCCCAGGCTTGGCAGGCCGAAGAACACGAAGAACAGCTGCACGATGAAGGGCGTGTTGCGGATCAGCTCCACATAGGCGCCGACGATCGCCTTCAGCCACGCCGGCCCCCAGGCACGCGCCCAGCCGCAGGCCACGCCCAGGCCGACGCCGAGCACGGCCGACACCGCGGTCAGGCCCACGGTGAAGGCCGCGCCGCGCGCGAGCTGCGGCCACTCGGCCAGCACCGCTGCAAAGTCGAGCGCAATCATGAGGAGCGCATCCAAGCAGCCGCCGCGGATCCGGCTTTGCCGGTCCGCTGGCGGCGCCCCCTTTGAGGCGGAGCGGCGAAGCCGCTACGGGGGTGGTCCATCAGTTCGGCAGGTCGCCGGCCGGGCGGCCGAGCCACTTCTGCGCCATCTTGTCGAGGTCGCCGCTGGCCTTGGCGCCGGCAATGATCTCGTTGACCTTCGCGCGCAGCTTGTCCTCGCCCTTGTTCAGGCCGATGAAGTTCGGCGAGTCCTTGAGCACGAACTTGTACTCGGTGCCGAGCGCCGGGTTGCGCGCCATCAGGTTGCCGGCCACCGAGGCGCCGGTGGCCAGCACCTGCACCTGGCCCGACACGAAGGCGGCCACGGTGGCGTTGTTGTCCTCGAAGCGCTTGATGTCGGCGCTGGGCGGGGCGATCTTGGTCAGCTCCAGGTCCTCGATCGCGCCGCGCGTCACGCCCACCGTCTTGCCGGCGAGATCCGCCGCGCCTTTGACCGGCAGTGACTTGGCCGCGAACACGGCCTGGAAGAAGGGCGAGTAGGCGGCTGTGAAGTCGATCACCTTCTCGCGCTCGGGGTTCTTGCCCAGCGTGGAGATCACGAGGTCGGCCTTCTGCGTCTGCAGGTAGGGGATGCGGTTGGCGCTGGTCACGGGGATCAGCTCGACCTTCACGCCC
>CAZUPH010000269.1:330-4872 GCA_964621995.1 uncultured Rubrivivax sp. | reverse complement strand
CGCGGGGGCCGGCGCCGGAACCACCGCGGTGGTCGGCGGCGCGGCCGGTGGCGGTTCGGCGACCGCGGCCGGCGCCGGCGCCGAGGCCGGCGGCTCCTCGGGCAGCGGCGGCGCCACCGGACGCGCCACCGGGGTCGGCGCAGGCTCCGGCGCCGAGACCACCGCACCGCCGTCTCGTCGCGCCCGCTCTATCGGCACGTCGCCCGGAATCGGCCGCGGCGCGGTCTCGAACAGCAGCGGAAAACCGATCACGCCCGCCGCCAGCAGCACGAGCGCACCGACCAGCCGCCGCCGGGCACGCGTTCGCGCCGCCTCGATGTCGGCGGCGGCATCACCCGGGGCGCTGGCGCGCTCGGGGGCGGGGTTGCTGGGTCGCAGGAAAGGCAGGCGCATGCAGCGGTCGGACGGGCCGGTGCGGGTCGGCCGGGAAGCGGCGGCAGGGGTCGGGGCGCCGCCGCCGGGTCAGCCGACGTGTCGCGCGGTCAGCCGGGGCAGGCCGTCCTTCATCACGCCGCCGACGGTGTAGAAGGAGCCGAAGACGACGATTCTATCGGCCGGGTCCGCGGCGGCCGCCGCGGCGCGCAGCGCCTCGGCCGGCCCGGCGTGCTCGTGCACCTCGAAGGCATGCCCGGCGCGGGCGCCGGCCACCTCGCGCACCTTCGCCGCCAGCTCGGCGGCGCGCGCGGCGCGCGGCGTCGGCAGCTCGCAGCAGTGCCAGGCGTCGACCAGCGGCGCCAGCTGCGCGACGACGGCCGCGATGTCCTTGTCGTGCATCGCGCCGAAGACCGCGTGCGTGCGCGGGTAGAAGCCCATCGCGTCGAGGTTGACCGCCAGCACCGCGGCGGCCTGCTCGTTGTGCGCCACGTCCAGCACCAGCGCCGGCTGCCCCGGCACGACCTGGAAGCGCCCCGGCAGCTCCACCAGCGCCAGCCCGTTGCGCACCGCCTGCGCGGTGACCGGGATGCGCGCGCGCAGCGCCTCCAGCGCGGCGATGGCGGCCGCCGCGTTGAGCAGCTGGTTGGCGCCGCGCAGCCCCGGGTAGGCCATGCCGTGGTAGCGCCGCCCGCCGCGCGCCGGCGCGGCGCTCCAGCTCCACTGCTGGCGGTCGCCCTGGTGGTGGAAGTCGCGCCCGGCCAGCCACAGCTCGGCGCCGATCTTCGCGCCATAGGCCAGCACGCTGGCCGGCGGGTCCGGGTCGCCGACGATGGCCGGGCGGCCGGCGCGCATGACATGCGCCTTCTCGAAGCCGATCGACTCGCGGTCCGGGCCCAGCCACTCCATGTGGTCCAGCGCGATGCTGGTGATGACGGCGCAGTCGCTGTCGAAGGCATTGACCGAGTCGAAGCGCCCGCCCAGGCCGACCTCCATCACGACGAGGTCCACCGCGGCCTGCGCCAGCAGCCGCGCGATGGCCAGCGTGGTGAACTCGAAGCTGGTCAGCGCGATCTCGCCGCGCGCGGCCTCCACGGCCTCGAAGTGCGGCAGCAGCTCGGCCGCCTGCACCGGCGTGCCGTTGACGCGGCAGCGTTCCTCGAAGTGCACGAGCTCGGGCTTCTGGTACAGCCCGGTGCGGTAGCCGGCGTGGCGCGCGATCGACTCGATCATGGCGCAGGTCGATCCCTTGCCGTTGGTGCCGGCCACCGTGATCAGGGGCACCGCGAAGCGAATGCCGAGCCGGCGCGCGACCTCTACGGTGCGCTCCAGCGACAGGTCCATGGACTTCGGATGCTGGCGGGCGACATGGGCCAGCCAGTCGGGCAGCGTGCGCGGAAGGCTCATGCGCGGGCGGCCGCGGCCCGGCGGGGGCCGCTGCGGTCAGGGGGTCGTCGGGAGATCGTGCGGTGCGCGGCGCCTAGGCCACCGCATCGGCACTTTGCCGCTGCAGCATCGCGAGCAGCCGCGCCACGGTGGGCCGCAGCCGGCGGCGGTCGCAGATCATGTCCAGCGCGCCGGTGCCGAGCAGGAACTCGCTGCGCTGGAAGCCCTCGGGCAGCTTCTCGCGCACGGTATTCTCGATCACGCGCGGGCCGGCGAAGCCGATCAGCGCCTTGGGCTCGGCGATCACCACGTCGCCGACGAAGGCGAAGCTGGCCGAGACGCCGCCCATCGTGGGGTCGGTCAGCACGCTGACGTAGGGCAGCTTCGCCTTCGCGAGCTGCGTCAGCGCGGCGTTGGTCTTGGCCATCTGCAGCAGGCTCAGCAGGCCTTCCTGCATGCGCGCGCCGCCGGTGGCCGCGAAGCTGACGAAGGGCACCTTCTGCTCCAGCGCCGCCTCGACACCGCGCACGAAGCGCTCGCCGACCACGCTGCCCATCGAGCCGCCCATGAAGTCGAACTCGAAGCAGGCGGCGACCAGCGGCACGCTCATCACCGCGCCGCCGACGACGACCATCGCGTCGGTCTCGCCGGTGGCCTCCAGTGCGTCCTTCAGGCGCTGCGGGTATTTCTTGCTGTCCTTGAACTTCAGGGCATCGACCGGCATCACCTCCTGGCCGATCTCCCAGCGCCCTTCCGGGTCCAGGAAGGCATCCAGCCTCGCGCGCGCCCCGATGCGGTGGTGGTGGTCGCACTTCGGGCAGACGTTGAGGTTTTTCTCGAGGTCGGTCTTGTACAGCACCGTCTCGCACGACGGGCACTTGATCCACAGCCCCTCGGGCACCGCACGGCGCTGCTCGGGGTCGGTGGGCTGGATCTTGGGCGGCAGCAGTTTTTCGAGCCAGCTCATGCATTCACTCCTGCGTTGGCGTCCAGCGCGGCGCGGATCTCGGCCATGAAGGCACGCGCCGCGGCGGGCGCATTGTCGCGCGTCTCGGGTTCCAGCACCTGGATCAGCCGCGAGCCGATGACCACCGCGTCGGCAACGCGGCCGACGGCGGCCGCGGTGGCGCCGTCGCGGATGCCGAAGCCCACGCCCACCGGCACCGCCACGCGCGCGCGGATGCGCGGCAGGAAGGCCGCCACCGCGTCCGTGTCCAGGTGGCCGGCACCGGTGACGCCCTTCAGCGACACGTAGTACACGTAGCCGCTGGCGATGCGCCCCACCTGCGCGATGCGCTCGTCGGTGGAGGTGGGCGCGAGCAGGAAGATGAGGTCCAGCCCCGCGGCCTTCAGTCGGGCGGCGAAGTCCTCGCACTCCTCGGGAGGATAGTCGACGACGAGCACGCCGTCGACGCCGGCGGCGGCCGCGGCGCGGATGAAGGCGCCCTCGCCTTCGCGGCGGTCGAAGCGCTCGATGGGATTCGCATAGCCCATCAGCACCACCGGCGTGCTGTCGTTGCCGCGGCGGAACTCGCGCACCATCGCCAGCACCTGCGGCAGCCCGATGCCGCGTGCCAGCGCCCGCTCGCTGGCCTTCTGGATCACCGGGCCGTCGGCCATCGGGTCGCTGAAGGGCACGCCGAGTTCGATGACGTCGGCGCCGCCGTCGGCCAGCGCCTGCATGACCTGCGGCGTGAGGTCGGCGTAGGGGTCGCCAGCGGTGACGTAGGGGATCAGCGCCTTGCGGCCCTGGGTCTTCAGCCCCTGCAGGGTGGCGGCGATGCGGCTCATCTCGGTTGCTCCAGCGCGCCCGTCAGTGACCACAGAACGTGATGCAGACAGTGGTCCTGGCGAGTGGGTGTCGGCTGGTGGCGCGCTGCGGACATGGCACACAAGCGTTCGCGCTGAGCCTGTCGAAGCGCCCGTGGTCCTCTGGGCTTCGACAGGCTCAGCCCGAACGGTTCGAGCGGGCGCTTCGACAGGCTCAGCGCGAACGGCGCGAGCGGGCGCTTCGACAGGCCCAGCGCGAACGGTGGTCTCCCTAGGCAGGAGTGCAAGGTCCGCCACGCGCCGAAGCCAATCGCGCTCGACCTCATCGCTGCACCTCGATCGTCGCCCCGCCCTTCACGCTCTGCCCGCGGCACGACGGCCGGCAGTAGAACTCCGCACCCGTGAGGTCGGCGACGGTGCCGATGTCCTTGTCGCCGCGGCCGGAGAGGTTGACCAGCAGGTGCTGGTCCGGCCGCATCGTCGCGGCAAGCTGCATCGCGTAGGCCACCGCGTGGCTGCTCTCCAGCGCGGGGATGATGCCCTCGGTGCGGCACAGGCGGTGGAAGGCGGCGAGCGCGTCGTCGTCGGTGACGGCCACGTACTCGGCGCGGCCGATGTCCTTCAGGTAGGCATGCTCGGGGCCGACGCCGGGGTAGTCCAGGCCGGCGCTGATGCTGTGCGTCTCGATGATCTGGCCGTTGTCGTCCTGCAGCAGGTAGGTGCGGTTGCCGTGCAGCACGCCCGGCGTGCCGGCCGACAGGCTGGCGGCATGCTTGCCGCTGGCCAGGCCCTGCCCCGCGGCCTCCACGCCGATCAGGCGCGTGTCCTCGTGCGGGATGTAGGGGTGGAAGATGCCCATCGCGTTGCTGCCGCCACCCACGCAGGCGATCACCGCGTCGGGCTGCCGGCCCACCTGCGCCGGCATCTGCTTCAGGCACTCCTGGCCGATCACGCTCTGAAAGTCGCGCACCATCGTCGGGTAGGGGTGCGGGCCGGCCACGGTGCCGATGATGT
>CAZUPH010000269.1:0-320 GCA_964621995.1 uncultured Rubrivivax sp. | reverse complement strand
CGTTGTCGTCCTGCAGCACGTAGGTGCGGTTGCCGTGCAGCACGCCGGGGCTGCCTTTCTGCAGTGAAGCCGAGTGTTTGCCGCTCTCCAGGCCTTCACCGGCGGCCTCGACGCCGATCAGGCGCGTGGCGGCGTGGTCGATGTAGGGGTAAAAAATGCCCATGGCGTTGCTGCCGCCGCCCACGCAGGCGACCACCGCGTCGGGCTGCTCGCCGGTGCACCCGGCTTCTTTCAGCATCTGCGGCATCTGCACCAGGCATTCGTTGCCGATCACGCTCTGGAAGTCGCGCACCATCATCGGGTAGGGGTGCGGGCCGGCC
>CAZUPH010000268.1:0-4878 GCA_964621995.1 uncultured Rubrivivax sp. | reverse complement strand
AGGCCAAGGTGCTGCGCATGCGCTTCGGCATCGAGATGAGCACCGACCACACGCTGGAGGAGGTGGGCAAGCAGTTCGACGTCACGCGCGAGCGCATCCGCCAGATCGAGGCCAAGGCGATCCGCAAGCTCAAGCACCCCAGCCGCTCGGACAAGCTGCGCACCTATCTGGACAACCTGTAGGCCCGCGGGACGCGGCCCCGGAGCGTGCACCGATAGACTCTCGCGGGTCATGACGCGCATTTCCGACCGCACCGTGCTGTTCGCCGACCTGCGCGGCAGCACGGCGCTGTTCGAGACGCTGGGCAACGCCGAGGCCACTTCCGTGGTCACGCACTGCGTCACCGCGCTGGCCGTGCCGGTGGCCGACCACCAAGGCACCGTCGTGAAGACCCTGGGCGACGGGCTGATGGCCGTCTTCGACGACCCGCCGGATGCGCTGGCCGCGGCGGTGCAGATGCACGACGTGCTGGACGCCATCGTCTCGCGCGGCCACGAGCGCGGCGCGTCCTCGGGCCTGCGCGCGCTGCGGCTGCAGGTAGGCCTGGCGCGCGGCGAGGTGGTGGAGATGCGCGGCGACTGCTTCGGCGACGCGGTCAACGTCGCGGCGCGGCTGCTGGATCACGCCGGCGACAACGAGACGCTGGTCACCGCGGAGGTCGTGCGCGGCCTGCCGACCGATATCGCCACCCGGCTGCGCTGCCTGGACCACCTGGTGCTGCGCGGGCGCGTCGAGCCGGTGCAGGTCTTCGTCACCGGGGGGCGGCGCGGCAGCGACGCCGCGGTCACGCAGTTCGGCGGCGACATCTCGAGCGTGCTCGAGCCCGATGGCCTGCGCCTGACCTGGGCCGGCACCAACCGCGTCTTCGCCAGCGCGCAGATGCCGGTGGTGCTGGGCCGCAGCGTGCAGGCCAGCTTCTGCGTCGACGACTCGCGCGTCTCGCGCTCGCATGCCCGGGTGGACTGGCACGGCGGCAGCTTCCAGCTCACCGACCTCAGCTACAACGGCACCTACGTGCGCTTCGCCGACGGCGAGATCGTCAGCCTGCGCCGCGGCAGCTGCACGCTGCACGGCAGCGGCACCATCGGCCTGGGCGGCTCGCCCAGCGACGCCGGCTCGCCCTGCGTGGCCTTCGACGTGCTGCGCTTCGCCGACACGCAGCCGCAGGTGCCACTGGAGCTGCGCTAGCATCCCGCGCTTCATGCGAGTGCTCTACGTCGACGACGACCGCGTCAACAGCCTGATCTTCGCCGAGGTCTGCCGCGGCGCCGGCGGCGTGGAGGTCGAGACGGCCGAGGACGGTGCCGAGGCGCTGGCGCTGGTGGCGCAGTGGCGGCCGGACCTGCTGGTCATCGACCTGCACCTGCCCGACACCGACGGCTACGCGCTGCTGCGCACGCTGCGCGAGCGCCTGCCCGGCGCGCCGGCGGTGCTGTGCACGGCCGAGGACACGCCGCGCGTGGAGGCGCCGGCGCGCGCCGCGGGCTTCGACGCCTGCTGGACCAAGCCGGTCTCCGCATCGCAGCTGCGCGCCCAGCTCGAGCGCCTGCGCGCTGTGCCGCGGTGAGCTTCCGCGACGAGCCGCCCTACCGGCACGGCCAGGCCGCACGCACCGCGGTGCTGCTGGTGGCCCTGGGCACGCCGGATGCGCCCACGGCGCCGGCGCTGCGCCGCTACCTGGCGGAGTTTCTCAGCGACCCGCGCGTCGTCGAGATCCCGCGCCTGCTGTGGTGGCCCATCCTGCACGGCATCATCCTGCGCACGCGGCCGGCGCGCAGCGCCGCCAAGTACGCCAGCATCTGGACCCCCGAGGGCTCGCCGCTGGCGGTCTGGACCGAGCGCCAGGCGCGCGAGGTGGGCGAGCGGCTGGCCGCCGCCGGCCACCGGGTGCTGGTGCGCCATGCGATGCGCTACGGCAACCCGTCCCTGCCCGCGGTGCTGGACGCGCTGCGTGCCGAGGGCGTCACCCGTGTGCTGGTGCTGCCGATGTACCCGCAGTATGCGGCGGCCACCACGGCCAGCGTGGCCGACCGGCTGCTGCAATGGGCGACGCAGGCGCGCCGCATGCCCGAGTGGCGCTTCGTCGGCGAGCACCACGACGACCCCGGCTACATCGCCGCGCTGGCAGATCGGCTGCAGGTGCACTGGCGCGAGCAGGGCCGCGGCGAGCGGCTGATCCTCAGTTTCCACGGCGTGCCCGAGCGCAGCCTGACGCTGGGCGACCCCTACCATTGCCAGTGCCACAAGACGGCACGCCTGCTGGCCGAGCGGCTGGGCCTGGCGGACGACGAGGTGGTGGTCACCTTCCAGAGCCGCTTCGGCAAGGCCAAGTGGCTGGAGCCCTACACCGAGCCGACGCTCAAGGCGCTGGCCGCGCAGGGCGTGAAGCGCGTGGACGTGATGTGCCCGGGCTTCGTCGCCGACTGCCTGGAGACGCTGGAGGAGATCGCGCAGGAAGCGCGCGACGCCTTCCTGGAGGCCGGCGGCGAGACCTTCCGCTACGTGCCTTGCCTCAACACCGAGCCGGCGTGGATCGAGGCGCTGGCGGCGCTGGCCGAGCGCCACCTGCAGGGCTGGCCCACGCGCGAGGCCGACGACGATGCCGCGCTGGCCCGCCAGCGCGCGCGGGCGCTGGCGATGGGCGCCAAGGACTGAGCTCCGGGCACCCGCCCGGCCGGCGGGGCCGGCATGCCCGTACGCCACGCCGCGCCGGCTAGGCGCGCCGCTTCCAGGCGATCAGGCGCGGCAGCACCAGCACGAGCACCACGGCGGCCAGCAGCGTCGCCGACATCGGCCGCTCCACGAAGACCATCCAGCTGCCCTGCCCGATCGACAGCGCGTTGCGCATCTGCGCCTCGGCCAGCGGGCCCAGGATCAGGCCCACGACGATCGGCGCGATCGGGAAGTCGAAGCGCCGCATCACCACGCCCGCCAGCCCCAGCCCGAGCATCAGGTACAGGTCGAAGGCGCTCTGGCGCATGCCGTACACGCCCACGGTGGCGAAGATCAGGATGCCGGCGTACAGCGGTGCCTTCGGCACCCTCAGCAGCTTCACCCACAGCCCGATCAGCGGCAGGTTCAGCACCAGCAGCATCACGTTGCCGATGTACAGGCTGGCGATCAGCGCCCAGACCAGGCCCTCGCTGGTCTGGAACAGCTGCGGCCCGGGATTGAGCCCGTAGTTCTGGAAGGCCGACAGCAGGATCGCCGCCGTCACGCTGGTCGGGATGCCCAGCGTCAGCAGCGGCACCAGCGTGGCCGTCACCGCCGCGTTGTTGGCCGCCTCCGGCCCGGCCACGCCCTCGATCGCGCCGGTGGTGCCGAACTCCTCCTTGTGCCTGCTCAGCTTGCGCTCTGTGGCGTAGCTCAGGAAGGTCGGGATCTCCGAGCCGCCGGCCGGGATGGTGCCGAAGGGGAAGCCGATCGCGGTGCCGCGCAGCCAGGCCGGCCACGAGCGCCGCCACTCCGGGCGCGTCATGTGCACCTTGCCCATGGCATTGAGGTCGGACTTCGTGCGGCCCTCGTACAGCGCGGTGTACAGGCACTCGGCCACCGCGAACAGGCCCACCGCCACCAGCACCACCTCGATGCCGTCGAAGAACTCCGGCACGCCGCCGGTGTAGCGCGCCTGCGCGGTGATCTGGTCGATGCCCACCAGCCCCATCGCCAGGCCCAGGAACAGCGCCGTCAGCCCGCGCAGCGTGCTCTTGCCCAGCACGGCGCTGACGGTGGTGAAGGCCAGCAGCATCAGGCAGAAGTATTCCGGCGGCCCTAGGCGGACCGCAAACTCGGCCACCGTCGGCGCGGCCAGCGTCACCAGCACCGTGGCCAGGGTGCCGGCGACGAAGCTGCCGATGGCGCTGGTCGCCAGCGCGGCGCCGGCGCGACCGCTCTTGGCCATCTTGAAGCCCTCGAGCGCGGTGACCATCGTGCCGGTCTCGCCCGGCGTGTTGAGCAGGATCGAGGTCGTCGAGCCGCCATACATCGCGCCGTAGTAGATGCCGCAGAAGAAGATCAGCGAGGCCGTGGGCTCCACCTGCGCGGTGATCGGCAGCAGCATCGCCACGGTGACCGCCGGGCCCAGCCCCGGCAGCACGCCGATCGCGGTGCCGACCGCGCAGCCGACGAAGGCCCACAGCAGGTTGATCGGCGTGGCGGCGGTCATGAAGCCGCCGAGCAGGTCGCTCCAGAGTTCCATCGCGCCCCCCGGCTACAGCCAGCCGGTGCCGGTCAGGCCCGGCAGGTTGACCTTCAGCACCTGCGTGAACAGCCAGAAGACCGGCAGCGCGATCAGCATGCCGGTCACCGCGTCGAGCAGCACCTGACGCGGACCGCCCCAGGCCCGGCCCTCGGCGCTGCGCAGGCCGTGCACCGCCAGCGTGTAGCACAGCGCGCAGGCCAGCACGAAACCCGCGCGCTCGATCAGCAGCGCATTGGCCAGGATGCCGCCGGCCACCCAGGCCATCGCGTGCCAGTCGGCACGCTCGGCGCCGGACGGCGGGTCCAGGTCGCGGAAGCCCCCGGTGCGCGCCTCGTAGAGCAGCCAGCCGCCGCAGGCGGCCAGCGCCGCCGCGACGACCCAGGGCAGGAAGTTCGGGCCGACGCCCGCATAACCGGCCTCCGACGGGATGCCGCTGGCGCCCCAGGCCAGCAGCGCGGCGACGAGCAGGGCGCCGGCGCCGATCAGCGTCTGCGCGCCCCGCGACGGGACAGGTGCATTCATGGGCGGATCCTGGCCGCGGGCACGCGCGGGCGGCCGCGGCGGTCGGGAGCGGGGGGCCGCGCCGGCGCCCTGGCGCCGGCACGGCTCGGGAGGGCGCAGCGCCGGGCGGCGCCGCGGCGCCACCCGGCGCGCCTGCCTCAGACCATGCCGGCCTT
>CAZUPH010000267.1:0-4886 GCA_964621995.1 uncultured Rubrivivax sp. | reverse complement strand
ACCAGCGCGCTGGCGGCCCCCTCGCGGCTTTGCTGCAGCAGCCGCTCCAGCGTGAACAGGCCGCGCACCGCCACCGCCGCCAGCAGCGCGGCGACCAGCACGAAGGCCAGCACCAGCAGCTGGCGGTAGGAGGGACGGGGCAGCGTCATCGCGCGGTTCGCGCGCGCTCGGGCGGTGGGCGCGCAGCCTTCGCGGGCGCGCGCGGCGCGGGGCTCACATGCCCGCGTAGTTCGGTCCGCCGCCGCCCTCGGGCGTGACCCAGACGATGTTCTGCGACGGGTCCTTGATGTCGCAGGTCTTGCAGTGCACGCAGTTCTGCGCGTTGATGACCAGCCGGTCGGCGCCGTCGGTGTTGACGAACTCGTACACGCCGGCCGGGCAGTAGCGGCTCTCCGGCCCGGCATAACGCGCCAGGTTCAGCGCCACCGGCACCGAGGCGTCCTTCAGCGTCAGGTGCGCCGGCTGGTTCTCCTCGTGGTTGGTGTTGCTGATGAAGACCGAGCTCAGCCGGTCGAAGGTCAGCTTGCCGTCGGGCTTGGGATAGCGGATGGGGTCCACCTGCCCGGCCGCGTGCAGCCGCGCGTGGTCCGGCAGCTTGCGGTGGATGGTCCAGGGCGGGCGCTTGATGCCCAGCTTCGGCAGCAGCCAGTATTCGATGCCGGTCATCAGCGCGCCGACGGTGTTGCCCTGCTTGAACCACTGCTTGAAGTTGCGCGCCTGGTCCAGCTCGGCATGCAGCCAGCTCTGCTCGAACGCGGCCGGGTAGGCCGCGAGTTCGTCGTGCGCGCGCCCGGCGGCCAGCGCCGGCACGATGGCCTCGGCGGCCAGCATGCCGGTCTTGATCGCGGCGTGGCTGCCCTTGATGCGCGGCGCATTCAGCGTGCCGGCATCGCAGCCCACCAGCGCCCCGCCGGGGAACACCAGCTTGGGCAGGCTGAGCAGTCCGCCGGCGGTGATGGCGCGCGCGCCGTAGCCGATGCGCTTGCCGCCCTCGATGTGCGCGCGCACGGCCGGGTGCGTCTTCCAGCGCTGCATCTCCTCGAAGGGGCTGATCCAGGGGTTCTGGTAGTCCAGCCCGGTGACGAAGCCCAGCGTGACCAGGTTGCCCTGCAGGTGGTAGACGAAGCCGCCGCCGTAGGTCTGCTCGTCCATCGGCCAGCCGGCGGTGTGCACCACCAGGCCGGGCTGCGCCTGCTCGGGCGGCACCTCCCAGAGCTCCTTGACGCCGAGCGCGTAGCTCTGCGGGTCGCGGCCCTCGTCGAGCGCGAACTTCGCGATCAGCCGCTTGCCCAGGTGGCCGCGCGAGCCCTCGGCGAAGACGGTGTACTTGGCGCGCAGCTCCATGCCGAGCTGGAAGCCGTCGTGCGGCTGCCCGTCCTTGCCCACGCCGAGGTGGCCGGTGGCCACGCCGCGCACGCTGCCGTCGTCGCCGTACAGCACCTCGGCGGCGGCGAAGCCGGGGAAGATCTCCACGCCCAGGCCTTCCGCCTGCTCGGCCAGCCACTTGGTCACCGCGCCCAGGCTGATGACGTAGTTGCCTTCGTTGTGCAGGCAGTCGGGGACCAGCCAGTCGGGCGTGCGCTGCGCGCCGCTGGCCGACAGGAACAGCACCTGGTCGCCCGTCACGGGCTGCAGCAGCGGCGCGCCACGCTCCTTCCAGTCGGGAAACAGCTCGGTGATCGAGCGCGGGTCCATCACCGCGCCGGAGAGGATGTGCGCGCCGGGCTCTGAGCCCTTCTCGAGCACGACCACCGAGCAGTCGGCATTCAGCTGCTTGAGCCGGATCGCGGTGGCCAGGCCGGCCGGGCCGGCACCGACCACGACGACGTCGTAGTCCATGGCCTCGCGCGGGCCGAACTGGGCGAGGATCTCGTCGTTCGTCATGGCTGCGGATTCTAGGCGCGGGGTGCGCGCGCCGATTGGAGCGCCGCGTCCAGCCGCCGCGTGCCGGCGGTGCTCAGGCCCGCAGCGCCGCGGCTAGCGCGTAGCCGGCGATCGTCGCCGCCAGCGAGCCCAGCACATGCGCCGCGACGCCGGCCGCCGCCCAGCCGGCATGGCCGTCGCGCAGGCGCTGCACGATCTCCGCCGAGAAGGTCGAGAAGGTCGTCAGCCCGCCGAGCAGGCCGGCGACGACGAAGCTGGCGCGCGCCTCGCCCGCGGCCGCGCCGGCCAGCAGCGCCGGGGCGAGCAGCCCGATCGCGAGGCCGCCCAGCAGGTTGGCCACCAGCGTGCCCGGCGGCAGGCGGGGAAAGAGGTGGTTGAGCCCGACGCCCAGGCCCCAGCGCAGCAGCGCGCCGAGCGCGGCGCCGGTCGCGACGGCCAGGGCGGCGAGCAGCATGGTGCGCCGATTGTGCCCAGCGCCGCGCGCCGCGCGCCGCGTGGCCCGGCGGCATGGAGGCCTCAGCAGGGCGTCAGGTCCAGCCGCCGGCTCTCGACGAAGACCGGCTCGGCCTCGTCGCCCTGCGCCGCCACGGCACGCGCGCGGCCCTGGCGCTTGGCCTCGTACAGCGCCTGGTCGGCGCGGCGCAGCGCGGCCTCGACCGTCTCGCCCTCGGCCACGTGCACGATGCCGAAGCTCAGCGAGAGCGCCGGCAGCTGCTGCGCGACCGCGCGGCGCTGCACCGCGACGACGATGCGCCCGGCCACCGCGATCGCCTCCTCGGTGGACAGCCGGCGCAGCAGCAGCGAGAACTCGTCGCCGCCGTGGCGGCCCACGATGTCCTGCGCGCGCAGCGCCTCCAGCACCGCGGAGGCCACCACGCGCAGCGCGCGGTCGCCCGCGGCATGGCCGAGGTGGTCGTTGATCAGCTTGAATTGGTCGATGTCGAACATCAGCATCACCGCGCTGCCCGGCGGGTCCTGGCGCAGCGCCAGGCTGGCGAGCTCGTCGAAGTGGCGGCGGTTGGGCACCTCGGTCAGCGTGTCCAGGTTGGCCAGCGTGCGCAGCCGGCGGCGCGACTCGCGCAGCTGGCGTTCGGTGCGCTCGCACACCAGCGTGATCGCGACCACCGCGAAGACCAGGTTGCCCAGCGCCACCGCCGCCGCGCCCGGCAGCGCCGGCGTGGCGAAGGCGCCGGCGGCCAGCGCCGCGATGCCCGGCGCGAAGGCCACCAGCGCCATCGTGGCCCCCAGGCCCAGCACCGGCGTGGCCTCGCGGCCGCCGCGGCCGAGGAACAGCGTCAGCGCGGCATACAGGTGGCTGAGCAGTGCCGCGCCGGTGACGAGCGCGGCGCCGGCCTCGCCGCCGCGGGCCGCGCCGACCAGCGCCACCCCGATGGCGCAGGCCAGCACGGTGGCGTCGCGCGGTTCGCCCCCGGGCAGCGCCTGGCGCGGGTGGAAGCGGCGCAGCCCCACCAGCGCCAGCACCGGCCAGGCCAGCAGCAGCACCGGCGCTAGACGTTCGAGCGGCGGCAGCGCGGCCGCCGCGGCGCCGGCCGCGCTGACCCAGGGCGCCGCGATCCACCAGCCCCAGCCGGGCGGTCGCGGCCGCCGCAGCCCGAAGGCCGTCAGCGCCACGGCCACGACCGCCAGCACGGCGGCGGCGAAGGCGGGCAGCGGCATGACGGTCCACATGGCCGGGCCCATTCTGGCCACCCCGGTCCACGGGGCCAGCCTGAGGCGGCCACGCTTTGCAACCGGATGTGCCGGCAGGGCAGGGCGACTTCGTTACCATCCCGGCCCGGTCCGGCGGGTACCACGCGGGTGTGCGCGGACCCGCTGCGGGCTGGTGCAGGCAAGGGGAGGGGCAGGCGATGGCGATGGACGTGGTGGACTACCAGATCCACGGCGAGGACATGCAGTTCGTCGAGGTCGAGCTCGACCCGGGCGAAGCCACGGTCGGCGAGGCCGGCTGCCTGTTCTACATGGAGGAGGGCGTGGCGATGGACACCGTGTTCGGCGACGGCCGCGGTGCGCGCGCCGGCCTGCTGGACAAGCTGCTGGGCGCCGGGCGGCGGCTGATCACAGGCGAATCGCTGTTCATCACCGTCTACACCAACGGCACGGCGGCCAGGCGCCGAGTCGCCTTCGCCGCGCCGTATCCGGGCAAGATCCTGGCGATGGACCTCGCGCGCCTGGGCGGGCAGCTGATCTGCCAGCGCGACGCCTTCCTGTGCGCGGCGCGCGGCGTCGCCATCGGCGTGGCCTTCCAGCGCCGGCTCGGGGTGGGCTTCTTCGGTGGCGAGGGCTTCATCATGCAGAAGCTCGAGGGCGACGGCCTGGCCTTCGTGCACGCCGGCGGCACCGTGCAGCAGCGCGAGCTGGCCGCCGGCCAGACGCTGCTCGTGGACACCGGCTGCGTGGTCGGCTACACGGCCGGCGTCGATTTCGACATCCAGTTCGTCGGCAAGGTGCGCACGGCGCTGTTCGGCGGCGAGGGCTTGTTCCTCGCGCGGCTGAGCGGCCCGGGCACGGTATGGCTGCAGAGCCTGCCGTTCTCGCGCCTGGCCTCGCGTGTCTTCGCCGCGGCGCCGCAGACGCCCGGCGGCCAGCGCGAGGAGCATGGCCTGGGCGCGCTGGCCGGCCTGCTGGGCGAGCGGCGGTGAGCGTGCCGCGGCGTGGCGGGTACCTGAGGTGATCGCGCTTACCTCCGGACACCGGTCGTGAGGGACCTGCTCGACGCCTTCTGGCGCGCCTGCGCGACCTGCGTGCACCCGCGCGTGCTGCTGTGGTCGCTGCTGCCGCTGGCGCTGGCCGGCGGGGCCTTCGGGCTGCTGGGCTGGGTCTGGTGGGAGGCGGCGGTGGACGGCGTGCGCGTCGGGCTCGAGCACTGGGCGCTGACGGCGCGGCTGCTGCCCTGGCTGGACGAGATGGGCGCCAACCACCTGCGCGTGCTGCTGGCGCCGCTGATCGTGGTGGCGCTCGCGGTGCCGCTGGTGGTGGTCGTC
>CAZUPH010000266.1:2406-4943 GCA_964621995.1 uncultured Rubrivivax sp. | reverse complement strand
AGGCGGGCCCGCCCGGCGGGCGGCCGCTGGCACCGCCGCCGCGCCCGGCGCCGGCCGAGCCGCTGGACCCTGCGCAGCGCGAGCGTGCGCTGCTGCTGCGCGCCTACGAGACGACGACGCTGACGAAGGCGAACTTCTGCGCCCTGAAGGGGATCGCGGCGGCCGAGCTGGATGCCGCTCTGGCGCTGGCGCGCGAGGAACGCGCGCAGCGGCACGGCGGTGGGGGTGAACAGGGGGCCGGGGTCGGCGCGCCGCACAGGCCGGGCGCGCAGGGCCCGAAGGGCGCGCCGCGCTGAGGCGGCGTACGGTCCGGTGCGCTCTGCCCGGCGCGGTGCCGGGCAGCGTGCGCTACAGCGGCGCGACGAGCAGCGTCAGTGCGCTGCCGCCGACCAGCGCCACGGCCAGCGTCAGCCAGGGCAGCAGCGCCAGCGGCGCGTTGCCGGCGTCGTCGTGTGCGGGGTCGTCCTCGATGTCGCCGGCCCCGTATCCGGGCAGGTCTTCGGCGAACGCCTCGCTGCGGTGGATCAGGGTCGCATTCATCGCAGTCTCGGTGGTCTAAGGGTGGGCTGCGCTCAGGCCCGCGCCGCGGTGGCGGTCACGGTCTGCGCGGCATAGGCGGCGCCGGCGGGCTCGTGGGCCAGGCGGTCGATGCCGCCGAGCATCGTCACCGTCAGCAGCATCGCGAGGGCCAGGCCGGTCAGGCGTTGCGTGGTGTTCATGAGGGGCTCCTTGGGCGCTTCGGGAGAGGCGCGGTGTTGTCCGATGCCTGCAGTGTCGTCACGCCGCGCCGGCGGCGCGAGGCCCTTGCGACGGATGCCGCGAGGCGCTGCGCGAAGTGCATCCACGCGCGACGAACCGTCGGCCCGGTGCCGGGCACAGGCACACTCGCGGCCCATGGCCGACCCCCCTCCGCCACGCGACCGCGAGCGCATCGACCCCGCCCTCGTCGTGCTGCTCGCCGGCGTGGCCGCGGCGCTGCACGTGGGCAAGCTGCCGCCTGCGATCGCGGCGCTGCAGGACGCGCTCGGGCTGACGCTGGTGCAGGCCGGCTTCCTGCTCTCGCTGGTGCAGGCCGCCGGCATGGCCGCCGGCATCGCCTTCGGCGCGCTGGCCGACGGCCTGGGTGCGCGACGCAGCCTGCTCGCCGGGCTGGTGCTGCTGGCGCTGGCCAGTGCGCTCGGCGGCGCGGCCACCGGCGCCGGCGCGCTGATGCTGCTGCGCGCGGTGGAGGGCTGCGGCTTCCTGCTCGTCGTGCTGCCCGGGCCCACGCTGCTGCGCGAACTGGCGCCGCCCGGGCGCAGCGCGCGCGTGATGGGGCTGTGGGGCGGCTACATGCCGCTGGCCACGGCGCTGGCGCTGCTGCTGGGGCCGGCGGTGATCGCCCTCGCGGGCTGGCGCGCCTGGTGGTGGCTGCTCGCGCTGCTGAGCGCGGCGATGGCGCTCGTCTTCGCGCGCGCCGTGCCGGCGGCGGCCGTGGCGGCCGGCGCGTCCCGCGGGCCGCCGCTGCAGGCGCTGCACGGGCTGGGCGCGCGCCTGGCGCGCACGCTGGCCGCGCCCGGACCCTGGCTGCTCTCGGCGGCGTTCGCGGCCTACGCGGCGCAGTGGCTGGCGGTGATCGGCTTCCTGCCCACCGTCTACGCCGCCGCCGGCATGTCCGGCCCGCTGACCGCGGTGGCCACCGCGCTGGCGGCGCTGGTCAACGTGGCCGGCAACCTGGCGGCCGGGCGCTGGCTGCAGCGCGGCGCCTCGCCGCTGGCACCGCTGGCGCTGGGCTTCACGGTCATGGGGCTGGCCACCGTGGGCGCCTTCCACGGCGCGGCCGGGGATGCCGGCGCCGGCCTGCCGCTGGCACTGCGTTATGCCTGCGTGCTGGCCTTTTCGGCCTTCGGCGGGCTGGTGCCGGCGACGCTGTTCTCGCTGGCGGTGCGCCTGGCGCCGGACGCCGGCACCACCGGCACCACGCTGGGCTGGATGCAGCAGGGCTCGGCCGCGGGACAGTTTGCCGGGCCGCCGCTGGCGGCCTGGGTGGCCAGCCAGGCCGGCGGCTGGCACCGCACCTGGTGGGTCACCGCCGCCTGCGCCGCGGCCGGGCTGCTGCTGGCCTGGGCACTGGCGCGCCGCGCCGGCCCGGCGGCGCGGGCGGCTTCGCCCGGCGTGCGATAGTCGCCGCGCCGCACCGCACCATGGCCCTGTTCCCCAAGCTGCCCCCCGCGCCCGCGAAGCCGCCGCCGGCGCCGAACCAGCCCGAGCCGCAGGTCGACGACTACCGGCCCACGTCGGGCCGGCGCCGCCTGCTGATCGCGCTGCTGGCGGTGGCCACCGCGACGACGCTGATCTGGATGATGCTCGAGCGTGTCGGCGCGCCGCCGGTCCAGCGTGTGCTGCCCGAGGACAGGCCGCGCTGCGCCGAGGGCCAGACGGAGGGGTGCGTCGGCGGGCGCGCCGAGGTGCTGGTCGTGCCGGTGCCGGCGTCGTCTTCGCCGCGCTGAGCCTTCAGCCGTCGCGCAGCGCCAGCCAGGCCAGCACGGCCAGCGGCG
>CAZUPH010000266.1:0-2396 GCA_964621995.1 uncultured Rubrivivax sp. | reverse complement strand
CACGCTCGCCACCGCCGCCAGGCCGCCAGAAGCCAGCACGGCCAGCGGCGCGGTCTCCGCGCGCAGCACGCGCGGCCCCAACGACACCGGCCGGAAGCCCGCGGCGCGCGCCGCCGCCTGCTCGGCCGGGCTCAGCCCGCCTTCCGGGCCGCTGAGCGTGCACAGCGCCGGCAGCGCCGCCGGCGCCGCCGACACGACCACCGCATCGGCGTGCGGCGCGAGCAGCCAGCGCTCGCCCGCGGGCGTCGCGGGCAGGCCGGCCAGCCAGTCCGCCAGTGCCTGCACCGGCGCGACCTGCATCACGCGCGTGCGGCCGCACTGTTCGCTGGCCGCCACCGCGACGCCCTGCCAGTGCGCGCGCCGCCGCCCGGCACGTTCGCCGCTGGGCCGCAGCACCGAGCGCTCGCCCAGCAGCGGCTGCAGCGCCGCGGCGCCCAGCTCGCCGGCCTTCTCGACCAGCCAGTCCATGCGTTCGTTGGCCGGCATCACCAGCGCGATCGTCACGGCCACCCCCAGTTCGCGGTCCACCGTGGCCGGCACGCCGACGCGCACGCGCACGTCGCTGCGGCCCATCGTGGTGACGAGCGCCGGCGCTTCGTGGCCCAGGCCGTCGAAGAGCACGAGCGCATCACCCGGCTGCACGCGGCGCACCTGGGCATGGCGCGCGGCGGTCTCGGGCAGCGCGAGCTCGGCGCCCTCGGCGAGCGCGGCATCGACGAACAGGCGCAGCGTCATGCCAGCGCTTCCCGCAGCGTGCGCTCCACCGCCAGCGCCGCGCCGGCCAGCGGCGCGTCGTGGCCGCCGGGGGCCGCCAGCATCAGCCCCACCGGCAGCTCGCCCGGCGCCTGGCAGGGCAGGCTGAAGGCGCAGCCGTCGAGGAAGTTGGTGGTGAAGGTGTTGCGCAGCAGCAGGCCGTTGGCGCGGAAGAAGGCGGCGTCGTCGCCGACCAGCGCCACGACCGGCGGCGCGACGATGGGCACCGTGGGGCAGACCATCGCGTCGAAGCCGGCCAGCCGCGCCTGCACGCGCACGATCCAGTCCTGCCGGCGGCGCAGCAGCGTGAGGTAGTCGGCCGCGCTGACGCCCTCGCCCTGCGCGATGCGCGCCGCCACGCGCGGGTCGAAGCGCGCGCGCTGCGTGCCCATCGCCTCGCGGTGCACGGCCCAGGCCTCGATCGGGCTCAGCCCGCCCGGGGCGTTGATCTGCGCGATCTCGGCCAGCTCGGTCAGCGGGATCTCGACGATCTCGGCGCCGGCGGCCGCCAGCGCGCGCAGCGCACGCTCGAAGGCGGCGGCCACCGCCGGCTCCAGCGTGTCCAGCACCAGGGTCTGCGGCAGCGCCAGGCGCAGCCCGGCGCTTGCGCGCGCCGGGGGCGCCAGCGGCGCGCCGGCCAGCACGCCGTCGACGAGCAGGCAGTCGCCGACCGTGCGCGCCATCGCGCACACGGTGTCCAGCGTGAACGACAGCGGGAAGGCCCCGGCCAGCGGCGTGCGCCGCTGCGTATTCTTGAAGCCGACCAGCCCGCACAGCGCGGCCGGGATGCGGATCGAGCCGCCGGTGTCCGAACCCAGCGCCGCCACCGCCAGCCCGAGCGCCACCGAGACCGCCGCCCCCGACGACGACCCGCCGGGGATGCGCGCCACCGCCGCGTCCGCCGGGTTGCGCGGCGTGCCGTGGTGCGGGTTGATGCCCACGCCCGAGAAGGCGAACTCCGACATGTTGGTCAGGCCGACCAGCGCGGCGCCGGCGGCGCGCAGCCGCGCGACCGCGGCGGCATCGGCGACGGCCGGCGGGGCGCCTGCGCGCAGCACCGAGCCGGCCATCGTGGTGCGGCCGGCCAGGTCGTAGAGGTCCTTCACGCTGACCGGCAGCCCGGCCAGCGGCGGCAGCGCGCGGCCGGCGGCCAGCGCCTGGTCGGCCGCGCGTGCGGCGGCGCGGGCGGCCTCCGGCAGCAGCGCCGTGAAGACCTGCGCGGCGGCCGGCCCGGCAGCGCCGTGCAGCGCCCGTTCGACGAGTTCGGCGTGCGCGCCAGGGGTGCGCAGCGCGGCGTGCAGTTCGGGGATGGGGGGCAGCATGGTTGCAATGATGCAGTGCCCGCGCGCCGGCGGCGCGCTGCGCAGACGGTGCCGGAACGCTGCGCCGGCAGCATGCGCGCCCTGGTCGCTCGTCACGCTCGCCGCCGTCCCCGCATGCCGCAGCCCCCCTCATCCGGGCGCCCGCGCGGCGCCCCGGCGCCGTGAGCCGGCGCCGCGCTCCTACACTGGCGCCGCCGGCCCCGTCGCCGCGGCTGGCCTCGCGTCGCATGTCCCTGGGCAACTCCTTCGCGCCGGTCGGCTCCCGTCCCCGCGTTCCCGGTCCGGCCGAGGCCGACGAGACAGACGCGACGATCTCGGCGT
>CAZUPH010000265.1:0-4982 GCA_964621995.1 uncultured Rubrivivax sp. | reverse complement strand
CGGCCAGGACGTGCTGAAGGCCTGGGCGCTGGGCGCCCGCGGCACGATGATCGGCCGCGCGATGGTCTACGGACTGGGCGCGATGGGCGAGGCCGGGGTCACGAAGGCGCTGCAGATCCTGCACAAGGAACTGGACGTGACGATGGCCTTCTGCGGCCACACGCGGCTGGTCGACGTGGACCGCCGCATCCTGATCCCGGGGACCTACCCGACCTGAGGGCGCCTGGCCAGCGCACGCGCGATGCCGCGCAGGATGTGCACCTCCTCCTGCGTCAGCGCCGCGCGGTGCGCCAGCTGCTGCAGCCGGGGCATCAGCTTCTTCGGCGCCGCGGGGTCCAGGAAGCCGCTGTCGACCAGCACCTGCTGCCAGTGGTCCAGCAGACCCTGCACGGCGGCGGCGTCGGCCAGCGTCGCGTCGGTGGTGCGCGGCACGACCGGGTAGCCGCCCAGCGCCTGCCGCCAGTCGTAGGCGACGAGCTGCACCGCCTGCGCCAGGTTCAGCGAGCCGTAGCCCGGGTCGGTCGGGATGCTGATGCAGGCGTGGCAGCGCCAGACGTCTTCGTTGGCCAGCCCGGTGCGCTCGGGGCCGAAGACGAAGGCCACGCGCCGGGCGCCGGCGGCCAGCGTGGCCAGGTGCTCGCGCGGCGCCCAGGTCGGCGGGCCGAAGTCGCGCGGCGTCATCGCTGTGGCCACGGCCCAGGTGCTGCCGGCCAGCGCCTCGGGCAGCGTGTTCACGACGCGGGCCTGCGCCAGCACCTCGGTCGCGCCGCTGGCCATGGCCAGCGTCTCGTCGAGCTGCAGCACGTCCGGGTGGCGCGGGCGCACCAGCACGAGCCGGCGGAAGCCCATCACGCGGATGGCGCGCGCGGCCGCGCCCACGTTGCCGGCGTGGCTGGGCCTCACCAGCACGAAGCTGGTGCCGTCGTCGCCGGCGGCCGGGGCGGCTGCGGCGGCCGCGGCGCCGGGGTCGGTCGGGCCTGCTTGGGTCATCGTCGGTAGAATCAGGGCTTTCCCGCGGTCATTGTCGTCGTGCAAGGACCGGCCCGCGGAACGCTCTTTCTCGCCATCGCCTGCCCCAGCCACGCCCGGCGCACCCGTCCGGCGCCCACCTGCCCTGCCCCTCGCCATGTCGCAATCGCTGCACCCCATGCTCAACATCGCCGTCAAGGCGGCCCGCGCGGCAGGGGCGATCATCAACCGCGCCGCGCTGGACCTGGAGGTGCTGAAGGTCGGCACCAAGGGCCCGAACGACTTCGTCTCCGAGGTCGACCGCGCGGCCGAGCAGGTGATCATCGAGACGCTGCTGGACGCCTACCCGGGCCACGGCATCCTGGCCGAGGAGTCCGGGCGCGAGCATGGCGCGAAGCACAGCGAGTTCGTCTGGATCATCGACCCGCTGGACGGCACCACCAATTTCCTTCACGGCTTCCCGGTCTATGCGGTGTCCATCGCACTGGCCCACCGCGGCGCGGTGCAGCAGGCGGTGGTGTACGACCCGACGCGCAACGACCTCTTCTTCGCCAGCAAGGGCCGCGGCGCCTTCCTCAACGACCGCCGGCTGCGCGTGAGCAAGCGCACGCGCCTGAGTGACTCGCTGATCGGCACAGGCTTCCCGTTCCGCCGCGGCGACAACTTCAAGCGCTACGTGAAGATGTTCGAGGAGGTCATGCAGCACAGCGCCGGGCTGCGCCGCCCGGGCGCGGCGGCGCTGGACCTGTGCTACGTGGCCGCCGGCTACTACGACGGCTTCTTCGAGACCGGGCTCAGCCCCTGGGACGTGGCCGCCGGCTCGCTGATCGTCACCGAGGCCGGCGGGCTGATCGGCAACTTCACCGGCGAGGCCGACTTCCTGTACCAGCGCGAGATCGTCGCCGGCAACCCCAAGGTCTACGGGCAGCTGGTGCAGATCCTGGCACCCTACACGAAGGTGATCGACGACGCACCGGCGGCGGCCCCCGCCGCGGCGCCGGACGCCACCGCGGCCTTCGTCGCGGCGGCCGCTGTCCCGTCGCCTGTCGCGCCCGTGGCACCCGCCGCCCCCGCACGCAAGCCGGTGCGCCTGCGCCGCGCCGCACCCGGCGGCGAGGACGCGCCGATCTGACCCCACTGTCCCTCCGGAGCCTGCCGATGCCGCTGCCGACCTACGCCGAATTCGAGTCCGACGCCCGCGCCCGCGGCTACGACGAAGTCCTGGAACGCCGCTGGGCGCCGGGCACCGTGCTGGACACGCACACGCACCCCTTCGCCGTCGACGCGCTGGTGACCGAGGGCGAGATGTGGCTCGTCTGCGGCGACGCCACGCGCCACCTGCGCGCCGGCGACCGCTTCACGCTGGAACGCGAGCTGCCGCACGCCGAACGCTACGGCGACGCCGGCGCGGTGTACTGGGTGGCGCGGCGCAACTGACCCGGCGCGGCCCGCGTCAGGCCTGGACCACCAGCCGCGGCGCGGCGCCGGCCGGCGTGGCCTGCACGCCGCCGATCTCCGCCGCCTGCGCAAAGCCGTGGCGCCGGAAGGTGGCCAGCACCCCGGCCACCGCCTCGGGCGCGCAGGCCACGAGCAGGCCGCCGCTGGTCTGCGGGTCGGTCAGCAGCGCGCGGTCCTCGGCCGCGAAGCCCGCGGGCAGTTCCACCTGGGGCCCGTAGCCGGCCCAGTTGCGGCCCGACGCACCCGTCACCTGCCCCTGCGCAGCCAGCGCACGCACACCCTCCAGCAGCGGCACCGCGCGCCAGTCCAGGTGCAGCGTGCAGCCCGCGCCGCGCGCCATCTCCAGCGCATGGCCGGCGAGGCCGAAGCCGGTGACGTCGGTCATCGCGTGCACGCCGGGCAGCGCAGCCAGGTCCGGGCCCGGCGTATTGAGCTGCGTGGTGGTGGCGATCATCGCGGCGTAGCCGGCGTCGGAGAGCTGCCCCTTCTTCAGCGCCGCGCTCATCACGCCCACGCCGAGCGGCTTGCCCAGCACCAGGCGGTCGCCCGGCTTCGCGTCGGCATTGCGCTTCACGCGCGCCGGGTGCACGAGTCCCAGCGCGACGAGGCCGTAGATCGCCTCCACCGAGTCGATCGTGTGGCCGCCGGCCACCGGGATGCCGGCGGCGCGGCAGACCGCTGCGCCGCCCTCCAGCACGCGGGCGATGGTCGCCGTGGACAGCACACCGATCGGCATGCCCACCAGCGCCAGCGCCAGGATCGGCCGGCCGCCCATCGCATAGACGTCGCTGATCGCGTTGGTCGCGGCGATGCGGCCGAACTCGTACGGGTCGTCGACGATGGGCATGAAGAAGTCGGTCGTCGCCACCAGCGCCTGCTCGTCGTCGAGCTTCCACACCGCGGCGTCGTCGGCGGTCGCGATGCCCACCAGCAGCTCCGGCGGCAGCGGCATCGCGGTCGTGCCCTTCAGGATTTCCGCGAGCACGCCGGGGGCGATCTTGCAGCCGCAGCCGCCGCCGTGCGACAGCGAGCTCAGGCGGGGTTCTGCCTTCGGCTCGGCGGGACGTTCGGGTGCATTCATGCGGCCATGCTAGCGCGCGCGCCGGCGCCCTGCGGCAGACTGCGCACCATGCACACGATCACCGTCCATGGCATCCCGAACTGCGACACCGTCAGGCGCGCCCGCGCCTGGCTGGGCGAGCGGGGAGTGAACCACCGTTTCCACGACTTCCGCAAGGACGGCGTGCCGGCCGAGGCGCTGGACGGCTGGATCGCGCGGCTCGGCTGGGAGCGGCTCGTCAACCGCCAGGGCACGACCTGGCGCCGGCTGCCCGAGGCCGAGCGTGCCGCCGTCGTGGACGCCGCGTCGGCACGCGCGCTGATGCTGCGCCAGCCCAGCGTGATCAAGCGCCCGGTCGTGGCCTGGGCCGACGGCAGCGCCAGCGTGGGCTTCGATGCCGCGGACTGGGCGCGCCGGGTCTGACCCGGCCGGGTCGTTCGTGCAGGATGGACTGGACACCCTCGGGCGCCCGCGGGTTCGTCACCCGCCGTGAGGCATCGTCGCAGGACGCCCGGGCCGCCCACGGCCGGTCGGAGACCACCCGCCGCTGCGGCCATGGGTTCGCCAGGCGCCGGCCGTGGGGAGCGGAGGTGGCCCAGGCCGCGCCGCAGGCGGCGAAGGGGCCGTGTACGTGTGGTGGTGCGGCGAGCTGCGCAGGGCCCGGATCCGCGCCGGAGCGTGCCGGCGCGGACCGCGGGCCGCCCGCGGATCAGTCGATCGTGATGCCGCCCTGCAGCACGAGCGTCGTCGGATAGACGCCGTTGCCGTTGGGCACGCTGAGGTTGGCGCCGCTGGTGCGCGTGCCGTCGGACAGCGCGATGCCGCCGCCCACGCCCTGGAAGGCGATCTGCGAGATCGGCGACGCGGCCAGCGCCTGCGCCACGCTGGTCACGGCCCCGGCGCAGTCCTGCACCAGCGCGAACGAGCTCAGCGGGATCGCATAGTCGGTGGCCGCCGCGGCCGTGGGCTCGACGACCCGCCGCAGCTGCAGCCGGCAGGGATTGCCCGACACGTTGTAGCGCTTGCCCAGGTCCATCACGATCATGAAGTTCTTCGTGGCGCTGCCGAACCACTCGGGGTTCTGGCCGAGCTTGAACTTCAGCGTGGTCTGGGTCGTGACCTGCACCCCCGGGGTGTCGGCGGTCGGGCTGAAGCCGCCCGTGACGCCCGGCGCCTGCACGTAGATGCCCATGTACAGGTCGGCGGCCGGCGTGGCGGTCTGGTAGTAGTAGAAGAAGTAGCTGTTCGCCGCGGGCTGGGCCGGGACGAATTCGCCGCCGCTGCCGCAGTTGGCCGGGTCGCCGTTGCAGTTGTAGCCGTCGAGGTTGCTGCCGCTGAAGCCGCCGAACTCGCCGCCCTCGACGGTGCGGTTGCCGCCCGAGAAGCCGGTCGAGAAGCTCAGCGGGCCGGCAGGAGGCGCCGCGTCGAGCAGCGTGAGGTTGTCGAAGTAGTAGGCCTTGCCCGGGGGCGGATCGACCGTGCCCAGGTTGGGCAG
>CAZUPH010000264.1:0-5007 GCA_964621995.1 uncultured Rubrivivax sp. | reverse complement strand
TCGGCATCGGCGTCGGCCTCGGCCTGGGCGCGGATCGCCGCGCCGCGGTCGGCGCTGGCCGCCTTCTCGGCCTGCGCGGCCACGGTCAGGCGCAGCGCCTCGCGCTCGGCGGCCTGCGCCGCGGCGATCAGCTCCACGGCCTTGCGGCGTTCGGCCATCTCGACCTCGCGCGCGGTGAAGACCTGCTCCTCGGCGGCCACCGCCTTGGCGCGCGCCTGCTCGGCCTCGGCCTGCGCCTCGCTCTGCGCCTTGCTCTCCTGCGCGATGGCGATGGCGCGCTGCTGCTCGGCCAGCTCCAGCGCCTTGCGGCGCTCGATCTCGGCCGACTGCACGGCACGTTCCTTCGCGATGCGCTCCTGCTCGATGCTCTGCTCGGAGCGGATGCGCGCCGCCTCGATGGCCTGCTTGGCCGTGATCTGCGCGCCCTCGGCGTCCTGCTCGCGCGCGGCGCGCTCGCTGGCCAGCTCGGCGCGCTGCCGCGCGCGCGAGACCTCCACCTCGCGCTGCTGCGCCAGGCGCGCCTGCTCGGCCTCGCGGTCGATCTCCAGGCTCAGCTTCTCGGCCTCCAGGTTCTTGTTGCGGATGGCGATCAGCGTGTCCTGCTCGACGTCGTTGCGCTGCTTCTTGCGGCGCTCGATCTGCTCGGTCAGCCGCGTCAGGCCCTCGGCGTCGAAGGCGTTGCTGGGGTTGAAGAACTCCATGCTGGTCTGGTCCAGCTGGGTCAGCGAGGCGGCCTCCAGCTCCAGGCCGTTCTTCGTCAAGTCCTCGGCCACCGCCTCGCGCACGCGCTTGACGTAGCTGCCGCGCTTCTCGTGCAGCTCCTCCATCGTCATCTCGGCCGCCGCGGTGCGCAGCGCGTCGATGAACTTGCCCTCCACCAGTTCCTTCAGCTGCTCGGGCTCCATCGTGCGCAGGCCCAGGGTCTGCGCCGCCGCGGCCACCGCCTCGGGCTGCGCGGCCACGCGCACGTAGAACTCCGCGATCACGTCCACGCGCATGCGGTCCTTGGTGATCAGCGCCTTGTCGCGCCCGCGCATCACCTCCAGGCGCAGCGTATTCATGTTCACCGGGATCACGTCGTGCACGATCGGCAGCACGAAGGCGCCGCCGTCCAGCACCACCTTCTGCCCGCCCAGCCCGGTGCGCACGAAGGCGCGTTCCTTGGAGCTGCGCAGGTACAGCCAGTGCAGCAGCCAGACGACGATCGCGACGACGATCGCGACGACGATCAGGCCGAGGATGAAGCTGCCGAATTCAGCGCCGGTCATGGGTGTTCTCCGAGGGGCAGGTCAGGATGTGGGAGCGGCCGCTGGCAGGCGCGTCGCTTCGGCCACGTGGAAGACGGAACGGACGTGCATCGTGGGCGCTGCCGGCGCGCCGCTGAAGGCCAGCCACAGGTCCAGCGTGGGCACGTAGAACACCTCGCGCGAGACCTGGAAGACCGAGGCCGCTTCGCCGCGGCCGACGCGCAGGAAGAGCCTGCCATCGTTCACCGACAGGCTCAGCCGGCCCAGCCCGGGCGATTGCCATGGGCCGCCCAGCGCCGGCAGCTCGTCCCTGGCGATGGCGCGCAGCGCCGGCGTGCCATCGGCCGCCGGCGCACGGCCGGCCAGTGCATCGATGAGGCCGCGCGTCAGCCGCGCACGGCGCCAGGCCGGCAGCGTGCTGTTGCTGACATAGGCCAGCGCCTCGCGGCGCGTGCGGTCCCACCAGACCTGGGCGTAGAAGCCGTTGTAGTCGCCGGTGTAGTGGCAGCGCCGGCCGGCCTCGTCGCAGTACCAGCTCAGCATCGTCAGCGTGCTGGGCAGGCCGCTGGCCAGCATCGTGGCGCGCAGACCGGCCTCCAGCCGCGCCGGCGCCATCACGCGGCCGCGCGCGAAGGCGTCGCCCCAGCGCGCCCAGTCGCGTGCGCTGGCATGCACGTTGGAGGCGCCGACGAAGCCCTCGCCGTCGTAGCTGTCGTGCGGCACCCAGGCGGCGCCGTCGCGCCGGTAGCCCACCGTGCGCGGCACCGGGAAGTCGGCGAAGCGCGCCGGCCGCGCGAACATGCCCTGCAGGCCCAGCGGCGCGAAATAGCGCTCGCGCCACAGTTCGGCAACGCTGCGGCCCGTGACGCGTTCGGCGACCAGCGCGGCGATGTCGAAGCCCAGGTTCGAATACTCCACCGTCACGCCCGGGGGCCGCACCGGCTGCGGCTGGCGCTGCGCGGCCAGCGCCAGCAGGTCGGGCGTGTGCAGCACGGCGCGCGTCTTCAGGTCGTCCTCGAAGGCGCCGTAGTCGGGCAGGCCGTTGCGGTGCGTCAGCAGGTCGCGCAGCGTCTGCCCGGCATAGGGGTAGCCCGGCAGGTGCCGCGTGACCGGGTCGTCCAGCGACAGCCGGCCCTCGGCGGCCAGCTCCCACAGCAGCGCCGCGGTCAGCGTCTTGGCCAGCGAGCCGCCGTCGCTGGGCGTGTCCACCGTGAAGGCGCGGTCGGGGTTGCGCTCGGCCAGGCCGGCGGCACGCTCGTGGACGACCTGGCCGTCGCGCATCAGCACCACCGCGCCGCTGAAGCCGGCCACGGCGACCTCCTCGTCGATCACACGGTCGGCCAGCGCGGCCACGGTCGCGGCCGGCGGCGGCGACGAGGCGCACGCCGCCAGCACCAGCAGGACCGGCAGCGCGGTCCAGCTCGGCAGCGGGCGGGGCAGGCGGTTCATCGCGTCGGCAGGCGGCTCAGCGTGTCATCTCGACGAAGCGCCGCGTGGTCTCGGTCAGCGCCACCTCGGTGGGCAGGCGCTCCATCGAGCTGGCGCCGTAGAAGCCGTGGCATTCGGGGCAGTGACGCAGGATGTACTGCGCATCCTCGGGAGTGGCGATCGGCCCGCCGTGGCACAGCACGATGACGTCCGGCTTGGCCGCCTTGGCCGCCGCGGCCCAGGCGCGGATGGGTGCCACGCAGTCGGCCAGCTTCAGTGCCGTCTCCGCGCCGATGCTGCCGCCGGTGGTCAGCCCGAGGTGGCAGACCACGATGTCGGCGCCGGCCTTCGCCATCGCGGTGGCCTCGGCCTCGCTGAAGACGTAGGGCGTGGTCAGCAGGTCCATCGCATGGGCGCGCGCGATCATCTCGACCTCCAGGCCGTAGCCCATGCCGGTCTCCTCCAGGTTGGCGCGGAAGGTGCCGTCGATCAGGCCCACGGTGGGGAAGTTCTGCACGCCCGAGAAGCCCAGGTCCACCAGCCGGCGCAGGAACTGCTCCGGGATCATGAACGGGTCCGTGCCGTTCACGCCCGCCAGCACCGGCGTCCTCCTGACCACCGGCAGCACCTCGCGCGCCATCTCGCAGACGATCTCGTTGGCGTTGCCGTAGGCCAGCAGCCCGGCCAGCGAGCCGCGGCCGGCCATGCGGTAGCGCCCGGAGTTGTAGATCACGATCAGGTCGATGCCGCCGGCCTCTTCGCACTTGGCCGACAGCCCGGTGCCGGCGCCGCCGCCGACGATGGGCGTGCCGGCGGCGATCTTGGCGTGCAGGCGGCCGAGGATGCTCTGGCGTGCGATGCGGGGCATGGGCGGGTCTCCGTCGTCCTGTGGTCCGGCGCTCAGGCGCTGCGCGCCTGCGCCGCGCGCGGTGCGACCTCACGCCAGGCGGCCACCAGCGCGTCGGCGAAGGCCTCGTCGTTGATGTGCAGCGGCAGCCGCAGCAGCTTGCGGTCGGCACCGGTGCGAAAGCCCGCGGCCAGCGTGTCGAAGAGCATGCGGTCGGCCTCGGGGTCGTGGAAGGGCTGGCCCGGGCGGTCGATCGCGCTGACGCCGCCTTCGGGGATCAGCAGCCGCACCGGGCCGGCCATCGCATTGAGCTTGGCGACCATGAACTCCCCTATCGCGCGGCACTCGTCGGCCGTGGTGCGCATCAGCGTCACGGTCGGGTTGTGGCGGTACAGCCGGCGGCCGCGGAACTTCTCGGGCACCGTGTCCCAGGCGCCGAAATTGACCATGTCCAGCGCCCCCACCGAGCCCACCCAGGGCAGCGCATGGCGCGCGTAGACGTCCAGCCGCGTCGGCCCGGCGGAGAGCACGCCGCCGACGATCTCGTCGGCGATCTCGGTCGTGCTGACGTCGATCACGCCGGCCAGCAGGCCGCTGTCGGCCAGCTTCTCCAGGCTCTGCCCGCCCACGCCGGTGGCGTGGAAGACCAGGCAGTCGACCTCGTCGCCCAGCCGCTTGGTCACCGCCTGCACGCAGGGCGTGGTGACGCCGAACATGCTCAGGCCGATCGCCGGCCTGGCCGCCGCCGTCTCCGCCGGCGGCGGGTGCGCGATCATGCCGGCCAGCGCATGCGCGGCATTGGCCAGCACACGCTCGCTGATGCGGTTGATGCCCTGCACGTCGGTGACGCTGTACATCATGCAGATGTCGCTCGGGCCGACATAGGGCCGCGTGTCGCCGCTGGCCATCGTGCTGACCATGACCTTCGGGCAGCCGATGGGCAGCGCGCGCATGCCCTGCGTGGCCAGCGTGGTGCCGCCGGAGCCGCCGGCGGAGATGATGCCGCCGAGGTCGCGCCGCGTGCGCACGAACTGCTCGAAGGCGAGCGCCATCGCGGCCACCGCGCTGCCGCGATCGCCACTGAAGACCGCGGCCTCGCCGCCCGGGTGGTGGCGCGCCACCTCGCGCGGGTGCACGCTGGCCGGGCTGGGCTTGCCGCTGGTGGACAGGTCGACCGTCACCACGCGCAGGCCGAGCTTCTCCAGGCACTGGCGCAGGAAGAAGAGCTCGCGGCCCTTGGTGTCGAAGGTGCCGGCGACGTAGGCGGCGCGGCCGCTGCTGGCGGCGACCGGAAACTCGACGACGGTGGCCGCGCGCGCGGAGGCCGCGGACAGCGAGGACGCGGCGGGCGAGGTCGCCGCAGCCGGCGGCGGCTCGCGCGGGATGTCGGCTGCCGGCGCCGCGGTGCCGCCGGCGTTCCAGCGGTTGAAGCCGCGCACCGCGCGCGGCGCCAGGTCGTCCAGCGAGGGCGCGCCCTCGCCATGG
>CAZUPH010000263.1:0-5022 GCA_964621995.1 uncultured Rubrivivax sp. | reverse complement strand
CCGGCGCTTGCAGCTGAAGGCCAGCAGCTTGTCGTGGCCGCACTCGCCGCAGCGTGCTGTTCTCGTTCGGCTTCATGCCGCTGTTCTTCGCCGGCTTCCTGTTCACCGCCGCGCCGAAGTGGCTCGGCCTGCCGCCGGTGCCGGCGCGGGGCCTGCTGCGTCCGGTGGCGACTGTCGCTTCGGGCTGGCTGTTGTTCGCGGCCGGTGCGCACATGCACGTGCTGCTGGCCGCGGCCGGGCTGCTCGTCGCCGCGCTCGGTTGGCATGCGCTGGTGCGCCGGTTGGCCGCGCTGGTGGCGCTGGGCACGAAGCCCGACCGCACCCACCTGCGCCTGATCGCCGCGGCCTCGCGGCTGGGCGTGCTGGCGCAACTGGGCTCGGCCGTGATGCTCGCCGCCGGCCGCGAGGACATCGCCCGCGCGGCGCTGCAGCTCGGCCTGTGGGGCTTCGTGGCGCCGGTCTTCGTGGTCGCCGTGCACCGCCTGCTGCCGGTGTTCGACGACGACGTGGCCCCCGCGCTTGCGGCCAGGCAGCCGCGCTGGCTGCTCGCCACGCTGGTGGCGCTGTGCCTCGCCCAGTGGCCCTTCGCGCTGGCCGACCTGTGGTGGTGGCCGCAGCCGCCGGCCTGGCAGCTCGCGCAGATGGCGCTCGACGGCGCCGCGGCGATCGGCGTGCTCGCGCTCGCGGCGCGCTGGCTCCTGCTGCAGGGCCTGCGCTTCCGGCTGGTGGTGATGCTGCAGCTGGCTGTGGCCTGGCTCGGCGTGGCCTTCGCTCTGGCGGCGGCGTCGCAGGCGCTGCTGTGGGCCAGCGAGGGCACGCGCTCGCTGGGCCTGGCGGCGCAGCATGCCTTCTCGATGGGCTTCCTCGGCAGCGCGATGATGGCCATGGTCACCCGCGTGTCCAGCGGCCTGGCCGGGCGCACGGTGGCGGCCGACGGCCTCGCCTGGGCGCTCTTCGGCGTGCTGCAGCTGGCCGTGCTGCTGCGCATCGCCGCGGCCGTCTGGCCGGCGGTGGAGCCGGTGCTGCTGCCAGCCACTGCAGCCGCCTGGTGCGCCGCGGTGTACGCCTGGGCGTTGCGCCAGGCGGCCTGGAGCGGCCGTGCGCGCCGCACGCGGGCGGCGGCGGAGGGGGCGTCAATCTGATCAGGTGTCAAGTTTTCTGACCGCGCACCGAAAAGGTGAGCAGTGCCTGGTGCGCCGGCCGCGAGAGCGGGCGCAACCGTCACCGTCATCACCGGTCACTCGGGAAAACTTCACATGACAGCGATCCTTGCCACGGGCGGCGGCGCCGCCTCTTCCGCACGACCTGCCGGCGCCGACTCCGGCTTCTTCGCCTATCACGGCATCTGGGCCCCGGGGGTGCGCCTGTTCCGCGCGCTGCGCTTCAGTGCCAAGGCAGTGATCATCTCGCTGGCCTTCGTGGTGCCGCTGCTCGGCCTGATCGGCTGGCAGCTGATGCACCAGGCCGATCTGTCGCTGCAGGCGCGCCAGGATTCGACCCGCCAGCACGTCGAGATCGCCCACGGCATCGTCGTCTGGGCGCACGCGCAGGAGACGAGCGGCAGGATGGACCGCGCCCAGGCCCAGCAGCTCGCGCGTGGTGCGATCGCCGCGCTGCGCTACGAGGGCAACGAGTACTTCTGGATCAACGACATGCATCCGCGCGTCGTGATGCACCCGATCAAGCCGGAACTCGACGGCAAGGACGTCTCCGACATGAAGGACCCGAACGGCCTGCCGCTGTTCAAGGCCTTCGTCGCCAAGGTGCGCGAGAGCGGCAAGGGCTTCGTCGCCTACCAGTGGCCCAAGCCGGGCAGCAGTGCACCGGTGGACAAGATCTCCTACGTGCAGGGCTTCGAGCCCTGGGGCTGGGTGATCGGCTCGGGCATCTACATCGGCGACCTGCGCGAGGCCACGATGCGCCAGCTGACGATGGACGCCGCCATCGTCGTGGCGGCGCTGCTGCTGGCCGGCTACCTGTTCCTGAGCTTCTACCGCGTGATGGACGGCGGCCTGAAGGAGACGCGCCGCCACCTGCGCGCGATGACTTCCGGCGACCTCACCACCTCGCCTTCGCCCTGGGGCAACGACGAGGCCGCGCAGCTGATGCTCGAGCTGCGCGCGATGCAGGATTCGCTGCGCCAGATGGTGCAGCGCGTGCGCCGCTCCAGCGACGAGATCGTGCACTCCAGCAGCGAGATCGCCAGCGGCGCGATGGACCTCTCGGCGCGCACCGAGCAGGCCGCCGCCAACCTGGAGGAATCGGCCGCCTCGATGGAAGAGATCTCCTCGACGGTCAAGAGCAGCTCCGACAACACCACCGAGGCTGCCCGCGTGGCCGGGCACAACGCCGAGCTGGCCGGCGAGGGCGGCCGCGTGATGCGTGACGTGGTGCAGACCATGGACAGCATCCGCGAGTCGTCGGCGCGCATCGCCGACATCATCGGCACGATCGACGGCATCGCCTTCCAGACCAACATCCTGGCGCTCAATGCGGCGGTGGAAGCCGCGCGTGCCGGCGAGCAGGGCCGCGGCTTCGCGGTGGTGGCCGGCGAGGTGCGCACGCTGGCGCAGCGTTCGGCCGGCGCGGCGCGCGAGATCCGTGACCTGATCGGCCGCAGCGTCGAGCAGGTCGAGGCGGGCACCGGCACCGTGCACCGCGCGGGCACGACGATGGAGGAGATCGTCGCCGCCTCGCAGCGCGTCAGCCAGCTGCTGGCCGAGGTGGCCAACGGCGCGCGCGAGCAGAGCCTGGGCATCGCGCAGATCGGCGCGGCCGTGCAGGAGCTCGACCGCATGACGCAGCAGAACGCTGCACTGGTCGAGCAGACCGCCGCCGCCTCCGGCGCGATGAAGAGCCAGGCCGAGTCGCTGGCCACCGAGGTGGCGCGCTTCCGCCTGCCCGAAGGCGTGCGGCTGGCCGAGCCGGTGCAGCAGGACCGCGTCGACGACTTCGACTTCGATCAGGCCATCGACGCGCATCGCCAGTGGAAGGTCAGGCTGCGCAAGGCCATCGCCGAACACGCCCAGCTCGACGCCGAGACGATCTGCCGCGACGACCGTTGTCCGCTGGGCCAGTGGCTGCACGGCGCCGGCGGCCGGCGCTGGGGCAGCCGCCCGACCTTCACCGAGCTGCTGGGCAAGCACGCCGAGTTCCATGCCGCCGCCGGCGCGGTGGCGCGCAAGATCAACGCCGGCGCCTACGGCGATGCCGAGAGGCTGATCGGCTCCGGCTCCGCGTTCGCCAGCGTCTCCAGCGAGGTGAGCACCTTGCTCACGCGCGCCAAGCGCGGGCTCTGAGTCCGCTCGGCGGTTATCGGCCCTCCGCCAGGAGGGCTTTGCCCTGTGTCAATCCGCCGCGGATGGGGCACCATGCGGGCTGTCTTTTCATCCAGGTCAAAGGTGCGCGGGGGCCGCAGGGCTACCGTGCGCCCTCGCACCGGAGACAGCACCCATGCAAGAGACCCGCCAAGGCGCCGACGCGCCGCACACCCAGCACAACCTGCCCGCCCAGCCGATCAGCGAAGAGGTGCTGATCGAGAAGTACGCCAAGGGCGACGAGCGCAGCATCGCCGCCGTGCACGCCCGCGTGGCGCGCGCCCTGGCCCAGGCCGAGCCCGTCGAGCAGCGCAAGCAGTGGGAAGAACGTTTTGCCGCCGCGCTCGACGCCGGCTTCGTGCCCGCCGGGCGCATCCAGTCGGCCGCCGGCACCGAGCTCTCGGCCACGCTGATCAACTGCTTCGTGCAGCCGGTGGGCGATTCGATCGCCCACGTCGACGACGGCCATCCCGGCATCTACACCGCGCTGACCGAGGCCGCCGAGACCATGCGCCGCGGCGGCGGCGTGGGCTACGACTTCTCGCGCATCCGCCCGCGCGGCGCCTGGGTGGGCAGCACGCAGAGCTCGGCTTCCGGCCCGGTGAGCTACATGCGCGTGTTCGACCGCAGCTGCGAGACGGTGGAGAGCGCCGGCGCGCGCCGCGGCGCGCAGATGGGCGTGCTGCGCTGCGACCACCCCGACGTGGAGGAGTTCATCCACGCCAAGGACGGCGGCGACCTGAAGAACTTCAACATCTCGGTGGGCGTGACCGACGCCTTCATGGACGCCGTGCAGGCCGATGCCGACTTCGAGCTGGTGCACCGCGCCGAGCCCGGCGTGGCGCAGAAGGCGGCCGGGGCCTACCAGAAGGCCGAGCCCGGCGGCCATGGCCTGTGGGTCTACCGCAAGATCCGCGCGCGCGACCTGTGGGAACAGATCATGCGCTCCACCTACGACCACGCCGAGCCTGGCGTGCTCTTCCTCGACCACATCAACCGCGACAACAACCTGTCGTACTGCGAGACGATCGCCAGCACCAACCCCTGCGCGGAACAGCCGCTGCCGCCCTACGGCTGCTGCTGCCTCGGCTCGATCGACCTGACGCGCTTCGTGCGGGATCCCTTCGAGCCGAACGCCGCGTTCGACGAGGCGGCTTTCGCCAAGGTGGCCAAGGTCGCCACGCGCATGCTCGACAACGTGCTCGACGTGACCGTCTGGCCCTTGCCGCAGCAGCAGCAGGAAGCGCGCAACAAGCGCCGCGTGGGGCTGGGCTTCACCGGCCTGGGCGACGCGCTGGTGATGTTGAACCTGCGCTACGACACCCCCGAGGCGCGCGCGATGGCGCGGCGCATCAGCGAGGTGATGCGCGACGCCGCCTACGAGGCCTCGAGCGACCTGGCGCGCGAGCGCGGCTCGTTCCCGCTGTTCAATGCCGACCTGTACCTCAGCGGCAGCACCTTCGCCTCGCGCCTGCCGCAGCCGCTGAAGGACCGCATCCGTGCCCACGGCCTGCGCAATTCGCACCTGCTGTCGATCGCGCCCACCGGCACCATCAGCCTCGCGTTCGCCGACAACGCCAGCAACGGCATCGAACCCGCCTTCAGCTGGACGTACAACCGCAAGAAGCGCATGCCCGACGGCAGCTTCAAGGAATATGCGGTGGAAGACCACGCCTGGCGCCTGTACCGCCACCTCAAGGGCGAG
>CAZUPH010000262.1:892-5039 GCA_964621995.1 uncultured Rubrivivax sp. | reverse complement strand
GCACTCGTTGCCGTTCGCCGCTTCGCGGCTAGCCCGGGACGGGGAAGTCCCTTGCGTTCGTTAGGCCGCATGCACAGCCCGCAGTCACTCGTGCTTACCGTCGAGTAGGAAGCGCCCCCGTGACCAAGGCCTTTGCCCGTGCTGCGGCGGCCGGACAACCTCGCTCACCAGGTTTGTGAACAAGGATGGGAACGCCCATGCTGTGTACCTTGCGACGGTCTCGGACACCCATCCAGAGAGAGTTTTCAGCCGGCGCGGGCCTGGTCCCCGCGCCGATGTAGCCTGCGCCACCCTGCCAAGCGCTTGCTGGAGCCGGCACTCGGCGCCTACAGTCGCGTCGTGCCCGCAGTTCAGCGCACGCCGTACGTTCCTAGCGCCGGGTCGGGGCCGATCGGGCGCTCCTCGCAACGCCCCTGCACCACGCCGCTGCCCGCACGTGAAGCTCCATGCTGTCCGCAAGCACGCGATGTCGCCGGAAGCGGTGACCGAAGAGCCTCATCACGACTACTCCTCGTTCAGGGTACGGGGCAAGATCTTCGTCACCGTTGCCCCCGATGAGGAAACCCTGCACGTGTTCGTCGGCGAAGACGATCGAGAGCGCGCCCTCGCCGTATTCCCGGAGTTCACGGAGAAGTTGCTGTGGGGCGGCAAGCTGGTCGGGCTGCGGGTTCGGCTGGCAACGGCTGTGCCCGCAGCAGTCAAGGCACTGGTCAGCAGGGCCTACGAGTCCCGGGTCCAAAAGGATGCCGGCCCAACGAAGCCGCGCGCTCCCGGCAAGGGACCCCGGGCATGAGCTTCTGGCGCCCGGCGAGGCCAGATCGCGCGATCAAGGCGTCGCAGTGCTTCGGTCACGTCGATGGAGTGCCGCGCGTCGGCTCTGACCCCGGACCTCGGACTGTTCTCCGCCGGTCGTGGTCGGCGCTCCGCTTCGGCATGCTGGCCGCGCACGCAACCTGCAGGGGTCGGCTGCCCGACGCCGCCGCAGCGCGCGGCCACGAGCTTGGCACTCGCCGATCACACCGCCATGGCGTCGAACCGCACCGCTCCGCCGCGTGCGTGGCGCCTTGACTCTCGTCAGGTGTCGTGATGCCCACCTTCGTCGCGCTGCTGCGTGGAGTGAACATCGGCAAGGCCAAGCGCGTGCCCATGGCCGCTCTGCGCAGCCTGCTCGTGGACCTGGGGTACGAAGACCCGCGCACGCTCCTGAACAGCGGCAATGCCGTCTTCCGGGCCCCCGGGGCTTCGGCGCGCACGCACGCGCAGGCCATCGCCGGCGCCATCTCCGTCGAGCTCGGTGTCGAGGTTCCCGTCGTGGTCAAGACCGCGGCGCAGCTTGCCGCGATCGTCGAGGAGAACCCCTTTGCCGGCGCCGCAACCGATCCCTCTCGGCTGCTGGTGGCCTTCACCCAGGACGAAGACGGCCTCCTCGCACTGAAGCCGATCGAGCCGCTGGTCGTGCCGCCAGAGGGTTTTGCCGTCGGCAGGCATGCCGCGTACCTGCACTGCCCGGCCGGCATCCTCCAGAGCAAGGCCGGCGAGGCGCTGCTCGGCAGGCTCGGCCAGGCCGCCACCACGCGGAACTGGGCGACGACACTGAAGCTTCATGCGCTTGCCGCCGGGGCGCCGGATCGCCGGTTCAATCCGTGACCTCGCAGCAGGCAGGCTGGCCCCGACGCATCGTGCGCCCACCCGGTGCCCGCCGCAATGCCCGCCCGTCGGCGAACCCATGCTGACGCCGTCCCCGGTCGTCGAGGATCGCGGCCCCGGCGTGCGTCGCGTCGTGCTGTCCGGCGGCCCGGGGGCCGGCAAGACCACGCTGCTGCGCGAACTGGCCCGGCGCGGCCATGCGACGCTCGGCGACTCCGCGCGCGAGGTGATCGCGGAGCGCATGGCCCGCGGCCTCTCGCCGAGGCCGGACGCAGCGCGCTTTGCCCGCGAGATCCTGCGGCGCGACATCGAGAAATGCACGCTGCAGCCTGGCGGCGACGTCGTCTTCCACGACCGCAGTGCCGTCGAGTCCCTGGGCATGCTCAGCGAGGCCGGCGCCTTGCAGAAGGCCGAGCTCGAGGCGCATCTGAGTTCGCTCAGGTATTTCGAGACGGTCTTCGTCCTGCCGCCCTGGCCCGAGATCTACCGAACGGACAGCGAGCGCGATCACTCCTTCGAACATGCGCAGCGCGTTCACCAGGAGCTCGTCCGGTGGTACGGTCGCTGTGGCTACAGGCTCGTCGAGGTGCCGCGTCTGCCGGTGGCCCAGAGGGCGGACCATGTGCTGCAGTGTCTGCACGCCGCCGGCGAACGATAGGAACCGGCCCCCGACCTCCATCCCCCATGAACATCCATCTGCGCGTCGCACGACCGGTCACCGACCTCGAGCGTTCCGTGGCCCAGTACCGGGCCGGCCTGGGTCTCGATCTCGTCGGCCGGTTCGTGGATCACGACGGGTTCGACGGCGCCATGCTGGGAACGGCGGGCAGCGACCATCACCTGGAGTTCACGTTTTCGCGAGCCCACCGCGTGCAGCCCATGCCCACGCCGGAGGACCTGCTCGTCTTCTACGTGCCGGAGCCGGCGGCCTGGGCGGACCGGTGCCGGGCGATGCTCGGCGCCGGATTCCGGGAGGTCGAGCCCCACAACCCCTACTGGAAGCGCTGCGCGCGCACCTTCGAGGACGCTGACGGCTACCGCGTCGTCATCGCACAGGCCGACTGGCACAACGCGCCGGCACGCTGAGCGGCGCCCGCCGGCGGCGCCCCGTCGCAGCGCACGGGCGCCGGTTCAGCTGAACCAGATGTTCCAGAGCCCGACGACCACATGCCCCCAGATCAGCAGGTTCAGCCCGAACAGCGCCAGAACGCGGGAGAAGTTCCACAGCACGCGCGCGCGCCGCGCGCACGCGTCCTCGCCCGTCACGGCATACAGCAGCAGGTACAGCGCCGAAGGCAGCAGCGTGCCGACGATGCCGATGCTCATGACCCAGTAGAAGATCGTCATGCGCCGATTATCGTGATCGGCGCCGCCCCGCCGCTCAGGCCGTCAGCGGGTGCGCGTCCTCCACCAGCCGGCCGGCGTCGATGCGCAGCTGGCGGTCGCAGCGTTCGGCGATGCCGCGGTCGTGCGTGACCAGCACCAGCGTCGTGCCGGTCTCGCGGTTCATCTCGAACATCAGCTCCATGACCTTCTCGCCGGTCGCGAAGTCCAGGCTGCCGGTGGGCTCGTCGGCCAGCAGCAAGGCCGGGTGCACGACGAAGGCGCGCGCCAGCGCCACACGCTGCTGCTCGCCGCCGGACAGCACCTTGGGGTAGTGCGCGAGCCGCTCGCCCAGGCCCACGCGGCGCAGCATCTCCACGGCAGCGGCGCGTGCGTCGCCGCGGCCCATCAGCTCCAGCGGCAGCATCACGTTCTCCAGCGCGGTCAGGTTGCCCAGCAGCTGGAAGCTCTGGAAGACGAAGCCCACCTGGCGCGAGCGCAGCTCGGCGCGCGCGTCCTCGTCCAGCGCGAACAGGTCCTGCCCGGCCAGCCGCACGCTGCCCTCGCTGGGCACGTCCAGCCCGGCGATGATGGACAGCAGCGTGCTCTTGCCCGAGCCCGAGGCCCCGACGATGGCCACCGATTCCCGTGGCCGGAGGGCGAAATCGATCTCGTGGAGAATGGTCAGCGTCCCGGTGGCGTCGCTCACCCGCTTGCTGATCCGCCTGACTTCGATGATGGGTTCGGACATCGGTCCTCGATTCCTCGCGCGCCGTGCGCTGCTGGCGCATGCTAGCCTGCTCGCCCTGCTGGGAGCGACGGGCCTGCACGCGACCGTTCGCGCGCAGGGGGCACCACGCACGCTGCTGGTGGTGGGCGACAGCCTGTCGGCCGAGTACGGCATCCCGCGCGGCAGCGGCTGGGTTGCGCTGCTCGAGCAGCGGCTGCAACGCGAGCAGCGCGGCCGCTGGCGCGTGGTCAACGCCAGCATCAGCGGCGACACCACCTCGGGCGGCCGCTCGCGCCTGCCGGCCCTGCTGCAGCAGCACCGGCCCGCGGTGGTGATCATCGAGCTCGGCGGCAACGACGCGCTGCGCGGCCTGCCGCTGGCGATGACGCAGGACAACCTGGCCACGATGACCCGCGCCGCGAAGGAAGCCGGCGCGCGCGTGCTGAT
>CAZUPH010000262.1:0-882 GCA_964621995.1 uncultured Rubrivivax sp. | reverse complement strand
CCGCCGAACTACGGGCGCCAGTACGGCGAGGCCTTCTTCAGGCTCTTCGAGACCGTCGCGCGGGCCGAGGGTGCGGCGCTGGTGCCCTTCCTGCTGGCCGGCGTGGCCGACGGCCCCGACGCCGAGGCGATGTTCCAGCCCGACCGCATCCACCCCAAGGCCGAGGCGCACCCGCGCATGCTGGACAACGTCTGGCCGACGCTGCGGCCGCTGCTGCGCTGAAGCCGGCAGGCAGGGCGGCGGCCGCCGCCCTGCCGAGCACCTAACGCTGCACTTCGTTGTCGTTGGCACGCGGTCCGCGCTCGCGTTCGGCGGCGCGCGCCGGCGGCGCCGACTGCGGCGCCGGGCGGGCCGGTCCGACGGCGCCCGGCGGCGGCCCGGCCGGCCGCGCGGGTCCCGCGGGTGCGGCCGGCACCGGCGCCGACGGCTGCACGCGCTGCGGCACCGGCTGCGCAGGCTGCGGCGGCTGCGCCTGCGCGGACGGCTGCTGCGGCGACGGTACCGGCTGCACCGGTTGCATCGGCCGCACGGGCTGCATCGGCTGCATCGTCGGCCGCTGCGGGCCCACGACCGCCGGCGCCACGGGCATCGTGTCTTCCCGGCGCTCGACACGCGGGCCCGTGCCACCGGGCGCAGCGCGACGCTCCTCGGCGCGCAGGTCGGACCGGTCCGGCCTGCGCTCGTCGCGCCGCTCGTCCTGGCGCTCGTCACGGCGGTCGTCGCGGCGGTCGGCGCCACGTTCGCCACGCGGCAGCTCGCGCCGGCCGTCCCAGGCTTCGCGCGGGTCGCCGTTGCGCTGGGGCTGCCGCGGCCCTACGTCCGCGCGGGGCATCGGCTGCGGCGCCGGGGTGTCGAAGCGCGGCGACTGCGGGCCCTGCGCGC
>CAZUPH010000261.1:0-5057 GCA_964621995.1 uncultured Rubrivivax sp. | reverse complement strand
GGCGGAGTTGACGCGCAGGCCCGAGGACAGGCGCTGCATCGAGGTGGCCAGCGAAGATTGCGAGGTACCGAGGTTGCGCTGCGCGTTGAGCGAAACCACGTTGGTGTTGACGGACATGCCCATGATGGGTGCTCCTTGTGTTGAGTGACTCCCGGCAGACGCCGGCATTGCCGTGCCAGCTCTCGCTGGCTGCGCCCGGGGCAGTCACCGCGAGGGCGGCTGTTCCGGACCCCGGAGCCGATCGCTCGCCTCCGTTGGGAGGCATATCGGGAGCCTGAAGCGCCAACTTGAGGCATCGGGTGCGACGGATCGCACAGTTGGCGGGCGGTGCCCGCGCGGTCTCGGGCCGCGGCCGCCGCTCAGGCGGCCTGCGCCGACGGGTCGCCGTAGGTGGCGAGCAGGCGCGCCAGCTCGGCCACGCTGACCGGCTTGGACAGGAAGTCGTTCATGCCGGCCTCGAGGCAACGCGTGCGCGTGTCGGCAAAGGCGTCGGCGGTCAGCGCCACGATCGGCACCTGCGCCTTGTCGCCCGGCAGCGCGCGGATCGCCCGCGTGGCGTCGATGCCGTCCATCTCGGGCATGTGCAGGTCCATCAGCACCAGGTCGTAGTCCTGCGCCTGCGCGGCCTGCACCGCGGCGCGGCCGTCGTGCGCGAAATGCCAGTCGTGGCCTTCGCGCTCGATCATCGCCGCCAGCACGGTGCGGTTGACCTCGTTGTCCTCGGCCACCAGCAGGCGCAGGCGGCGCAGCGCGTTCGACGCTGCGGGGCTGGGGGCGGCCGGCGCCGCCTCGCGCGGCGCCGCGGCGACTTCCTGCAGCGGCAGCAGCAGTTCGAAGCGGCTGCCCACGCCGGGCGTGCTCTCGACCGTGATGTCGCCGCCCATCAGGCGCGCCAGGCTGCGCGAGATCTCCAGGCCGAGGCCCGTGCCGCCGTAGCGGCGCGAGGTCGAGTCGTCGCCCTGGCTGAAGCGCTGGAACAGGCGCGGCAGCGTGCGTTCGTCCATGCCGATGCCGGTGTCAGCGACGCCGAACACGAGCTGCCTGTCGCGCGCGACGACGTCGAGCACGACGCCACCGCGCTCGGTGAACTTGATCGCGTTGGACAGCAGGTTGAACAGCACCTGGCGCACCCGCGTGTCGTCCAGCGCCACCTGCGCCGGCACCGCCGCGTCGACCTGGAACTGCAGGGCCAAGCCCTTCTGCGCCGCGGGCGCAGCCATCAGCGCGCGCACGTCGGCGACCATGCGCTTGAGGTCCACCGCCTGGCTCTGCAGGCGCAGCGTGCCGGCTTCCAGGCGCGAGATGTCGAGCACGTCGTTGAGGATCGCGAGCAGGTGCTGTGCCGAGTCGCGCGCCACGCGCAGCTGGTGGCGCTGCGCGGGTTCGAGCCGCTCGTTGTCGAACAGCTGCAGCATGCCCAGCAGCCCCTGGAACGGGGTGCGCAGCTCGTGGCTCATGTTGGCCAGGAAGTTGGTCTTGGCCTGGCTCGCGCTCTCGGCCACCGCGCGCGCGCCGCGCAGCTCGGTGGCCAAGGTCTCGAGGGCCTGGCGGCGCTGGTCGAGCCGGCGCAACTGCGTCAGTGCCAGCAGCGCGAAGCCGAGCGAGGACAGCGACAGCAGCACCGTCAGCGCGATCGCGGTCAGGTTGTGCTGGCGCAGCGCGTCGTAGCGTTCACCCACGCGCGTGGACACGCCGTGCGAGGCTTCGAGCACCAGGGCCTGGATCGGCGCGTCCAGCGCCGCCATCTCGCGCTCCAGGTCGCGCAGCGCCTGCGCCGTCGGCACGCCCTGGGCCTGCGGGCCGAGCAGGCGGTCGGCGCGCGCGACAAAGGCCTGCAGTGCGTTGACCACCTCGCTGTAGGCCGACATGCTGGCCACCAGGCGGGCACTGCGGCCGGCGTCGAGCAGGTCGACGCGACTGACGAAGATGTCGTAGCGCATCTGCAGCGCCGCGCTGTCGGGCGGCTGGCGCTGCACCGTCTCGTGCAGCGCGTTGCGCAGGCGCAGGTACTCGGCCTGCAGCTGGGTCAGGCTGATCTGCAGGTACTCGTCCTGGTAGCGCACCGTCTCGCTGAGCAGCCGGTGCTGGCGCACCTGCACCCAGGCCACGGCGGCGAGCGCCAGCATCAGCAGCAGCGCGGCCACGCCGATCAGCGGCCCGCGCTTGGAGACCCAGGGCTTGAGGCCGCGCGGCAGGGCGTTCACAGGAGTTCGATCGTGCGCAGCTGCCAGACGCAGCGGCTGAAGTACAGCGAGCTGCGCAGCTGCGGCTCGCGGTCGAAGGGGTACATCACGAACAGCGGGCCCTTCTCGCGCACGCTCATCGGCTTGTCGTCGAGCAGGCGGGCGATGATCACGTCGTGCTTGCGCGCGTCGGCCAGCGGCATCTCGATGCGGTAGTCGTTCAGCGCCACCAGCCGCGCGCGCTCGCCGCCGGCGGCGCCGGCCGCAGCCAGCACCGCGCGCAGCAGCGGGCCGGTGAAGGAGCGCGCCTTGTTGTACCAGGGCGTCTCGGCGACGATTCGCTGCTGCGGCAGGCGTTCGAGCATCGCCATGTCGAACGAGGCCTGGTCGACGCCGTTGGGCGCGCCGATGCCACGGCCGCGCAGCGTCAGCACCACCGGGCCCTGTGGTGGGTCGAGGGCGCGCGCGGAGGACGGTGCGAACCAAGGGGCGGCCAGGCCGGCAAGCAGAAGAGGGCGGCGGGCGATGGTCATGGCTGTGAGCGAACGTTTCAGCGGCGGCGAAGGGCGGTCGCGGGCGGGCGCCGCGTGACGGCTGCACGTGCGATCGTGCGCGCAGCCGCAAGGCTATCAGGTGCCGGGCCTCGGGGCGCTCCGGTGGGCCCCTGCTAAGCTGCCGTCATGGTGCCCCCACGCGCACTTCGTTCGCTGCCCCCCGTGGGGCCGTCAGTGCCCTTCGGGCGGCCGGGCACGCGCTGATGACCGGGGCCCCGCCGTCCTCCTCATCCCTGCCGGCCAGCGGTGCGCCCGCGGCCGAGGAGGTGCCGACCCTGCCGGTGGGCACGCGCGTCGCCGAGTTCGAGGTCAAGGGCGTGCTCGGCAGCGGCGGCTTCGGCATCGTCTACCTGGCCTGGGACCATGCGCTCGAGCGCGAGGTGGCGCTCAAGGAGTACATGCCCGGCACGCTGGCCGGCCGCGGCGAGGGGCTGGCGGTGTCGGTGAGATCGTCGGGCATGGCCGACACCTTCGCGCTCGGCCTCAAGTCCTTCGTCAACGAGGCGCGCATGCTGGCGCGCTTCGACCACCCGTCGCTGGTCAAGGTCTACCGCTTCTGGGAGGACAACGGCACCGCCTACATGGTGATGCCGCGCTACCTGGGCCGCACGCTGCGCCAGGTGCGTGGCGGCATGGTGCTGCCGCCGAACGAGGCCGCCTGCCGGCGCGTGCTCGACGCGCTGCTGTCGGCGCTCGAGGTGCTGCACAAGGAGGGCGTGTTCCACCGCGACATCGCCCCGGACAACATCCTGCTCGGCGACGACGGGCTCCCGGTACTGCTGGACTTCGGCGCCGCGCGGCGCGTGATCGGCGAAGGCAACAAGGCGCTGACCTCGATCATGAAGCCGCACTTTGCGCCGCTCGAGCAGTACGCCGACCAGAGCGCGATGCGCCAGGGCCCCTGGACCGACCTCTACGCGCTCGGCGGCACGATCTACTTCCTGATCACCGGGCGCGAGCCGGTGCCGGCCGCGTCGCGTGCGCTGCACGACGACCAGCCGCGCCTGGCCGACCTGCGGCCGAGCGACTGCTCGCACGGCTTCCTGGCCGCGATCGACTGGATGCTGGCGCTCAAGCCGGCCGAGCGGCCGCAGAGCGTGCACATGCTGCGCGACGTGCTCGAGGGGCGCCTGAGCCTGCCGGCACGCGTGTCGCCCGACCGCACGATGCCGGGCATCGCGTCGCGCGAGGGTGTGGACATCCTCACCTCGCCGGGCGAACTGGGCGCGCCGGCCGCCGCGCCCGCCGATGCGCGCACCGTGGTCATGCCGACCGCGCCCGCGCCGCTGCCGACGCCTGCCGTGCACGGCATGTCCGCACCGGCCGCGGCGCCCGCGCTGTCGCAGCGCAAGCTGCTGACCGTGCTCGGCGCGCTGGTGGCGCTGAACATCCTGGCCTGGTGGTGGTTCACGAAGCCCGACGCTGCGCCGGCCGCCGAGGGCGCCGCCACGGCGCCGACCGCGACGCCTGCGCTGCCGAGCGCCACCACTGCGGCGCCGACGGCCGCCGCCAGCACACCGGCCGCCGCGGCGACCGCCGAACCGGTCGAGACCATTCTCTCAGTGCTGCCGGCGCGCCTGCCCAGGCCCGCCATCGAGTCCAGCGCGGGCGCCACGCCCACGGTGACCGGCACCACGGGCACGGGACCGGCAGCGCCCCTGCGTTCGACCGATCTGCCTGGGGTGGCGCCGCGTGCGCCCCCGGGCGCTGTCGAGGTGACGGGTCCGCGCGCGCGCTGCGGCGACCGCAACTTCCTGTCGCTGCTGGTGTGCATGAAGCGCGAGTGCGAGGCGCCGGCGCTCGCCACGCATCCCGAGTGCGTGAAGATGCGCGAGCAGGAAGAGGCGATGCAGCGCCCCTCACGCTGAATCGCCGCGGGCTCAGAAGCTCGAGCCGGGCTCGCGCAGGAAGGCGATCTCCTCGGGCGTCGACGCGCGGCCCAGGATCGCATTGCGGTGCGGGAAGCGGCCGAAGCGCTCGATCACTACGGCGTGGCGGCGCGCGTAGTCGTCGTAGGACGCGAGCGCGGGATGCGCCGCCGCCAGGGCCCCGAACAGGCGCAGCGACTCGCGTTGCGCGGCTTCGTCCTCCGCGTGCTCGAAGGGCAGGTAGGTGAACACGCGTCGCAGCGGCGGCAGCGCCTGGTCGGCGCCGCGCGCGACCATCGAACGCGCCAGCGCGAGCGCCTGCGCATCGCCGTCGAATGCCCGCGACGTGTCGCGGAAAATGTTGCGCGTGAACTGGTCGAGCAGCAGCACGCGGGCGAGCGCCGCACCGGCCGCGCCTTCCCAGTCGGCGAGGCCACCCGCCAGCGCCTGCG
>CAZUPH010000260.1:4392-5062 GCA_964621995.1 uncultured Rubrivivax sp. | reverse complement strand
GCCAGGCGCTCGCCGCGCGCGCGCTCGCCGCCGGCGACCCGGTCCATGCGCGCCAGCGCCCCTACGGCATCGAGTTCGCGCATGCCGCCGACGCGACGCGCCAACGCGAGCCCTTCTTCCTCGTGCTGGCCGAGCCCTGGCTGCGCGAGATCGCCCCGCGCGCCGTCCCGCTTTGAGGCGGCTGCGCGCAGCGTTCGCCGCGCTGTGCCTGAGCGTCGCCGCCAGCAGCGTCTGCGCCGCGCTCTCGCCACAACTGTGTGGCCGCTCGACGCCGCTCACCGCCGCGCAGCAGGACCGTTTGCTGCGTGTCGCCGACCTCGTGAAGCGCGAGCTCGACGCGTCGGGTGCCCGCATCGCACTGGTGTCGCGCTCGGGCCTGGACCTCGGCCGCTTCGGCATCCGCTACTCGCATGCCGGCGTCAGCCTGAAGGGCAGCACCCACGCGCCGTGGTCGGTGCGCCCGGCCCGCGCCTGTTCGACCAGGGCCTGCCCGGCTTCCTGTTCGGCACCGACGATCCTTCGCTCGGCTACCTGTCGATCGTGCTGCTGCCGAGCGCGGCGGCCGAGGCGCTCGAACGCACGGCACTCGACGACCGGCAGGCGCTGGCGCTGCTCGCCGGCCGCTACAGCGCGAACGCACACCCCTACGGCCTGCGCTACCAGACCTGCA
>CAZUPH010000260.1:3897-4382 GCA_964621995.1 uncultured Rubrivivax sp. | reverse complement strand
CCAGTGGGTCGCCGAGCTGCTGGCGAGCGCCTGGGGCGCGCCGGACGGCGACGCCGATGCGCGCCGCAGCGCGCAGCGCTGGCTCGCCGCCCAGGGCTATGAGCCGGCGCCCGTCGAGGTCGGCTCGCACTGGCTGATGCTCGCCGCGAACTTCATTCCCTGGCTGCACAGCGACGACCATCCGATGCACGACCTGCACGCGCAGCGCTTTCGCGTCAGCCTGCCGACCTCGATCGAGGCCTTCGTGCGCCAGCAGGTGCCGGCCGCCACCCGCATCGAGGTCTGCCACGACGAGCGCAAGGTCGTGCTGCGCCGCGGCTGGACGCCGATCGGCGACGGCTGCCGGGCCGAGCCCGGCGACGACGTGCGGGCGCTGGACTAGGGCGGCGTCAGACCGGCCGCGGCCCGCGATCGCGCGGCGGCACGTCCAGATCGGCGAGCTGGCCGAACGCGCTGTCGTCGATCACGGTGACCGTGCGGCCCTG
>CAZUPH010000260.1:0-3887 GCA_964621995.1 uncultured Rubrivivax sp. | reverse complement strand
CAACATCGACCTCCAGGCGGCAGGCCGTCTCGGGGTGGTCGTCGTCCATGCGCCGCTGGCGGCTTTCGCGGTGCTCCTTGCGCGCCAGCAGCTTGGCCTGCGCAGCAACCGGCAACTCGCCCGCCGCGACCACACCCTTGGCCATCAGCAAGTCCACCAGGTCCTCGAGCACGCGCACGAGGTCCTTGTCGAGCGATTCATAGCTGTCGCCGCCGGCCTGCAGGCCGAGGAATCGCCGCACCTCGTCGCTGTCGGCGCTGACGCGCTCGCTCGCGTCCGCAGTGGGCTGCGAATGCAGGCTCTCGATCTGTCCCAGGGCGTTGCGTCGGGCGTAGGGCATGGCGGCTCCTCGTCGCGGCTCGTCAGGCGCAGTCTGGCATCAATGGCGCTGGGCGCGTGTGCGTTCCAGCACACCCAGCCAGCCTGCGGCGCGCAACGGGCCACGCGGCAGCGGGGTCGCGTCGACGCGCGGCCAGATGGCGCGGGCGTCGAAGCTGAACAGCGGCTCGAGATCGTCGCGCGACGACAGCGCAAGCAGCACAGGCTCCGCCTGGTCGAGCACCCAGGGGTCGTCGAAGCGCGGGTCGCGCGCCACGGCTGAGAGGTGCGGCTGGGCCGGCGCCTGCCCACCACGCAAACGCAGGTGGGCATAGAGGAGCCGGTGCAGCGGCGCCGGCACACCGCATGCGTCGAGCAGGAAGTGCTTGGCGATCGCGAAGTCCTCGCAGTCGCCGCGGCCGCGCGCCAGGGTCTCGCAGGGCGTGGCCCAGTGGTCGGCGCCATCGTCGGCGTCCGCCTGGTAGGCGATGCGGTGATTGACCTCGACATTCACGAAGGCAATGCGTTCGACGAGCGGCAGGCGACGAGCCTCGCGGGCCAGGCCCCGCCACACCTTTGCCGCGGCGCCGAGGTCGTCGTCACGTCGGCCGCCGGCTCGCACCGGCCGCGCGACCAGGCAGGCCGCACAGACCGCACCACCTACCACGACGAAGACGCCGCGTCGCCGCATGGCTCGCCTCCCTGGTTTGCCCACGCTGCGGCGCGCAGAAGACGCAAAGCGTCCAGGGCACCGCCGGCCCCATTGAGCGCCCATCGCGGCGCGAAGGCCAGCCACCTGCGGACGTCAGGGCCTTTCGATCTAGGGAGGCCGCGACCCTTCGGCCGCGGGATCAGGCGGCCGCGGCGGGTCAGCGCAGCGCTGCGGCCACCGAGTCGGCCAGCGGCGTGGTCGGCCGGCCAATCAGGCGCGAGAGCTGGCGACCTTCATCGAACAACGCACCTTGCGAGGCGGCCACGTCCCAGCCCGCGATCGCCTGCGCAAAGCCTTCGGGCAGGCCGAATCCCTTCAGCGCTGCGGCGTAGTCGGCCTCGGGCAGGTCCTTGTACGGGATCAACTTGCCGCTCTGGCGCGAGATCTCGGCCGCGAGTTCGGCCAGCGTCCAGGCGCTGTCGCCGGCCAGCTCGTAGGTCTTGCCGTCGTGGCCCGATGTCGTCAGCACCGCCACCGCGGCGGCAGCATAGTCGGCGCGCGCAGCCGACGCGATGCGGCCCTCGCCCGCGCTGCCGATGAAGACGCCACCGGCCAGCGCACCGGCGATCGAGCCGGTGTAGTTCTCCGTGTACCAGCCGTTACGCAGGATCGTCCAGGCCAGGCCCGAGGCCTTGATCAGTGCCTCGGTCTCCTTGTGCTCGAGTGCCAGCGACAGCAGCGACTGGTCGGCACGCAGCACGCTGGTGTAGACGATACGCTTGACGCCGGCACGCTTGGCCGCGTCGATCACGTGGCGGTGCTGGGCGACGCGTTGGCCGAACTCGGTGGCCGAGACCAGCAGCAGCGTGTCGATGCCGGCCAGCGCGGCTGCCAGCGTCTCGGGCCGCGTGTAGTCGGCCTCGCGCACGGCAACGCCGAGATCGGCGGCCTTGGCCGGCGTGCGCACGAGCGCGACCAGGCGCTCGGCCGGTAGGCGGGTCTTGAGCTGTTCGACGACGAGGCGGCCGAGCTGGCCGGCGGCCCCGGTGATGGCGATGGTGTGGGTGAAGGCGGTCATGACAAGGATCCACTTGAGTAACGGGTGCCGTCAATGTAGGATCTGAACTTCCTTTTCGGAAGTACGCACATGTCTGTTAGCACCCCCCGCAAGCTCTCGCGCCGCCTGCAGCGCGGCGACCTGCTGGCCGAGAACTGCCCGTCGCGCGACGTGCTCAAGCACGTCACCAGCCGCTGGGGCGTGCTCGTGCTGATGGTGCTGGAGGGCGGCACCCACCGCTACGCCGAACTGCGGCGCGCGGTCGGCGGCGTCAGCGAACGCATGCTGGCGCAGACCCTGCAATGGCTCGAGGGCGACGGGCTGGTGCTGCGCATCGCGCACGACGTGGTGCCGCCGCATGTCGAGTACTCGCTGACGCCGCTTGGCCGCGACGCGGCCAAGCGCGTGCGCGGCCTCGCCGACTGGATCGAGCTCAACCTGCCGAAGGTGCTGGCCTTCCAGACGCAGCGCTCGGCGCAGGCGCGCCAGCGCGAGGCACGGGGCGGCACCTCACGCGTGCATCGGCTGCGCTAGTTCGGACACCGGCACGCCCGCTTTGGGCTCTCTTGGGCCGCGGCGATCAGGGCCCGAGCAGGTTGTCGCGCACGTGCGCCAGGTGCGCCAGGCAGAGCGCACGCGCGCGCTCGGCGTAGCGCTGGAGCAGCGCCGGGGCGCCAGAGCGCGCCACACGCGCCCCGCGCGCGCGTCGCTCATCAGGCGGAACACACCGGTGATGAAGCGGTTGTGCGTGGCCTCGGCGATGGCCTCGTGCAGCGCAGCGTCCCAGTGCTCGAAGGCCTCCAGCGTGCTCGCCGCCTCGGCCTCGTGGTTGCAGGCGTCCATGCGGTCGAAGTCGGCCGCGGTGGCGTTGCCGATCACCATCGCGATCAGCGCCGGCTCGAGCACCAGGCGCGCGGCCATCAGCTCGGCCGGGCTCACCACCTGCGCCGCGGCGGCCGACCACGGTCTGCGTGATCAGGCGGCGGCGCTTCAGGTCGGCCATCACGCGGCGCACCGTCGAGCGGCTCAGGCCGTACTCCTCGGAGAGTGCGCGCTCGGTCGGCAGGCGGTCGCCGGTGCGCCAGTGGCGCTTGCGCAGGTTCTCGATCAGCGATTCGCGCAGGCGCGTGGCGGCGTCGGTCATCGGGTCAACCCAGGGTTGGCGGATTGGTTGCGAATGGTAGCCTTTGGCTCCGAACTTGGGCAGCCTGCAGGAGAGCACCTTGCGCCTGGCCGCCGTGATGCACCGGGGCCGACCGCGCGTCGGCCGCGTGTCGGCCGACGCGCGCCGCATCGGCCTGGTCGCGGGCGAGGCGCCGCTCGGCCTGCTGCCCACCATCGAGGCGATGGTGCAGGGTGCGCGCTGGCCCGACGCGGACGAAGAGGTGGCGCTCGACCTGCGCGCCTTGCTCGCGCCGCTGCCGCGGCCGCGGCGCAACCTGTTCTGCGTCGGCCGCAACTACCACGCGCATGCGGCCGAGTTGCGCGACTCGGTGTTCAAGGGCAGCGCCACCAAGGTCGACCACTGGCCGATCGTCTTCACCAAGGTGCCGGAGACCGTGGTCGGCCCCTACGCCGACGTGCGCCTGCCCGGCGCTGCGGTGTCGGAGCAGATCGACTACGAGGCCGAGCTGACGGTGGTCATCGGCCGCGGCGGGCGCAACATCGCGCGCGCCGACGCGCTGGCCCACGTGTTCGGCTACACGATCGTCAATGACGTGACCGCACGCGACGTGCAGATGCGCCACTCGCAGTGGGATCTGGGCAAGAGCGTCGACGGCTTCTGCCCGATGGGCCCGTGGGTCGTCACCGCCGACGAACTCGCGGGCCAGACGCTGCGCGTGCGCTGCTTCGTCAACG
>CAZUPH010000259.1:0-5138 GCA_964621995.1 uncultured Rubrivivax sp. | reverse complement strand
GCCGCTCGCGCGCAGCCAGGCTCAGCCCGGCCAGCGACTGGGGCTCGTCCATCTCGCCGTCGCCGAAGAAGCCCCACACGCGGCGCGCCGGCGCCGCGTCTTCGTCCTTCCCGCGGCGGTCGCCGGCCGCGAGCAGCCCGCGGTGCTCCAGGTAGCGCAGGAAACGCGCCTGGTACACGGCCGACAGCGGGCCCAGCCCCATCGAGCCGGTCGGAAACTGCCAGAAGTCAGGCATCAGCCAGGGATGCGGGTAGCTGGACAGGCCCCGCACCGCGCGCCCGGCGGCGCGCTCGCCTGCGGCGGCCACCTCCTGCCGGTAATGCTCGAGGTCGGCCTCGCTCAGGCGGCCCTCGAGGAAGGCGCGGGCATAGACGCCGGGCGCCGAATGCGGCTGGAAGAAGACGAGGTCGCCGCCGTGCCCTTCGCTGCGCGCGCGGAAGAAGTGGTTGAAGCCGACCTCGAAGAGGTCCGCCGCGCTGGCATAGCTGGCGATGTGCCCGCCGAGCTCGCCGTGGCGCAGGTTGGCGCGCACGACCATCGCCAGCGCGTTCCAGCGCATGATCGCGGCCAGGCGCTGCTCGGTCTCCAGGTGGCCGGGGAACGGCGCCTGTTCCTGCAGCGCGATGGTGTTGACGTAGGGCGTCTGGCGCTGCGGCTGCCAGGCCAGCGCATGGCGGCGCGCCTCGTCCTGCAGCGCGTCGAGCACGAAGCGCGCGCGCTCGGCGCCGCTCTCGCGCACCAGCGTGGCCAGCGCGTCCAGCCATTCGCGCGTCTCGGCGGGGTCGCTGTCGCCGGGGAAGCGGATGCGGTGCAGCAGGGCCTCGAATTCGGGGCTGCCGGGGAGCAGGGGCGGGGTCATCGGGTGCGCACGCTAACAGCTATCGGCCGCCCCCTACCAGCGCGAGCCGGGGGCGTCGAGGTCGGCGCGCAGATAGTGCGCCCCCGGCACCGGGTTGTAGTAGTAGGGCGGGACCTCGACGAAGCCCAGCGAGGCATAGAGCTCGCGCGCCGCCTCCATGTCGTCCAGCGTGTCCAGCAGCATCGACGAGTAGCCGGCCTGCGTGGCCAGGTCCATCAGCCGCTGCGCCAGCAGCCGGCCCAGGCCGAAGCGTCGGAAGGCGCGCCGCACGTACAGGCGCTTCATCTCGCAGGCGTTGGGGTGGTCGGCCTCGGGCAGCGGGCGCATCGCCACGCAGCCGGCGGGCTGGCCGTCCACCAGCGCCAGCAGCAGCGCGCCGGCCGGCGGCGCGTAGGCGCCGGGCAGCGTGGCCAGCTCCTCGTCGAAATTCTGGAAACCCAGGTCGATGGGCAGCGACGCCGCATACTCGCCGAAGAGCTCGCGCACCGCGAGCAGCTGCGCCGGGTCCGCGGCGCCGACGATGTCGAGCTGAGGCCCGTCGTCCACGTCAGAAGCCGGCCTGCCCGAGGCGGATGACCCAGGCCACGACACCCCCCGCCAGCCCCGCCAGCACCAGCGCCAGCAGGCGCTGGGCGATGCCGTCGGCGCTGGCCGGCGTGCCGGCGGGCAGCGGCTTGTCGCCCAGCAGCATCGGCCCGATCAGGTTGCGCCGCTTCACGAGCAGGTAGGCGAGCACCGCCGCGACGTGCAGCGCCACCAGGCCGATCACCAGCCACTGCCCCCAGCTCTTGTGCCAGGCCGTGGCGTCCAGCGCCGTGGCGCTGCTGACGAAGCGGTTCAGCGGGCCCAGGTTGGCGATCTCGTCGTCGGCGACCAGCCCGGTGCCGACCTGCACCGCGACGATGGCCAGCAGCGCGAAGACCGAGAGCGCGCCCAGCGGGCTGTGACCCACGTCCAGGTGCTCGCCCGGCCGTGCCTGCCCGCGCAGGTAGCGCAGCAGCGTGCCCGGCGCATACACGAAGCTCGCGAAACGCGACCAGCGCCCGCCGAGCAGCCCCCACAGCACCCGGAAGACCAGCAGCCCCAGCACCAGGTAGCCGAAGCGGAAGTGCCAGGTCATGGCCGCGCCGCCGATCTTGGCGCTGGCGACCGAGCCGACCAGCGCGCCGGCGAGCAGCCAGTGGAACAGGCGCGTGGGCAGGTCCCAGACGCGGACGGGCTGCAGGGCGGGGTCGTTCATCGGTGGCGGCTGAAGGCAGTGCAAGAGGCCGTGCGCGGCGCGCGCCGCGGCCGGCCGGGGCGCCGGCGGCGCATGCACCGCGAACCATACCGCGACTCGCGGGCCTTGCCGTCATGCCGCCCGCGGGCACTGGGGCATACCCGCAGGGTGGAATGCCGACGCGGGGCGCTGCGTACACTGCCCCGTGTGCCGTCGGCCCCCGGGTCCGGCGCACCGCCCGGTTCCCGCAACCCCAGCCCTTCGGAGTCCCCCGCATGCCCCGTCTGCTTGCCGCCGCCGCCCTGATCGCCGGCCTGGTCACCGCCCTGCCCGCTGCTGCGCAGTTCCAGAAGCCCGAGGACGCGATCAAGTACCGCCAGTCCGCGTTCACGGTGATGGCCAACCACCTCGGCCGCGTCGGCGCGATGGCCCAGGGCCGCGTGCCCTTCGACGCCAAGGTGGCGGCCGACAACACCGCCATCGTCGTCGCGATGTCCGCGCTGCCCTTCACGGCCTTCGGCGACGGCACCGACAAGGGCATGCCCAACCGCGCGAAGCCGGAGATCTGGCGCGAATCGGCCAAGTTCAAGGCCGCCGCCGACAAGATGGCCGAGGAAGTCAAGAAGCTCGACGCCGCCGCGCGCGCCGGCAGCCTGGACGCCGTGAAGGCCGCGATGGGCGCCGTCGGCGGCAGCTGCAAGGCCTGCCACGACGACTTCCGGGCCGAGCGCTACAGCAACTGAGGTCCTGCGGCCGGGCGGCCCCGGCTGACGCCCGGACTGCAGGGTGCCGGGTCGCGGCCGGCATGATCCGTGAATCCCTTCACGGGCCGCCGGCCCGCCGCAGGGCCCGGCCCGCACCCTGACGATGGCCGCCGCGGCAGGCGGCGCCGATACTGCGCGGTCCTTACATCCGCTTGCAGTCATGGCCCCTGCCGTCCGCCGCGCACGTCCTCTTCTTCGCCCGCGGCTGCTGGCGCTGTCCGCCGCCGCCGCGCTGCTGGCCGGCTGCTTCGGCCCCGGCGCCGACAAGCTGCTGGATACCGCGCGCGGCGCGCTGGAGCGCGAGGAGTATGCGTCGGCCGGCATCGCGGCGCGCAACCTGCTGAAGGACGCGCCCGAGTCGGCCGCCGCACGCTTCGTGCTCGGCCGCGCGCTCCACGCCGCCGGCGACCTGGACGGCGCGGCGATCGAGCTGGAGCGCGCGCAGCGCTTCGGCCATCCGGAGGCCGAGCTGCTGCCCGCACTGGCCGCGCTGCGCCTGGCGCAGAAGCGGCCGCTGGAGGTGGTCGAGTCCTACGCCGCCACGGCCCTGCCCGACGCCGCCGCCGGCGCGCGGCTGCGCGTGCTGGTGGCCCAGGCCTACCGGGACCTGAACCGCCCGGACGACGCCGCGCGCGCCGCCGCCGAGGCGCTGGCGATGGCGCCCGCCTCGCCCGAGGCGCAGGCGATGGCCGCCCGCGTGCAGGCCGACCGCGGCGAGACGGACGCGGCGCTGCAGGCCGCCGCCGCGCTGGTCGGGCGCGCGCCGGAGCATGCGCCGGCCTGGGTGCTGCAGGGCGACCTGCTCGCCGCGCGCGACCCGGCCGCGGCCGTGGCGGCCTACCGCCGCGCGCTGGCCCTGCGCCAACGCCTGCCCGAGGCGCATTTCGGCCTGGTGCGTGCGCTGATCGCGCAGCCCGACCTGGCCGCCGCCACCGAGCAGGTGGCCACGATGCGCCGCGTGCTGCCGCGGCTGCCGTCGGTGGACTACATGGACGCGCTGGTCACTTTCCTGAAGGGCGAACACGCGCGCGCGGCCGAGATGGCCGACGAGATCATCAAGCGCTCGCAGGACGACCCGGCGGTCATGCTGCTGGCAGGCATGGCGCAGGCGCGGCTGGGCGGCGGGGCACGCGCCGAGTCGCTGCTGGCCAGCGCGGTCTCGCTCGCGCCGGGCTGGGTGCAGCCGCGCATCGAGCTCGCGGCGCTGCAGGTCGGCGCCGCGCCGCAGCGGGCGCTGGAGACGCTGCAGCCGCTGCTGGCACGCGACGATGCCGACGCCCGCGCCCACGGCCTGGCCGGCCAGGCCCATGTGCGGCTGGGCGACTTCCGCGCCGCCGACGCCGCCTTCGCGCGCGCCCAGGCGCTGCAGCCGGGCGCGACCGGCGTGCGCGCGCAGGCCGCGAAGTCGTTGATCGCACGCGGCGAGGTCGAGAGCGGCCTGCGCGAACTGCAGGCCGCCGCCGACGCCGACCGCGAAGGCACCACCGCCGACCTGGCGCTGGTGGCCGCCCATGTGCGGCGCGGCGACCGCGCGAGCGCGCTGCGTGTGCTGGACGCCGCCATCGCCAAGCGCCCGGACGACGCGCTGCCGCACTACCTGCGCGGCCGCGTGCTGGCCGACCAGGCCGGCGCGCGCGGCGACCGCGGCGCGCTGGCCGAGACCCGTCGCGCCTACGAGCAGGCGCTGGCCAAGGACGCCTCGCTGCGCCTGGCGGTGGATGCGCTGGCCGCGCTGGACATCCAGGCCGGCGACTTCGCCGCCGCACGCCAGCGCTACGAGGCCTACCTGAAGCGCCAGCCGAAGTCCGGCCTGGCGATGACGGCGCTGGCCGAGATCACGCTGCGCGCCGGCGGTCGCGCCGCCGAGGTGCGCGGCTGGCTGGACCGCGCGGTGCAGACCGACCCGCTGGACCCCTGGAACTGGATTGCCGCGATCGACCTGCAGCAGCGCCTGGGCGACCCGGCCGCCACGCTGACCCGCGCGCAGGCCGCCAACGTGGCGCTGCCCGACCAGCCGGCGCTGATGCTGACGCTGGCGCGTGCGCAGCTGGCCACCGGCGAGGCCAACCAGGCCGCCGCCACGCTGCGCCGGCTGGTGCAGATCCGGCCGCAGCTCGGCGAAGGGCACCTGTGGCTGGCCACTGCCTACGGCCTGGCCGGCAACAACGCCGCGGCCCGCCAGCCGATGGCGCGTGCGCTGGCGCTGGAGCCCGACGACCCGGCGGTGCTGCGCGGCAACATCGCGCTGGCGCTGGCCGAGCGCCAGGGCGCGCAGGCGCTGGCCGTGGCGCGCGCG
>CAZUPH010000258.1:0-5155 GCA_964621995.1 uncultured Rubrivivax sp. | reverse complement strand
TTCGGGCTGAGCCTGTCGAAGCCCAGAGGACCACGGGCGCTTCGACAGGCTCAGCCCGAACGGTTCGTTGCGGCGCCTGCAGCGTCCGCAACGCGCCGCAACCCGTCCGTGGTGCCCGTCGCGCCATCTCAGGCTGCCGGTGCCGCCAGCGCGTCGAGGATCTCGGCCTCGATCTGCAGCTGTGCCTTGGGCCGCTGCAGTTCGGCGCCGTCGACCAGGAAGGTGTCCTCCACGCGCTCGCCCAGCGTCGAGACCTTGGCCAGCTGCAGGTTGATGTGGTGCCGCGCCAGCACGCGGGCGATGGCGTAGAGCAGGCCCGAGCGGTCGCTCGCCGAGACGGTGAGCAGCCAGCGCTGCGCACGCTCGTCCGGCGCCAGCGAGACGCGCGGCGTCACCGGGAAGCTGCGCACCCGGCGCGAGACGCGGCCGCTGCGCGGCTCGGGCAGCGGGCTGGTCGAGGACAGCGCCGTCGCGGCCTGCGTCTCCACCAGCGAGATCAGGTCGCGGTAGCCGGCCTGGCTGGCCGGTGGCGACACCGCGGCCACGACCTGGAAGGTGTCCAGCGCATAGCCGGCGCGCGTGGTGTGCACCTTGGCGTCCTGGATGCTGAAGCCGGCGCCGTCGAAATAGCCGCAGATGCGCGCGAACAGGTCCGGGCGGTCCGGCGAGTACACCAGCACCTGCAGGCCGTCGCCGGCGCTGGACAGGCGCGCGCGCACCACCGGCACGGCGCTGTGCAGGTGGCGCCACAGCGAGCGTGCGTGCCAGGCGATGTCGGCCGCGTCGTGGCGCGCGAAGTAGCTCACGTCCAGCGTCTTCCACAGCGGCTCCTCGGTGCCGGGCAGCGCCGAGTGCAGCGCGAGCTGCTGCCGCGCCTCCTGCTTGCGCGCCTCGATCTCGGCCGCCAGGTTGGGCAGCGCGCCGCCCTGGCCGGTGAACACGCGCAGGGTCAGGCGGTACAGGTCCTCCAGCAACTTGCCCTTCCAGGCGTTCCACACGCGCGGCCCGGTGCCGCGGATGTCGGCCACGGTCAGCAGGTACAGCGCGGTCAGCGTGCGCGCACTGCCGACGCGGCGTGCGAAGTCCTGCACCACGGCGGCGTCCGACAGGTCCTCCTTCTGCGCGATGCGGCTCATCGTCAGGTGCTCGCGCACCAGGAACTCGATCAGCCGGGCGTCCTCGCGCGCCACGCCGTGGTCGCGGCAGAAGCGGCGCACCTCGCGCGCGCCGAGTTCGCTGTGGTCGCCGCCGCGGCCCTTGGCGACGTCGTGGAAGATCGCCGCCACGTACAGGATCCACGGCTGGTCCCAGTCGGCGGCGAGCTGGCTGCAGAAGGGGTATTCGTGCGCATGCTCGGGGATGAAGAAGCGGCGCACGTTGCGCACGACCATCAGGATGTGCTGGTCCACCGTGTAGATGTGGAACAGGTCGTGCTGCATGCGCCCCACGATGCGCCGGAACACCCACAGGTAGCGCCCCAGCACCGAGGTGGCGTTCATCTGGCGCAGCGCGTGCGTCTGCCCGCGCGGCTGGCGCAGGATGTCCATGAACAGCTCGCGGTTGACCGGGTCGCGGCGCCAGCGCGCATCCATCACGCGGCGCGCGTTGTACAGCGCGCGCAGCGTGCGCGCCGACAGCCCCTGCAGCCCCGGCGTCTGCTGGAAGACGAGGAAGGTCTCCAGGATCGCGCCCGGGTTGTCCAGGTAGAGGTCGTCGCGCGCCACCTCGAGCATGCCGCCGCGGTCCAGGAAGCAGGCGGTGATCGGCCGCATCGGCGCCTCGCGGGTGCCCAGCACGCGCTCCTCGATGCCCTGCATCAGCACCTGGTTGAGCTGAGTCACCGCCTTGGCCGCCCAGTAGTAGCGATGCATCAGCAGCTCGGAGCTGCGCTGCGCGCGCGTGGCGACGAGGCCGAAGCTCTCGGCCACGGCGGTCTGCAGGTCGAAGACCAGCCGGTCCTCGCGCCGCCCGGCCACCGCATGCAGCCGGGCGCGGATCAGACGCAGCGTGCCCTCGTGCTTGCGCAGCTGTGCGGCCTCGAAGGGCGTCAGCAGGTCCTTGGCGGCCAGCTCGCGCCAGGTGCGGCCCAGCCCCGCGGCGCGCGCGATCCAGATCAGCACCTGCAGGTCGCGCAGGCCGCCGGGGCTTTCCTTGCAGTTGGGCTCCAGCGCGTAGGGCGTGCCCTCGTACTTGACGTGGCGCTGGCGCAGCTCCAGCGTCTTCGCGCGCAGGAAGGCGCGCGGGTCCATGGCCGCGCTGGTGGCGGCGTGCAGCCGCTCGAACAGCCCGCGGTGGCCGGTGATGCGGCGCGCCTCCAGCAGCGCGGTCTGCACGGTCACGTCGCGCGCGGCCTCGGCCACGCATTCGTCCACCGTGCGCACCGAGGAGCCGATCTCCAGGCCCGTGTCCCAGCACGCGGTGACGAAGCGCTCTATGGCGCCGCGCGCCGCGTCGCCGGGCGCACCGGGCGTGTCGGGCAGCAGCACGAGCACGTCCACGTCGGAGTACGGGAACAGCTCGCCGCGGCCGTAGCCGCCCACCGCCACCAGCGTGGCACCGGGCGGCATCGCGGCCTGGGTCCACAGGGCCGCCAGCGTGCGGTCCACCAGGCGCGCCAGCGCGCGGATCAGCGACGTGGCGCTGCTCGCGCTGGCCGGCGAGGCCAGGAAGCCGCTCAGCAGCGCGGCCTTGCGGTCGCGCAGCTCGGCGCGCAGCGAAGCCGCGCCGCCGGTCTGCTGCGGCAGGGCGGTGCCCGCCGGCGCCGACATCGAACTCAGGACGCGGCCAGCGCCGGGGCCTGGGCGGAGCCGTAGCCCAGGGGCGCGAAGGCCGGCGGCGGCGGGCTGCCGGCGCTGACGGTCAGCACCTCGTAGCCGGTGTCGGTGACCAGCACCGTGTGCTCCCACTGCGCCGAGAGGCTGCGGTCGCGCGTGACGATGGTCCACCCGTCGTAGGGGCGGTTGCCCTTGCGGTCTTCCTTGATGTCGCGCCGGCCGGCGTTGATCATCGGCTCGATCGTGAAGATCATGCCCGGCACCAGCTCCTCCAGCGTGCCGGGGCGGCCGTAGTGCAGCACCTGCGGCTCCTCGTGGAAGCGCGCGCCGACGCCGTGGCCGCAGAACTCGCGCACCACCGAGTAGCCGGCATGTTCGGCGAAGGACTGGATGGCGTGGCCGATGTCGCCCAGGCGCGCGCCCGGGCGCACCTTGACGATGCCCTTCCACATTGCCTCGAAGGTGAGCTGGCACAGCCGGCGCGCGGCGATCGAGCCCTCGCCGACGACGAACATGCGGCTGTTGTCGCCGTGCCAGCCGTCCTTGATGACGGTGACGTCGATGTTGACGATGTCGCCGTTCTTCAGCGGACGGTCGTCCGGGATGCCGTGGCAGACGACGTCGTTGACCGAGGAGCACAGCGACGCCGGGTAGGCCGGGTAGCCCGGCGGCTGGTAGCCCAGCGTGGCGGGCACCGCCTTCTGCACGTTCACGATGTGCTCGTGCGCGATGCGGTCCAGCTCCAGCGTCGTGACGCCGGGCTTCACGTGCGGCGTCAGCAGGTCCAGCACCTCGCTGGCCAGGCGTCCGGCGAGGCGCATGCCCTCGATCTCGGCACCGGTCTTGATCGGGATAGCCATCCGCGAATTATCCACCGCGCCCGTAAAATCCCGGGTTTCCTTGCCCGCGACGGGATGGCATGAGCGACACCCCCCTCCATCTGGTGCATTTCGAGGGCGGCGACGCGCTCCCCGAGTTCCGCGCGCAGGCCCTGCTGGCGCGGCTGCAGGCGGCCTGCCCGCGCATCGCGGGCGTGGCCGCGCGCCACGTGCACTGGGCGGCCTTCGACGCGGCTCCGTCGCGCGAGGCGGTGGACAAGCTGCGCGCGTTGCTGGACTACGGCGAGCCCTGGCGCGGCGGCGCGGCCGCGGAGCGTGGCGAGCTCGTCGTCGTGATGCCGCGCCTGGGCACCGTGTCGCCCTGGGCGAGCAAGGCCACCGACATCGCGCGCAACTGTGGCGTCGGCGGCGTGGGCGGCGAAGGTGGCGCACCGCTGCACCGCATCGAGCGCGTGACCGAGTTCCGCCTGGCGCTGAAGGCGCCGCTGCTGGGCAGCGCCAAGCCGCTCGCGGCCGAGGAACGCGCCGCGGTGGCGGCGCTGCTGCACGACCGCATGACCGAGAGCGTGGCCTTCGAGCGCGGCGCGGCGGCGCACCTGTTCGACACGCGCCAGGCGCCGCCGCTGGTGCACGTGGACCTGCTCGCCAACGGTCCCGGTGGCGGCCGCGCGGCGCTGGTGCAGGCCGACGCGGAGTTCGGCCTCGCGCTGTCGGCCGACGAGATCGACTACCTGGTCGACGCCTTCCGCACGCTGGGCCGCAACCCGAGCGACGTCGAGCTGATGATGTTCGCGCAGGCCAACAGCGAACACTGCCGGCACAAGATCTTCAACGCCCGCTTCACGGTGGACGGCGTCGAGCAGCCGCTGTCGATGTTCGGGATGATCCGCCACACCGAGGCCAGCTCGCCGCAGCACACGGTGGTGGCCTACCACGACAACGCCGCGGTGATGGAAGGCGGCGCGGTCGAGGACTGGGGGCCCGAGGGCTTCGCGAACGCCCCGCGCTACGTGGCGCGCGAGCGCCTCGCGCATGTGCTGATGAAGGTCGAGACGCACAACCACCCGACCGCGATCAGCCCCTTCCCCGGCGCCTCCACCGGCGCCGGCGGCGAGATCCGCGACGAGGGCGCCGCCGGCCGCGGCGCCAGGCCCAAGGCCGGGCTCACCGGCTTCATGGTCAGCAACCTGCAGCTGCCCGGCACCGACGAGCCCTGGGAGCGCGGCGGCATCGGCCGCCCGGCGCACATCGCGAGCCCGCTGGCCATCATGACCGAGGGCCCGCTGGGCGGCGCCGCGTTCAACAACGAATTCGGCCGTCCCAACCTGGGCGGCTTCTTCCGCGTCTACGAGCAGGACGTCGCCGGCCTGCGCCGCGGCTACCACAAGCCGATCATGATCGCCGGCGGGCTGGGCCGCATCGCCGCCGACCAGGTCGCCAAGCTGCCCTTCGGGCCCGGCACGCTGCTGGTGCAGCTCGGCGGGCCCGGCATGCGCATCGGCATGGGCGGCGGCGCCGCCAGCTCGATGGCCGCCGGCAGCA
>CAZUPH010000257.1:0-5168 GCA_964621995.1 uncultured Rubrivivax sp. | reverse complement strand
GCACGCCGCCCAGGCCCGACGGGTCCACGGCCAGCAGCGCCGCGGCCGCGAGCGCGTCCTCGGCGGGCCGGGAGTCCGCGGCTTCGGGCATGCCCGGCCCCGCCTAGGCCGCGAAGGCCTCGGCCAGCACGCGGTCCACGCGCACGCCGGCGTCGGCGTCGTCCAGCGGATCGCGGCGCAGGCGGTGGCGCAGCGCCGGGCGCGCGATGCGCCGCAGCTGCTCGTCGCCCACCGCATCGGCGCCGTCCAGCGCGGCCAGCGCACGCGCCGCGCGCATCAGCGTCAGCTCGCCGCGCAGGCCGTCGGTGCCCAGCGCCATGCACAGCTTTGCGACCTGCTCGAGCACCGCGTCCGGCACCGCCACCTGCGGCAGCTTCGCACGCGCCGCGACGATGCGCCGGCGCAGGCGGTCCTCTTCCTTCTTCCACGCCGCGGCGAAGGCCTCCCGGTCGCGCTCGAAGGCGTCGCGGCGGCGGATCACCTCCACGCGCGTGGCCAGGTCGGTGGGGGTCTTCACGTCCACCGCCAGGCCGAAGCGGTCCAGCAGCTGCGGGCGCAGCTCGCCCTCCTCGGGGTTGCCGCTGCCGACCAGCACGAAGCGCGCCGGGTGGCGCACCGACAGGCCCTCGCGCTCGACGACGTTCTCGCCCGAGGCGGCGACGTCGATCAGCAGGTCCACGAGGTGGTCCTCCAGCAGGTTGACCTCGTCGATGTAGAGGAAGCCGCGGTTGGCACGCGCCAGCAGCCCGGGCTCGAAGGACTTGACGCCCTGGGTCAGCGCACGCTCGATGTCCAGCGCGCCGACGACGCGGTCCTCGGTGGCGCCCAGCGGCAGGTCCACCACCGGCACCGGCACCTGCGCCGTCTTCTTCGCCTGCAGCGCGGCGCAGGGCTCGGCGCCGGCGCAGGCCGGCGCGGCGGGGTCGCAGCCGTAGCGGCAGCCGACGACCACGCGCATCTTCGGCAGCAGCGCGGCCAGCGCACGCACCGCGGTGGACTTGCCGGTGCCGCGGTCGCCGAAGATCAGCACGCCGCCGACGCCGGGGTCCACCGCGGCGACCAGGATCGCGAGCTTCATCTCGTCCTGGCCGACGATGGCACTGAAGGGAAAGCTGATCGACATCGGGGCGGGGTCTCCTGCGGCGGCGCGGCGCGAGGCGCCCGCGCTGCCTGCGTTGCATTTCAGTGCGGGCGTTCGCCCTCGCTGGCGTGGCGGCGCGCGCGGCGCACCGCGGCCAGCGCGGCGACCGCGACGATGGGGATCGCGACGCCGACCGCCAGGTCCGGCTGCACCGGCAGGCCGGCTTGCTTGGCCGCCTTCGCGAGGTAGCCCACGAGCCCGGCGACGTAGTACACGATGGCGGCCACCGAGAGCCCTTCCACCGTCTGCTGCAGCCTCAGCTGCAGCTTCGCGCGCCGGTCCATCGAGGCGAGCAGGGCCTGGTTCTGCCGCTCGCGCGCGATGTCCACGCGCGTGGACAGCAGGTTGCTGGCCTGCGCGACGCGCTCGGACAGCACGTGCAGGCGCTGCGCCGCCGTCTGCACGGTGGCCACCGCCGGCTTGAAGCGGCGCGCCATGAACTCGTCCACCGGCTGCAGCCCGGGCAGCCGGTGCTCGCGCAGCTCGGTGATGCGCGTGGTGACGAGCTCGGCGTAGGCGCGGCAGGCGCCGAAGCGGAACTGGCTGGCCGACAGCGCCTGCTCGACCTCGGCGGCCAGGCGCGTCAGCTCGTGCAGCAGCGTCTCGTCGTCGGTGGCTGCCTCGCGCGCGCCGGGCTCGATGGCACCGCCGGGCCCGCCGGCGATGGTGGCCGTCAGCCGCGCCAGCGCGGACTCGATCGCCACGATGCGCGGCAGCTGCGCGCGCGCGATCGGCAGCGCCAGCAGCGACATCATGCGGTAGGCCTCGATCTCGAACAGCCGCTGCAGCATGCGCCCGGCCTGGCGCGGCGTGAAGCTGCGGTTGAGCACCAGGAAGCGCCCGAAGCCGTCCTCGTGCACGCGGAAGTCGGTGTAGGCCAGGCCCGCGCCGTCGCCGATCTCGACGCCGACGACGATGTGCTCGCCGAAGTGCCGCGCCAGCTCGGCCGCGTCGGGCGGCGCGTCGCCGGCCGGCACCAGCCTGGCATGGGCCGCGGCCATCGTGCGGCCCGGCATCGCGGCCAGCCAGCCCGGCGGCAGCAGCGCCACCGGCGGCTCGGCGTAGGGTTGCGCGCTGCGCCCTGCGCGGTAGAAGGTGTAGCCGGAGAATTCGCCGTGGCGTTCCCACTTCAGGCGCAGCACATCGCCGGTCGTGTCGCCCAGCGTGACGCGGAAGTGGTTGACGCCCGCCGCCGGCGCCGGCACGCCGTAGTGCGCGCACAGTGCGGCCAGGTGCGCGCGCTCGGCCTCGCGTTCGGACTCGCCGACCAGCATCGCCACGTAGCTGGCACGCGAAGGCGTGTCCAGCGCCTCCGGCGGCCGCGCGTGCACCTCCGCGGCCAGCGTGGCGCGGTCCGGGTGGTCCGGCGGCAGCATGCTCACCGACGGCGCCGCGCCCGGCCCGGCCGCGACATCGGCAAGGCCCCGGGGCACGGCAGGAAGGGCTTTGCGGCAGGCGTCATGGCGGGTGCGGATCAGTATAGCCAGCGCCTGCGACCGCCCGGCCCGCGGGCGCCGCCGCGCTTCAGGGCTCGGCCACGCGCAGCACCACGTTGCCCGACGCCCGCCCCTGCTCGACGATGCGGTGCGCCTCGGCGATCTGCGCCAGCGGCAGCCGCTCGGCCACGTTGTGGATCAGCTCGCCGCGCGCGAGCATGCGCTGCAGCGTGGCGACGGCACGCGCGCGGTCGGCCTCCTCGAGGTGGTAGACCATGAAGAACTTGACCTGCAGGTTCTTCGCCAGCAGCACCGGGAAGGGCAGGTTCAGCGGCTGCGGGCTGCTGCCGTAGGCGATGCACTCGCCGCCGGGGCGCAGCAGCTCCATGTCCAGCGCGGCATTGGCCGCGAGGTCCAGCTCGATGACGCGGTCCACGCCGCGCCCGCCGGTCAGCTCTCGCACGCGCTCGGCCACCGGCTCGCTGCGGTAATCGAGGACCTCGTCGGCGCCCGCCGCGCGCGCGAGCGCCGCCTTGGCCTCGCTGCTGACGGTGGTCAGCACCTGCGCGGCGCCGAGCCGGCTGGCGAACTGCACCGCATAGTGGCCCACCGCGCCGGCCCCGCCGGCCACCAGCACGCGGCGCCCGGCCACGCCGCCGTCCATCAGCACCGCGTGCAGCGCGGTCAGCGCCGGGATGCCCAGGCAGGCGCCGGCCTCGCCGGGCACCGTGTCGGGCAGCGGCAGCACCTGGCGCTGCGGCAGGCACACATACTCCGCCGCGGTGCCGACTGGCCGCCCCCAGGCGGCGTTCCAGGTCCATACGCGGCGGCCCCGCAGCGCGGCGTCGGCGCCCTCGCCCAGCGCATCGACGACGCCCATGCCGTCGCTGTGCGGGACGATCATCGGGAACGGCAGCACGCGGCTGCGCAGGCCGCCGCGGGTCTTCACGTCCGAGGGGTTGACGCCCGACCACAGCACCCGCACGCGCACCTCGCCGGGCGCGGGCTGCGGCGTCGGCAGCTCGTCGATGCGCAGCACCTCTTCGGCAGGACCGACACGTTCGTAGCAGGCAGCGCGCATGGCGGGGCTCCTCGGGGCGAGGGCCGCATTGTGGCGGCGGTGCAAGCGCCACGCCGGCGCCCGCGGAACGCGGCCGCAACCCGGCACACTCGCGCCATGCACGAATCCATCCGACCTTCCGAGACCGCCTGCCGGGCCGCCGGCCGATGAACCGCGACGACGCCCCGTGGGACGTGGTCATCGTCGGCGCCGGCGCCGCGGGGCTGTTCTGCGCCGGCATCGCCGGGCAGCGCGGCCTGCGCGTGCTGCTGCTGGACCACAGCGACAAGGTGGCCGAGAAGATCCGCATCTCCGGCGGCGGCCGCGCCAACTTCACCAACCGCGACCTCGACCCGCAGGCCCCGCACCGGCACTTCCTGGGCGCCAACCCCGCGTTCTGCCGCTCGGCGCTGTCGCGCTACACGCCGGCCGACTTCGTCGCGCTGGTCGCCCGCCACGGCATCGCCTTCCACGAGAAGCACAAGGGCCAGCTGTTCTGCGACCGCTCGGCCGAGGACCTGATCGCGATGCTGCTGCGCGAGGCCGAGGCCGGCGGCGTGCAGCGCCGGCAGCCCTGCCGGGTCGCCGCCGTGCGCCACGGCGGCGACGGCCTCTACGAACTCGACACCGAGCTCGGCCCCACGCGTGGGCGCGCGCTCGTCGTCGCCACCGGGGGCCTGTCGATCCCGAAGATCGGCGCCACCGACTTCGGCTACCGCGTGGCCCGGCAGTTCGGCCTGCGGCTGGTGGAGACACGCCCGGGCCTGGTGCCGCTGACCTTCGACGGCGCAGCCTGGGCGCCATACGCCGGCCTGGCCGGGATGGCGCTGCCGGTGGGCATCGCCACCGGCAGCGGCAAGGAGCGCGGTGCCTTCGTCGAGGACCTGCTGTTCACGCACCGCGGCCTCTCGGGGCCGGCGGTGCTGCAGATCTCCAGCTACTGGCAGCCGGGCACGCCGATCACGCTGGACCTGACGCCGGGCACCGACCTGCAGGCGGCGCTGCTGCGCGCCAAGGCCGGCTCGCGCCGGCTGGTGAGCAACGAGCTGGCGACGCTGATGCCCGCCCGGCTGGCCGATGCCTGGGTGCAGGCCGACGCCGAGTGGCAGCGGCCGGTGGCCGAGGTGTCGAACAAGGCGCTGACGCGGCTGGCCGAGCGCCTGGCGCGCTGGCAACTCGTGCCCACCGGCACCGAGGGCTACCGCAAGGCCGAGGTCACGCTGGGCGGCGTGGACACGCGCGAGCTCTCGTCGCGCACGATGGAGTCCAGGCAGCCGGGCCTGTATTTCATCGGCGAGGTCGTGGACGTGACCGGCTGGCTGGGCGGCTACAACTTCCAGTGGGCCTGGTCGAGCGCGCATGCCTGCGCGATGGCGCTGCCGCCGTGATGGGCGCCGGTGTACCTCGCCTGCGCGCCAGGCGCCAACGAAAACGCCACCCTCGGGTGGCGTTTCGTCGTCGAGGTCCTGGTGGGCAGTGCAGGGTTCGAACCTGCGACCCCTGCCGTGTGAAGGCAGTGCTCTACCGCTGA
>CAZUPH010000256.1:0-5230 GCA_964621995.1 uncultured Rubrivivax sp. | reverse complement strand
AGCCCAGGCGCACCGGCCACGACGCCGGCGCCGGCCCGCCGGGCCGTTCGGGCACTTCCAGCGTCGTGTCCCACTCGCTGGCCAGCACGTCCACCGGCCGCACGACGACGCCATGCTCGCGCGCGTCGCGCACCAGCTGCGCCGGCGCGTAGAAGCCCATCGGCTGGGCATTGAGGATCGCCGCGCAGAAGACATCGGGATAATAGGCCTTCAGCCAGCACGAGGCGTAGACCAGCAGCGCGAAGCTGGCGGCATGGCTCTCGGGGAAGCCGTATTCGCCGAAACCCTCGATCTGGCGGAAGATGGCCTCGGCGTACTCGCGCGCGTAGCCCTTCTCGACCATGCGGCCGACCAGGCGCTCGTGGAAGGGGCCCAGGCCGCCCTTGCGCTTCCAGGCCGCCATCGCGCGGCGCAGCTGGTCGGCCTCGCCGGGCGTGAAGTCGGCCGCCAGGATGGCCAGCTGCATGACCTGCTCCTGGAAGATCGGCACGCCCAGCGTGCGCTCCAGCGCCTTCTTCACCTCGGCGCTGGGGTAGACCACCGGCTCCTCGCCGTTGCGCCGGCGCAGGTAGGGGTGGACCATGCCGCCCTGGATGGGGCCCGGGCGCACGATGGCGACCTCGATCACGAGGTCGTAGAAGTTCGCCGGCTTCAGCCGCGGCAGCATGCTCATCTGCGCGCGGCTCTCCACCTGGAAGGTGCCGACGCTGTCGCCGCGCTGCAGCATGGCGTAGGTGGCGGCGTCCTCCTTCGGGACCTCGTGCAGGCCCAGGGGCGCAGCGCCGGGGCCGCCGAGCTTGCGGCCGACCATCGCCAGCGCGCGGCGGATGGCGCTGAGCATGCCCAGCGCGAGGATGTCGACCTTGATCAGGCGCAGCGCGTCGAGGTCGTCCTTGTCCCACTGGATGACGCTGCGGCCGGGCATCGCGGCGTTCTCCACCGGCACCAGCTCGGCCAGCGTGTCGCGCGCGATCACGAAGCCGCCCGGGTGCTGGCTGAGGTGGCGCGGGAAGCCGACGAGCTGCTGCGTGAGCTCCACCCACAGCCGCACCGTGCGCGAGCCGGGGTCGAGGCCGTTCTCGCGCAGGCGCTCGGGGTCGATGCGGCGGCCGCGCCCGCCGCCGGGCCGCCCCAAGGCGGGCGCAGCCCCCTCGGGGGGTGGCGACGAAGGAGCCTGGGGGCCCTCGTCCCACCAGTGCTGGCTCTTCGCCACCGCGGCGATGCGGTCGGCGTCCAGGCCCAGCGCGCGGCCGACGTCGCGCAGCGCGCTGCGCGGCCGGTAGCTGATGACCACGCCGGTCAGCGCCGCGCGCTGGCGGCCGTACTTGCGGTAGATGTACTGGATGACCTCCTCGCGGCGCTGGTGCTCGAAGTCGATGTCGATGTCCGGCGGCTCGTTGCGCTCGGCGCTGATGAAGCGCTCGAAGAGCAGCATCGTGTGCACCTCGGGGTCCACCGCGGTGACCTCCAGGCAGTAGCACACGGCCGAGTTGGCGGCGCTGCCGCGGCCCTGGCACAGGATGCCCTGCCCGCGCGCCCAGGCCACGATGTCGGCGACGGTGAGGAAATAGGGCTCGTACTGCAGCTGCGCGATGAGCGCCAGCTCGTGCTCGATCATGCCGCGCACCGCCGGCGGCACGCCGCGCGGGTAGCGGCGCGCCGCCCCCTGCTCGGTGAGCGCGCGCAGCCAGCTGGTGGGCGTGTGGCCCGCGGGCACGATCTCGCGCGGGTAGGCGTATTTCAGCTCGGCCAGCGAGAAGCTGCAGCGCCCGGCCAGCACCAGCGTCTGCGCCAGCCACTCGGGCCGGTGCAGCCGCGCCAGCAGCGTGCGCGCCCGCAGGTGCGACTCGGCGTTGGCGGCCAGCGCGAAGCCGGCCTGCCCGACCGTGCAGCGCAGCCGCGTGGCGGTGAGCATGTCCAGCAGCGGCTTGCGCGAGCGCAGGTGCATGCGCACGTCGCCGGTGGCCACCACCGGCAGCCCGGTCAGCGCCGCGACCCGCTCGACGAGGTCGACCAGCAGCGCGTCGTGCGCGCCGCGGCGCAGCGTGAGCGCCAGCGCGGCGCGGTCGCCGCACCAGGTCTTGAGCCACAGCGCGTGCTGGAAGAGCGTCTCGAAGGGCTGGGCGGAGGTCTCCAGCGCGGTGTTGGCGACCAGCAGCGCCAGGCAGTCCGGCAGCCCGGCCAGCGTGGGCGCGGCGGGCACGCGGCCTTCGAGGTCGGACATCAGCGCGAGGTACTCGCCCTTCGGCACACGCTGGCGCGCGACCGTGATCCACTGCACCAGGTGACCGTAGCCGCGGCGTGTCATGGCCAGCAGCACGAGGTGCGGGCCGCCGGGCGGGGCGGCCTTCGCCGGGCCTTTCGGGGCCGCCGTGGTGGCCGCCGTGGTGGCTGCCCTGGTGGCTGCCCTGGTAGCCGGCGGCGCGCTGCGTGCGGCGGCGGCACGCGCGGCGGCGATGGCGCCGGCAGCGAGGTCGGCCGGGTCGGCCGGGTCGGCAGGGTCGGCGGCGTGCGACGCGGGCGGGCAGGCGGGGGGGATGGCGTGCGGCGCCGCCGTGGCCGCGGCGGCAGCGGCCGCCGGTGCGAGGGGCGGCCTGGCGGCCGGCGCCTGGCGGTGCAGCCGCATCTGCGTGCCGACGATCAGGCGCAGGCCCAGGCGCTCGGCCTCCAGGTGCGCACGCACGGCGCCGGCCAGCGAGCACTCGTCGGTGATCGCCAGCGCGGCATAACGCAACGCCTGCGCGCGCGCGATCAGCTCCTCCGGGTGCGAGGCCCCGCTCAGGAAGCTGAAGTTGCTGCGGCAGTGCAGTTCGGCGTAGGCCGGCAGCTGCGGGCGTGCCCGCGCCGGCCGCGACGGCGCCGGAGGGGCCTGCGCGGGCGGCGGCCCGCTGCGCGGCGGGGTGGTCGGCGTCATCGGTCGGCGGCGGAAGGTTCCGCGTGCTGCGGCTGCAGCGCGTCCAGCGGGCTGCGCACGGCCCCGCCGCCCAGGCGCAGCACGTGGGTGTAGATCATCGTCGTCGCGACGTCGGCATGGCCCAGCAGTTCCTGCACGGTGCGGATGTCGTAGCCGGCCAGCAGCAGGTGCGTGGCGAAGGAATGGCGCAGCGTGTGCGGCGTGGCGGGCTTGGCGATGCCGGCGGTGGCCACCGCGGCCCTGAAGACACGCTGGAAGGACTGGTCCGCCAGGTGGTGACGGCGCTGCAGCCCGGTGCGCGGGTCGAGGCTGGGCTCGGCCTGCGGGAAGACCCAGAACCAGGCCCAGGACTGCCCGGCACGCGGCGCCTTGCGCTCCAGCGCATTGGGCAGGTGCACACCGGCCAGGCCGGCTTCGCGGTCGGCCCGCCACAGCGCATGCGCGGCGACGAGCTGCGCACGCAGCGGGCCCACCAGGGCCGCGGGCAGCATCACGACGCGGTCCTTGCCGCCCTTGCCGTGGCGCACGATGATGGCGCGGCGATCGAACTCGAGGTCCTTCACGCGCAGGCGCAGGCCCTCGAGCAGGCGCAGCCCGGTGCCGTAGAGCAGGCGGCCCAGCAAGGGCCAGGCCTGCGCGGCCGGGGCCGGCGCGTCGGGTGCCGGCGCCGGCAGCGCCGCGAGCAGGCGCGCCACCTCGTCGTGCGACAGCACCACCGGCAACCGGCGCTGCGCGCGCGGCCGGCCGACATCAGCCAGCCAGGGCAGCGGCTGCTGAAGCACACGCTGGTAGAGGAACAGCAGCGCCGACAGCGCCTGGTTGTGGGTAGACGGGGCGACGTCGCGCTCGGCCGCCAGCCACGTGAGGAAGGCCTCGACGTCGTGACGCGATAGCTCGGCCGGATGCCGCAGGCCGTGGAAGCGCACGAAGGCGCGCACCCAGTGCACGTAGGCTTCCTCGGTGCGCAGGCTGTAGTGCAGCGCGCGCACCTGAGCGCGCACCGCGTCGAGCAGGCGCGGCGGGCGGGCGGACGGATCGGTGGCGGGCAGCAGGCGCATGGCGACCTCCGACGACTGGCTTCGATTACTGTCTTTATATACAGTATGCATCTTGCCGGCGCCCGACCACACCCCCAAAGTAGGAGACCGCCATGCCCCCTCCCCGCCGTGCGGCGCCGGCCGCGCCGAACCCCAACGCCCTGGCCCGCGGGCGCGTGCTGCGCACGCTGGCGCCGGGGCGGCCGGGCACGCTGCGCTGGCTGCGCGAGCATGGCGAACAGCTGCTGTGCGTGCGCCACCGCTGCGACCCGGCCGGGCTGCGCCGCGTGGTGACGGTGGAACTGGTCGTGGCGACGATCGCACCGCGCGGCGGCGCTCATGCGCGGACGGGGCTGCTGGACGAAGCCCGCTATCCGGTGCGCGTGGAGGCGCACGAAGGGGTGCTGATCCGCCGCCTGCGCCAGTGCGGCGCACGGTGGGACGCGCAGGACCGACTGTGGTACGTGTCCGGCCGGGTGCTGCGCGCCGAGGGCCTGCTCGATCGCGTGGCAATGGCGCGCAGACCGGAGGCTGCGCACCGAGCAGCCGGCAATGCCCGACGGCCGCGGTGACACCGCCCTGGCGGTGAAATCACGGGGACGCGCAAAGGCCCGGACGCGCGACGATCGCTACCTGTCGCAGTTCCGCTCCGAGAATCGCCGTGGGTGGCGGTTCTGGATGAATGGCTACAGCACGTTAGGCGCCGCGATTCCCACTCGAGCATTCGCCCGACGATGTGGGTCTATGCAGCCTTGGCCTTCACGCTAGCGAGTCGACTCATACCCCAGTGACTCACAGCTCCAAGTAGTACAAGCAGCGCAGCTCCAACCGCCCAGAGAACCCAGGTCAACGGTGCAATCCATCCAGCAACCGTACTGAGCCAGGGCATCGCCGTCCATGCGGCCTGGAGCAGGTCTACCGTTGCATCCATGATCGCGAGTACCCAGCCCGGGTCGAACCACCAAGTCACCCAGACCGGAATCGGGACTCTCGATGCCACTGACGACCAATCAATGCTTGCGCTCGTCAATGTGGCTTCCTGCAGCCACGAGCCTACCGAAGCGACGAACCAAGCCCCTCCAGTCCACAGCAGCATCGCGGCTGCGACCAACAACCAAACAACAGTCTTCATCGCTCAACTCCTCTTGGCCACGAAGCCTACCGCTACCATCATGCACTCAGTCACTGAGGGCTCATCCTTGCAGCTTGCAGCACGTGCAGCGGCGCCTAACCACTCGCTCAAGCCGACGCGCTACGGCAGCCACCGCCTGGCCGCTCC
>CAZUPH010000255.1:0-5247 GCA_964621995.1 uncultured Rubrivivax sp. | reverse complement strand
TGATCTTGCGCACCTCGGCCTTGCTCTGCTCGATGTGGCTCTTCAGCAGCAGCTGCGCCTGCTCGGTCTTGCGCTGCATCACCGCGCGCAGGATCTTGGCGTGCTCCTGGTAGGTGGCGTCGATGCGGTCGGCGCGCGTGAAGTCCAGCCGCCGCACGATGCGGATGCGCTCGGTCACGTCCTGGTGCACGCGCGCCATCTCCGCGTTGCCGGTGGCGCGCACCAGCGAGGCATGGAACTGCTCGTCCAGCGCGCCGACGGCATGACCGTCGGCCAGGCGCTCGGCGGCCGGCACCAGCCACACCGACTTCAGCGCCTCCAGCTGCGGCGGGTCGGCGTCGCGCTGGGCCAGCCGCGCCAGGCTGGCCAGCTCGAGCACGATGCGCAGGTCGTAGAGCTGGTCCACGGTGTCGAAGTCGATCGGCTTGACGAACCAGCCGGTCTTCGCCTCCACCTCCAGGTAGCCCTCGCTGCGCAGCCGGAACAGGGCCTCGCGCACCGGCGTGCGGCTGACGCCGAGCCAGGCGCCGATCTCGGCCTCGGTGAAGCGGTCGCCGGGCACCCAGGCGAAGTCGTGCAGCCGCGCCTTCAGCGTGGCGTAGGTCTGCTCGGCCAGGTTCTGGCGCGGCGCTGCGCCGCGCAGACCCGCCTCGCCGGACGATCCGGCGGCATTCGCAGTGTCGGCGGCGATGTCCATGGCCGGCATCATGCGGCAAAGTGGCAGGCCGCCGCATGGCCGGGCCGGCCCGACGGCGCCGCGGCGAGCACCGGGGCCTCGCGGCCGCAGCGGTCCTCGCCGCGCGGGCAGCGGCCGTGGAAGCGGCAGGCGTGCGGCGAGGGGTCGATCGGGCTCGTGATCTCCCCGGTGAGGCGGATGCGCGGCCCCTGGCCCGGGATCGCCGAGACCAGCGCCTGCGTGTACGGGTGGCGCGGCGCGCGGAATACCTGCTCCGAAGGCCCCACCTCGACGATCTTGCCGAGGTACATGACCGCCACGCGGTCGGTGAGCAGCCGCACCACGTTCAGGTCGTGGCTGACGAACAGGCAGGACAGGCCGAGCTCGCGCCGCAGCCGGTCCAGCAGCTGCAGCACCACGGCCTGCACCGAGACGTCCAGCGCCGCCGTGGGCTCGTCCAGGATCAGCAGCCGCGGCTGCACCGCCAGTGCGCGCGCGATGCCCACGCGCGCCTTCTGCCCGCCCGAGAGCTGGTGCGGGTAGCGCGACAGCAGCTCCGGCGCCAGCCCCACCTGCGCCGCCACCTCGTGCACGCGCGCCTCGGCCGCTGCGCCGCGCAGCGCCGACAGCAGGCGCAGCGGCTCGGCAATGGTCTCGCCGGCGGTGTAGCGCGGGTTCAGGCTGTCGGTGGGGTCCTGGAACACCATCTGGATGTGCCGGCGCTCGGGCCGCCGCGCGAAGCCCTGCGCCGGCAGCCTCGCCAGGTTGGCGCCGTCGAAGACGATGTCGCCCTCGGTCGCGTCCAGCAGCCGCGCCAGCAGGCGCACCAGCGTGCTCTTGCCGCAGCCGCTCTCGCCCACCAGGCCCAGGCTCTCGCCGGGCGCGACGTGCAGGCTGACGTCGTCCACCGCGTGCAGCCAGGCCGGCCGCCGGCGCGTGCCGACGGCAAAGCGCTTGTGCAGGCGCTGCACCTGCAGCACCGGGGTCGCGGCCGGCTCAGACATGGATCAACTCCGGCGGCCGCGCGCTGGCGAGGTCGGGCGCGGGCAGGTGCATCGGGTGCCAGCAGGCCACGGCATGGGCCTCGGCGTCGGCCAGCAGCGGCGGGCGCTCGGCGCTGCAGCGGGCGGTGGCGCGCTCGCAGCGCTCGGCGAAGCGGCAGCCCGGCAGGTCGCCGCGGCGCAGGTCGGGCAGGTTGCCGGGCACCGGCTCCAGGCTGCCGACGGTGCTGCGCGGCCCGGGCGTGGACGTCATCAGCCGCGTCGTGTACGGGTGGCGCGGCTGCGCGAACAAGCGCTTCGTCGGTGCCGCCTCCACCGCATGGCCGGCGTGCATCACGACGATGCGGTCGCAGTGGTCCGCCGCCAGCGCCAGGTCGTGGGTGATGAACAGCGTGGCCATCTGGCGCTCGCGCGCCAGCTCGGTGATGAGGTCCATCACCGCGGCCTGCGTCGTCACGTCCAGGCCGGTGGTGGGCTCGTCGGCGATCAGCAGCTGCGGCCGGCAGGCCAGCGCCAGCGCGATCATCACGCGCTGGCACATGCCGCCACTGAGCTCGAAGGGGTAGGCGTGCACGCGGCGCTCGGGGTCGGCGATGGCGACCTCGCGCAGCGCCTGCACCGCGCGTTCCTTCAGGCTCTGCTTGAGGTCCGGCCCGCTGGCGGCGGCGTGGCGGCGCAGCACGTCCTGGATCTGCCGGCCCACGGTGCGGATCGGGTTCAGCGCCGTGCGCGGGCTCTGGAAGATCATGCTGATCTCGCGCCCGCGCAGGTCGGCCAGCGTGCGCTCGCCGGCCGTCAGCAGGTCCAGCCCGCCGAATACCGCGCTGCCGCCGGTGACGCGCGCGGCGCGGTCGCTGATGCCCAGCATCGCGTAGCTGAGCACGCTCTTGCCCGAGCCGCTCTCGCCCACCAGCCCGACGATCTCTCCGCGGTGGATCTGCAGGTCGATGCCCTCGAGCGCGTTGACGGTGCCGCCGCGCGTGCGGAACTCCAGGCCGAAGCCGCGCACGTCGAGCAGGGGGATGGGCTGGGACATCAGGTTCTCCGGCGCGGGTCGAAGATGTCGCGCAGCGCGTCGCCCAGCAGGTTGAAGGTGAACACCGCCAGCATCAGCATCAGGCCCGGGAAGAAGCTCACCCACCACTCGCCGCTGACGATGAACTGCGCGCCCTCGGCCACCAGGATGCCCCACTCCGGCTCGGGTGGCCGCACGCCCAGGCCGATGTAGCTCAGGCCCGCGGCATTCAGGATGGCCCAGCCCATGTTCAGGCTGACCTGCACCATGGCCGGCGGCAGGGCGTTCGGAAACAGGTGCAGCGCCAGGATGCGCAGGTCGCCGTTGCCCGACAGGCGCGCCGCCTCCACCCAGCCGGCGTTGCGGCGCACGTTGGCCTCGGCGCGCGCCACGCGGATGTAGAAGGGCAGGTTGATGATGATCGTGGCCAGCACGATGTTGCCCACCGTGTTGCCCAGCGCGGCCACGATGCCCATGGCCAGCACGAACAGCGGGAAGGCCATGATGGTGTCGGCCAGCCGCGAGACGATGCGGTCCCACCAGCCGCCGAAGTAGCCTGCCGCCAGCCCCAGCGGCATGCCGACGAGGAACGAAGCGGCCACGGCCGAGACGGCGATGCCCAGGTCCAGGCGCGTGGCCACCACCACGCGCGAGAAGATGTCGCGTCCCAGCGCGTCGGTGCCGAACCAGTGCGCCGCCGAGGGCGGCTGCAGCGCCACCGCGGAGTTGCTGGCCAGCGGGTCGTAGGGCACCAGGTAGGGGCCGAACAGCGCCATCAGCACGAACAGCAGGCACATCACCGCGGCCAGCAGCGTGACCGGGTTGTCCGACAGCACGTGGCGCGCATGCGCCCAGGCCGAGGGCGGGGGCGGCGGCAGCTCGGGCCGCTGGGCCAGGGGCGACGGGGGAAGCACGGCGCTCATCGCGACATCTCCTTCAGCCGTCCACCGAGACGCGCGGGTCGATCAGCCCGTACAGCAGGTCCACCAGCAGGTTCAGCAGCACGAACAGCACCCCCATCAGCAGCACGAAGCCCTGCACCGGCGCGTAGTCGCTGGCGGTCAGCGCGTCGATGGCGTAGCTGCCCAGCCCGGGCCAGCCGAAGACCTTCTCGACGATCACGCTGCTGCCCAGCATGAAGCCGAACACCATGCCCAGCGTGGTGACCACCGGCAGCATCGCGTTGCGCAGCGCGTAGGTCACCAGCACCGTGGGCGTGGCCAGGCCGCTGGCGCGCGCGGTGCGCACGAAGTCGCTGCTGAGCACCGAGAGCATGGCGCCGCGCGTCATGCGCGCGATCGGTGCGAGCACGAAGACGGCCATCGTCAGCACCGGCAGGATCAGCTGCTTGAACGCGGCCCACCACAGGCCGGGGTCGCGCGCGATCGCGGCGTCGATCAGGTAGAAGCCCGTCACGTGTGCCGGCGGCGACCACATCGGATCCAGCCGCCCCAGCGGCGAGGGCGCCCAGCCGAGCAGGAAGTAGAAGACGTAGGCCAGCAGCAGCCCGGTGAAGAAGGTGGGCAGCGACACGCCGGCAGTGGTGACGACGCGGCACAGCTGGTCCACCCACGAGCCCGGCCGCGTGGCCGCCATCACGCCCAGCGGCAGGCCCAGGCCGCAGGACAGCACCAGTGCCAGCAGCACGATCTCCAGCGAGGCCGGCAGGCGCTGCATCAGTTCCTGGGCCACCGGCTGCCCGGTGGTCAGCGACAGACCCAGGTCGCCGCGCGCCAGTGCCGCGACATAGGCGAAGAACTGCTGCAGCAGCGACTTGTCCAGGCCCAGCTGCCGGCGCACCTGCTCCACGGCCTCCAGCGTGGCCGCACCGCCGGCGAAGTAGGCCGCCGGGTCGCCCGGCAGCGCGCGCGTGAGCACGAAGGTGACGACGACGACACCGAGCAGGTTCGGCAGCGCCGAGAGCAGGCGGGCGAGGACGATGCGGCCCATGGCTTCAGCGCGCCGCCGCCGCGGTGGCCGGCGCCTCCGGCGGCAAGTCATGCAGCGCCTCTTGCAGTGCCGCCAGCGGCGCCGCCCAGCCGACGATGCCGCCCTGGGCGACGATCATCTCGATCGTGGCCGCCTTGAACGCGGGGAAGTAGCTCGCCGTCGCCTCCTCGACCAGCAGGCCGTCGTAGCCGCGGTCGTTGGCCTCGCGCATCGTCGTCTGCACGCAGACCTCGGTCGTGACGCCGGCGAAGACGAGCTGGGTCACGCCCAGGCGCTGCAGCTCGGACTGCAGCGCCGTGGCGTGGAACGCTCCCTTGCCCGGCTTGTCGATCACGATCTCGCCGGTCCGGGGGGCGAGCGCCGGGACGATCTCGCAGCCGGGCTCGCCGCGCACCAGCAGCCGGCCCATCGGCCCGGGGTCGCCGATGCGCAGCCGGGGGCTGCCGCGGTGGCGCTTGGCCGGCGGGCAGTCCGAGAGGTCCGGGGCGTGGGACTCGCGCGTGTGCACGACGGGCCAGCCGCGCGCGCGCCAGGCGTCGAGCAGCGCCTTCGTCGGCGCGACGGCGCTGGCCAGCAGCGAGACTTCGTTGCCCAGCGCGGCGCCG
>CAZUPH010000254.1:0-5279 GCA_964621995.1 uncultured Rubrivivax sp. | reverse complement strand
CCAGGCCCAGGTTGTGGATCTCCAGCCGCTTGCGCGGGCCGACGCCGCGCACGCCCTTGTGGATGTTGTAGGTGGCCACGCGCAGGCCGTGCATCTGCGTGGCCGGCGGCAGCAGCGACGAATTCAGCGGATTGAGCTGGTTCACGGCTGCGGATGCTGCACGAAGCGCGGCAGCTGCAGGATGGCCTCGGCGTTGCTGGGGGAGAAGCAGCGGTCGGCCGCCTCGCGCCAGGGCAGCCAGGCGTGCGCGAGGTGCTCGCGCGGGTTCAGCCTCACCGGCACGCGGTGCGGCAGCGTGAGGCCGTAGACATGCTCGGTGTTGTGCGTGACGCCGGGCGCGTAGCGGTGGCGCCAGACCGGGTAGATCTCGTACAGGTTGGTCAGGCCCCAGTCGCGCAGCAGGCCCTGCGCGGCGTCGATGCCGGTCTCCTCGGCCACCTCGCGCCGGCAGGTCTCGGCCAGCGCCTCGTCGGGCGCGTCCAGGCTGCCGGTGACGCTCTGCCAGTAGCCGGGCTTGTCGGCGCGCTCGATCAGCAGCACCTCCAGCGCCGGCGTGTGGATCACGACGAGCACCGACTCGGGGATCTTGTACGGACGTGCGGGCTGGGACATCGCGGGCGGGCCATGGCGGCGCCGCCGGTACCGCGCCGCCTGCGGCGCATGTTAGCCGGGCCCCGGGGCGGCCGAGCCGCCCCGGGGCCCGGCGTCAGACCTGCGCCTTCGGGTTGCGCAGCCGGATGTGCAGCTCGCGCAGCTGCGCCTCGTCGACCACGCTGGGCGCGCCGGTCAGCAGGCACTGCGCGCGCTGCGTCTTCGGGAAGGCGATCACGTCGCGGATGCTCTCCGCGCCCGTCATCAGCGTGGCGATGCGGTCCAGCCCGAAGGCCAGGCCGCCGTGCGGCGGCGCGCCGTACTGCAGCGCGTCGAGCAGGAAGCCGAACTTCACGCGCTGCTGCTCGGGGCTGATGGCCAGCGCCTCGAAGACCTTGGCCTGCACGTCGGCGCGGTGGATGCGCACCGAGCCGCCGCCGATCTCCCAGCCGTTGAGCACCATGTCGTAGGCCTTGGCCAGGCAGCGGCCGGGGTCGGTCGCCATGTAGGCCTCGTGGCCGTCCTTCGGGCTGGTGAAGGGGTGGTGCATCGCGTTCCAGCGCCCGGCGTCCTCGTCGTACTCGAACATCGGGAAGTCGGTCACCCACAGCGGCGCCCAGCGGTCCTCGAACAGGCCCTTGCTGCGGCCGAACTCGCTGTGGCCGATCTTCACGCGCAGCGCGCCCAGCGCGTCGTTGACGACCTTGGCGCGGTCGGCGCCGAAGAAGATCAGGTCGCCGTTGCGCGCGCCGGTGCGCGCGACGACCTCGGCCACCGCGGCGTCGTGCAGGTTCTTGACGATCGGGCTCTGCAGGCCCTCGCGCCCCTTGCCGGCGTCGTTGACCTTGATCCAGGCCAGGCCCTTGGCGCCGTAGATCTTGACGAACTCGGTGTAGGCGTCGATCTCGCCGCGGCTCATCTCGCCGCCGCCGGGCACGCGCAGCGCCGCCACGCGCCCGCCCTTGCTGGTGGCGGGGCCCGAGAAGACCTTGAAGTCCACGTCCTTCATCACGTCGGTCAGCTCGGTGAACTCCAGCTTCACGCGCAGGTCGGGCTTGTCGCTGCCGTAGCGGTGCATGGCCTCGGCATAGCTGAGCTCGGCATACACCGGCAGCTCCACGCCCATGGTCTTGCGGAAGACGGTGCGCACCATGGCCTCGGTGATGGCGCGGATCTCGGCCTCGTCGAGGAAGCTGGTCTCGATGTCGATCTGCGTGAACTCGGGCTGGCGGTCGGCGCGCAGGTCCTCGTCGCGGAAGCACTTGGTGATCTGGTAGTAGCGGTCGAAGCCGGCCACCATCAGCAGCTGCTTGAACAGCTGCGGGCTCTGCGGCAGCGCGAAGAACATGCCGTCGTGCACGCGGCTGGGGACCAGGTAGTCGCGCGCGCCCTCGGGCGTGCTCTTCGTGAGCATCGGCGTCTCGATGTCGATGAAGCCCTGCTCGTCGAGGAACTTGCGCACCTCGATGGCCACGCGGTAGCGCAGCATCAGGTTCTTCTGCATCTGCGGGCGGCGCAGGTCCAGCACGCGGTGCGTCAGGCGCACGGTCTCGCTGAGGTTCTCGTCGTCGAGCTGGAACGGCGGCGTGACGCTGGCGTTGAGCACCTCCAGCTCGTGCGCCAGCACCTCGACCTTGCCGCTGGTGAGCTGGGCGTTCTCGGTGCCGGCCGGGCGCGCGCGCACGCGGCCGACCACCTTCAGGCAGAACTCGTTGCGCACGCCCTCGGCGGTGGCGAACATCTCGGGGCGGTCGGGGTCGCAGACGATCTGCACCAGGCCTTCGCGGTCGCGCAGGTCGATGAAGATGACGCCGCCGTGGTCGCGGCGGCGGTGGGCCCAGCCCATCAGCGTGACGGTCTGGTCCATCAGCTTCTCGCTGACCAGGCCGCAGTAGGTCGTTCTCATGCGTGTGCTCCGGGGAAATCGGTGGGGTACTCGTTCGTGGGCGGCGCTCGCGCGCTGCACGCAGCGCGTCAGGGCGGGCCGGATGCCGGGCCGGCCAGCCCGGTCAGTTTCGGGCCGGCAGCGCCGGCGCGGGCCGTGCCGCGGGCGGCGCGACGACGCCCATCGAGATGACGTACTTCAGCGCCTCGTCCACGCTCATGCGCAATTCCAGCACGTCGGCGCGCGGCATCATCAGGAAGAAGCCGGAGGTGGGGTTGGGCGTCGTGGGCACGTACACGCTGACATAGTCGCCGGGCAGCCGCGCCGCGACCTCGCCGCCGGGCCGTCCGGTGACGAAGGCGATGGTCCAGCTGCCCTGGCGCGGGTACTGCACCAGCACCGCCTCGCGGAAGGCGTTGCCGCTGCTCGAGAACAGCGTGTCCGAGACCTGCCGCACCGAGCTGTAGATCGACTTGACGATCGGGATCTTGTGCAGCAGGCGGTCCCACTGGTGCACCCACCACTGGCCGAAGATGTTGGTCGCGAACATCCCGGTGGCCAGCAGGATGGCGCCCAGCACCGCCACGCTGAGGAAGGGGATCTTGCGCAGCTGGCCCAGGCTGCCCGCCACGGATTCGGGCAGCAGCGCCTCCAGTGCCGTGAGCAGCGCCGAGAAGATGCCGTCGAAGGCGCCGAGCAGCCAGGACAGCACCCAGATCGTGATCGCCAGCGGCAACCAGACCAGGAGGCCGGCGACGAAGTAGCGCTTCACGGAGCGGGGTGCCGGTGGGCCGGGCGCGACGGCTCAGTCGCCGGCGGCGGGCGCGGCGGGCGCGGCTGCAGCGGCCGGGGCGGCTGCGGCGGCCGCGGGCTTGCCGGCCGGCTTGGCCTCGGACGAGCCGGCCTCGGGCGCCTTGCCGTCGGCCTTGCCATCGGCCTTGCCATCGGCCTTGTCGGCGGCCTGGTCGGCGTCCTTCTTGCCGCCGGCGTTGCCGCCGCGGAAGTCGGTCACGTACCAGCCCGAGCCCTTGAGCTGGAAGCCGGCGGCCGTGACCTGCTTGGTGAAGGTCTCGGCGCCGCAGGCCGGGCAGGTGGTCAGCACAGGGTCGGAGATCTTCTGCAGCAGGTCCTGCGCGTGGCCGCAGGACGAGCAGCGGTAGGCGTAGATCGGCATGGCAGGCTAAACCCTTGACGCAAAACGGGAAATTATAGCTGTCCTGGTGCCGGCGCGGGTCCCGCCGGGCGCCCCGGCGCGGCCCGGGCGGGGTGCCGGGCGCAGCCCGGACCTGGGGGCGGTCATGGGTGGATCAAGACCCAGGCCCGCACCGCCAGCGCGCCCAGCACGAAGCCGGCCAGCGCCCACAGCAGCCCCTGCAGCAGCCGGTTGGTGCGCCGCTGCTCGGCCAGCAGCGCCATCAGCGCGGGCGATTCGTCCGGGTGGGCCTGGCGCTGCAGCGCCTGGTGCAGCAGGCGTGGCAGCTCGGGCAGCAGCTGCGCATAGCGCGGGCTTTCGTTCTTCAGCCGCTCGAGCAGGCCGCGCCAGCCGATCTGCTCGTTCATCCAGCGCTCCAGGAAAGGCTTGGCCGTCGTCCACAGGTCCAGTTCGGGGTCGAGCTGGCGGCCCAGGCCCTCGATGTTGAGCAGCGTCTTCTGCAGCAGCACGAGCTGGGGCTGGATCTCGACGTTGAAGCGGCGGCTGGTCTGGAACAGCCGCATCAGCACCTGGCCCAGCGAGATGTCCTTCAGCGGGCGGTCGAAGTGCGGCTCGCAGACGGCGCGGATGGCGCCCTCCAGCGCGTCCACGCGGGTGTTCGGCGGCACCCAGCCGCTCTCGATGTGCAGCTCGGCGACGCGCTTGTAGTCGCGGCGGAAGAAGGCGATGAAGTTGTGCGCCAGGTACTCCTTGTCGAACTCGGTCAGCGTGCCGATGATCCCGAAGTCCAGCGCGATGTAGCGCCCGAAGGTCGCCGGGTCCAGGCTGACCTGGATGTTGCCGGGGTGCATGTCGGCGTGGAAGAAGCCGTCGCGGAAGACCTGCGTGAAGAAGATCGTCACGCCGTCGCGCGCCAGCCGCCTGATGTCCACGCCGGCCTCGCGCAGCCTCTCGATCTGGCTGATCGGCACGCCGCGCATGCGCTCCATCACGATCACGCCGGGCTTGCACAGCTCCCAGTGCATCTCGGGGATCAGCACGAGGTCCAGGCCGTCCATGTTGCGCCGCAGCTGCGCGGCGTTGGCGGCCTCGCGCACGAGGTCCAGCTCGTCGTGCAGGTAGCCGTCGAACTCGGCCACCACCTCGCGCGGCTTGAGCCGCTTGCCGTCCACCGACAGCCGCTCGACCCAGCGCGCCAGCCGGTGCAGCAGCGACAGGTCCTGGTCGATGACCTGCAGCATGCCCGGGCGCAGCACCTTCACCGCCACCTCGCGCCCGTCGTGCAGCTGCGCGAAGTGCACCTGCGCGATCGAGGCGCTGGCCACCGGCTCGGCGTCGAAGCGCGCGAAGAGCTCCTCGATGCGCCGCCCGAAGGCCTGCTCCACGAGCCTGCGCGACTGCGCGGCCGGGAACGGCGGCACGCGGTCCTGCAGCTTCGCCAGCTCGTCGGCCACGTCCAGCGGCACGAGGTCGCGCCGCGTGGACAGCACCTGGCCGAACTTGACGAAGATCGGCCCCAGGCGCTCCAGGCCCAGGCGCAGCCGCACGCCGCGCGGCGCGTCGAGCCGGCGGCCGACGGTGACGATGCGCACCAGCGCACGCACCCAGCGCTGGCGGAGGCCGACAGCGCGACCTCGTCCAGCCCGAAGC
>CAZUPH010000253.1:0-5294 GCA_964621995.1 uncultured Rubrivivax sp. | reverse complement strand
CGCACCGAGGCACGGCTGCGCGAGGCCGCGGCCGGCGCGGCGCCGCCGCTGCGCTGGCGCGTGCTGGACGCCAGCGTCGAGGACGAGGTCGTGCGCTTCTTCGCCGCCGAGGCGCCGCTGGACCACCTGGTGCTGTGCGCCAATGCCGGCGGCACCATCGGCCCCTTCGCGGGCCTGGACAGCGCGGCGATGCGCCGCTACTTCGACAACAAGCTCTGGGCCTACCTGCATGCGTTGAAGCATGCCGCCGGCGCGCTGCGGCCGGGCGGTTCGGTGACGCTGGTCAACGGCGCGGCCTCGCAGCTGGCCGCGCCGGGCATGGGCGCGCTGGCGGTGGTCAACGGCGGGCTGGACGCGCTGGTGCGCCCGCTGGCGCTGGAGCTGGCGCCCACGCGCGTGAATGCCGTCGCGCCGGGCGTGATCGAGACGCCGTACTGGGACAAGCTGGACGCCACGGCGCGCGCGGACTTCTACGCCGCGGCAGCGCGCGGCGTGCCGGTGCGCCGCACCGGCCGCGCCGAGGACGTGGCCGACGCGGTGCTGTTCCTGGCCGGCAACCGCTACGTCACCGGCACCGTGCTGCTGGTCGACGGCGGCCGCCACCTGACGCCGAACATGAACTGACGAGACACCGTCGAACCGGGGGACACCATGAAGCTCGACCGCCGCACCGCCTGCCTGGGCCTCGTCGCCGCCGCGACGGGCTGGCGCCCGGCCCGCGTGCTCGCGCAGGGCCGGCCGCTGCGCCTGGTCGTGCCCTACGGCCCGGGCGGCGCGCCGGACATCCTGGCGCGGCTGTTCGCCCACGAGATGGCAGCCGCGTACGGCAGCGTGGTCGTCGAGAACAAGGCCGGGGCGGGCGGCACGCTGGGCGCCGACTTCGTGGCCAAGTCGGCGGCGGACAGCGGTGTGCTGCTGGTGACCACCGCGGCCACGCACGTGATCAACCCGTCGCTGTACGCCAACTTCCCGTACGACCCGCTGCGCGACTTCACGCCGGTGGCGCTGGTCGCCTCCACGCCGCTGATGCTGGTCACGGCCGCCGCCGGGCCCTACCGCAACCTGGGCGAGGTGCTGGCCGCGGCGCGCGGCAGCGCCGACGCGCTGACCTATGCCTCGGCCGGCAACGGCACCATGCAGCACATCGCCGGCGCGCTGATGGAGAGCCTGGCCGGCGTGAAGGCCACGCATGTGCCCTACAAGGGTTCGGGGCAGGTGATGCCGGACCTGATCGCCGGCCGCGTGGGCATCATGTTCAACAGCGTCGCCGCGGTGGCCCCGCTGGTGCGCGGCGGGCAGCTGCGCGCGCTGGCGGTGACCACGCGCCAGCGCCTGCCCGCCTGGCCCGAGGTGCCGACGATGGCCGAGGCCGGCCTGCCGGGCTTCGAGGCCAATGCCTGGTATGCGGTCTTCGGGCCGCCGGGGCTGGCCGCGGCCGAGGTGCAGAAGGCGCAGCGCGAGCTGGCGCGCACGCTGGAGCTGCCGGCGGTGAAGGAACGCTACGCGACGCTGGGACTGGAGCCGCTGCACGGCGGCCCGGCCGAGCTGGCCGAGCTGGTGCAGCGCGACGGTCGCAAGTGGAGTGCCTTCCTGCGCGAGCGCGGCATCCGCAGCACCGACTGAACCACGCCGGCCGCGATGCTGGTCGACGAACGCACCTACCTCGTCGCGCCGGGCTGCCTGGCGCGCTACCTGCAGGCGCACCTGGCGCAGGCGCTGCCGCTGATGCGCGAGCACCTGGGCGAGCCGCTGGCCTATTTCACCGCCGCCGACGGCGAGCTGGACGGCTTCGTGCACCTGTGGGGCTACCTCGACGCGGCCGAGAGGGAGGCGCGCCGCGGACGGCTGTACGCCGATCCGCGCTGGCTGGCCTATCGCCGGGCCACCGCCGAGACGGGCTGGGTGGTGGCGCAGCGCAACCGGCTGCTCGAACGCGTGGACGGCGTCGGGCGCGGCCTGCCGCCGGCGCCGGTGTTCAGCCCGCCGGCGTGACGAGCAGGCCGCGGACGGCCTCGCGCAGCCACTGGTGCGAGCGGCTGTGGTGGCAGCGCTCGTGCCAGTACATCGACACGTCCACCGGGTCCAGCGCCAGCGGGATCCCGATCGCCTGCACCGGCAGGTAGCGCGTCACGGCCTGCGCGGCACGCGCCGGCAGGGCCAGCACGAGGTCGGACTCCGCCACCAGGTGGCTGGCGATCAGGAAGTGCGGGCAGCGCACGACGACATGGCGCACGAGGCCGAGCACCTCGAGCGCCGAGTCCACCAGGTTCGCGAAGTACGACAGGCCGCTCGGCGACACGCTGACATGGGGCAGCGCCGCGAAGGCCTCGGGCGTCAGCGGCTGCCCGGCGGCCGGGTGGCCCTGGCGCACGATGCACACGTAGCGGTCGGCAAACAGCGGGCCGCGGCGCAGCGCGGGCGGCGGCTCGGGGTAGTAGGCGATGGCCAGGTCCACGTCGCCCGCCTCCAGCGCCTGCTCCACGGCGCGCAGGTTGACGGTCACGAATTCGGCCCGGCAGCCGGGCGCGTGCGCGCGCAGGTGGCCGATCAGCGCCGAGGCCAGCAGCAGCTGGGCATAGTCCGTGGCGGTGATGCGGAAGCGTTCGCCGGCCTGCGCGGGGTCGAAGTCGGCGGCCCGCTCGAGCACGTCGCGCAGGCCGTCGATGGCCAGCCGCACCTGCGGCAGCAGGGCCTGGGCGCGTTCGGTCGGCACCATGCCTTCGCGCGTGCGCACCAGCAGCGGGTCGCCGAAGCGCTCGCGCAGCCGCGCCAGCACCTCGCTCATCGACGACTGCGACAGCCCCATGCGCTGCGCCGCACGCGAGACGCTGCGCTCGTGCATCAGCATGTCGAAGCACTCCAGCGAGAACAGGTCCAGGTTGCGGTGCGAGGGCATCGGCGGCGGGCAGGCCCCGGGTGCAGGGCAGGGTCGCCGGAGTCTGGGCGCCGGCCCGCCGCGCCGTCAACCGGGGACTCGCCCCGGGCCGGCCGGAGCGCGGCGGCCGGCACGCGCTGCGCCGTGTCATGGCCCGTCGGATGGCCCATCCGGGCGATGCCTCGCCGGCCCCGGCCGCGCACGATGGCGGCCCGTCCACCTCTTCCCCACACCCCCGAGGACCGAGCCCCATGAACCCTGCCGCCCAAGTGCCTCCCGCCACCCCGCCCCTGCGCATCGCCGCCGACACCTGGCTGATCCCGAACCTGGCCCCGGCCGAGGACGGCCTGTTCCTGCCCGCCAACTCGATGGTCATCCGCGGCCGCGAGCCGGTGATCGTCGACACCGGCGCGCCGGTGCACCGCGAGCAGTGGCTGGAGAAGACCTTCTCGATCGTCGAGCCCGAGGACGTGCGCTGGATCTTCCTGTCGCACGACGACGGCGACCACACCGGCTCGCTGCTGGACGTGCTGGAGCGCTGCCCGAAGGCGACGCTGGTGACCAACTTCTTCAGCGTCGAGCGCCTGGGGCTCGAAAAGCCGGGCCTGCCGCTGCACCGCATGCGCTGGCTGGAACCCGGCGACCGCCTCGACGCGGGCGACCGCACGCTGCACCTGTTCCGCCCGCCGATCTTCGACGGCCCCACGACGCGCGGCCTGTACGACGCGAAGAGCGGCGCGATGTGGATCGTGGACACCTTCGCCGCGCTCACGCCCGGTGCGCTGGACGCCGACGAGCTGCCCGCCGAGACGCTGGAGCAGGTCTCCACCTTCGGCAGCGCGGTCTCGCCCTGGCACCCCTGGCTGGACCGTGCCGCCTACAACCGCCACGTCGACACGGTCGAGGCGCTGGGCGCCCGCGTCGTCGCCTCGGCCCATGGCCCGGTGCTGCGCGGGCAGCGCCTGGACGACGCCTTCGACCGCGTGCGGGCGCTGGCCGGCGCGCCGCTGATCCCGCTGCCCGGGCAGGAGCTGCTGGACGAGCTGGTCGCGCGCACGCTGATGGAGCCGGCGCTCTGACACGCGGCAAGTGACAGGCGCCGTGCCGGTGCACGGCGCCTGCGCGTTTCCTTGGTTGCGCCGGCCGCGCGGGGCTGCCTAGACTGCGCGGGCCATGCAAGCCGCGCAGAACGAACTGATCACCCGCATCGGGCCGGGCACGCCCTGCGGCGAGCTGCTGCGCCGCTACTGGCAGCCGGTGGCGCTGCTGGACGAATTCGACCCGCGGCTGGACCCGGCCATGGCCACGCGGCCGCTGAAGGCGGTGCGCCTGCTCGGCCAGGACCTGGTGCTGTGGCGCGACGCGGCCGGTGCGTATTCGCTGCTGGACCGCGACTGCCCGCACCGCGGCGCCGACCTGAAATTCGCGCGCCACGAGGGCGACGGCATCCGCTGCCCCTTCCACGGCTGGAAGTTCGCCGCCGACGGGCGCTGCCTGCAGACCCCGGCCGAACCCGCCGGCAGCACCCTGTGCCAGCGCGTGCGCCAGCGCAGCTACCCGCTGCGTGTGGCCGCCGGCGTGTTGTCCGCGTACCTCGGGCCGGAGGACCTGCCGCCGCCGGCGCTGCCGGCCTTCGACTGCTACGCCGCGCCGGACAGCCATTCCTTCGCCTTCAAGGGCCTGTGGCGCTGCAACTGGCTGCAGGCGGTGGAGGTGGGCATCGACCCCGCGCACCCGTCGTTCCTGCACCGCATGCTGGACGACGAGGACGCGGGCGCCGACCCGGCCCGCGCCTACGGCCGCCAGTTCCGCAGCGCCAGCGTCGGCACGGTCGACGGCCAGCGCTGGCCGATGACGCGCGTGCTGCGCGAGTTCTGCAGCCCCGAGATCCGCCACGAGCAGGTCGCGCCGGGGCTGACGCGGCTGACCACGCTGCGCCTGATCGACGAGGCCCGCACGCATGTGCGCGTGACCTGGTCGCTGTTTCCGCAGGGTTTCGTGATCCCGCTGTCGGAGACGCTGACCATCACGCAGCTGCACGTGCCGGTGGACGACCTCAACACCTACTGGTACAGCTTCTTCACCAGCTTCGACGCGCCGCTGGACAAGGAGACCATGCGCGCGCAGCGCCTGGTCAACACCGTCCTGCCCGACTACCTGCCGCGCCGCGGCCGCCACGACGACTGGGGCTACCGCGAGGAGGAGCAGCGCACACGCACCTACCTCGGCATGGGCGAGCAGGACATCAACGTGCACGACCAGTGGGCGGTGGAGAGCATGGGCGCCATCCAGGACCGCACGCGCGAGCACCTGGGCACCAGCGACCGCGTCATCATGGCCAACCGGCGGCTGCTGCTGGCGGCCATCGACACCGTGCGCGCCGGCGGCACGCCGCCGATGGTGCTGGACGCGGCGCAGG
>CAZUPH010000252.1:0-5295 GCA_964621995.1 uncultured Rubrivivax sp. | reverse complement strand
CGGCCAGCGGCGCGGCGAGCGCGGGCGCCAGGCCGTGGCGCACGCACAGCGCGGCCAGCGCCGTCTCGTCCAGGCGCAGCCGGTCCTGGCGGAAGGCCGCCAGCTCGCCGGCGGCACGCCAGCGCGCCAGCGCCAGCGGCGGGTCCGCCCGGCTCGCGACGACCAGGCCCCAGGCCGCCGGCAGCCGCTCGACCAGGGTGTCCAGCCAGGCCAGCGCGGCCGCATCGCCGAGGCGGTGCAGGTCGTCGAGCACGATGACGCCGCGCGCGACCTCGGCCGCCGCGAGCGCATTGACCAGCGCCGCGGCGGCACGCGCGCCCTCGCCGCGCGCCGCCGCGGCGACCAGCGCATCGGGGTCGGTGCGCCACGGCAGGTCCAGCGGGTCCAGCGCCAGCAGCAGCGCGGCGAGCAGCCGCGGCAGGTCGTCGTCCTCGTCGACCGACACCCAGGCCTGCGCCGCGGCCGCGGGCAGGCGCTGCAGCGCGTCCACCAGCAGCGCGGTCTTGCCCCAGCCGGCCGGCGCCGACAGCAGCACCAGGCGGCGCTCGCGCAGCGCCTCGTCCAGCGCGGACTCCAGCGCCGGTCGGGCGGCCAGCTCGACGCGCAGGCGGGGCGGGCGCAGGCGCGTCAGCGCCAGCGAAGGCAGCAGCTCGGGCATGTGGCGCACATTCTGACGGTTAGCGGCGCTGGCGCGGCCCGCTCGGACGCGCCGGGGGCATTCATGCCTGCTCAGGCCAGGCCGAGCAGGTCCCTGGCCAGCCGGTGCGTCGCCGAGCCCGGGTCGGCCAGCGTGTGCAGCACGTTCATGTGGTGGCAGCCCGGCACGACGCCGGTGTGCACGCGATCGCCCCAGGCGCGCGCGACCAGCGCCTGCTGGCGGTGGAACTCCGCACTCTCGTCGCCGCCCACCAGTGCCACCAGCCGGCCCGCCGGCGGCGGCATGCGCGCCGGGCTCAGGCGGCGGGCCGAGGTCGGGTCCAGCCGCAGGTCGGCCGCCAGGAAGGGCGCATGGCGCAGCGGCTCCAGGTCGTACAGGCCGGAGACCGCGAGCGCGGCGCGCACCAGGCCGGGCGGCAGGTCGGGTGCGACCAGGTGCCAGCGGCACTGCAGCAGCATCGCCGCCAGGTGGCCGCCGGCGGAGTGCCCGGCGACGACGATGCGCGAGGGGTCGCCGTCGTGGCGCGCGGCATGGCGCCACACCCAGGCCAGCGCCTGCACCGTCTGGCGCACGATGTGCTCGATGCTCACCGCCGGGCACAGCGCATAGTTGGGCAGCACGACCAGCGCGCCGGCCTCGGCGAAGGGCGGCGCGACGAAGCGCTGGTCGCGCTTGTCCAGCGCGCGCCAGTAGCCACCGTGGAAATAGACCAGCACCGGCGCGGGGCCCGGCGCGGCGTGGGGCAGGAAGAGGTCCAGGCGCTCGCTCGCGTCGCTGCCGTAGGCGATGTCCAGCCGGTGCGGGCCGGCCTCGAGCGCCGCTTCGGAGCGCTCGGCCCAGCGGCGCAGGATCGCCGGGTGCTCGGGGATCGCGGCGCGCGCGTTGTACTGCGCGTCGAACCAGGCGCCGTCGCGGGGCGGTGCGGCGTTCATGGCGCGGCCACGCCGGCGCGCGCCGCGCGTTCGCCGCGCGGCGAACGCGGCGGCCTGGCGGCCTGCTCCGCCGCGGCGTCGCGCAGGGCGGCGTCGATCAGCGCGTCGGCCATCCACAGCGCGATGCGCTCGACCTCGCGGTCCGAGACCCCCCAGATGTCCTTCAGCACGATGTAGGGCTCGATGCCGTAGACGACCGACAGCGCGCGGTGCAGGCGGTCGCGCACCGCCGGCGGCAGCCCCGGGGCCAGCGGCGCGATCGCGTGGCCCAGGATGCGCACGCGGTGACCGCGCCGGTACGGCTCCTCCTCCAGCAGGCCGGCACGTTCCAGCGCCCACTGCTCCAGCGACAGCTGCGCGGCCGCGCGCAGCTGCGGCTCGAACTCCTTGAAGCGCGGGAAGGTCTGCATGAACAGCTCGTGCACGCGCGCGCGGCCGTCCGGGTTGTCGCTGGACAGCGTGCGCACCGGGCCCAGCGAGCTGTCGATGACCGCGGTGATCAGTGCGCTGCGGCTGGGGAAGTAGCGGTAGGCCGTGGCGCGCGAGACCTTGGAGCGCACCGCGACCTCGGCCACCGACGGGATGTGGCCGGCCTCGCGGATGATGTCCATCGCGGTGTCCAGCAGCAGCCGGAAGGTGGCCGCCTTGACGCCGCGCTCGGGCGGCGCGGGCGGTTCGCTCAGCTTGTGCTTCAGGCGCGCCATGGCATTGCGGTGCAGGGTATCGCTTAGGGGTTAGTCCGGGTCCGCGAACCGCCTGGCCCGACTTGTGGTGGGGTGAGTGCGGCCCGTATGATGCGCTCATCCCGATTTGAGACGCAAGTCTCAAAGACGAGCACAAGTCTCGCGGCGACCGGCCCCGACGCCGGCCGCCAGCGATCCCCCCGGACGGAGACAAGGGTCCATGCGCCTGGCCAGTTGGAGCTGGGGCGGACGCCACCATGCCGGTGTCGTCTCGCCCTGCGGACGCGAGCTGACGCCGCTGGCGCTGGGCGACGCCTCGCGCGGCACGTTGCCGCTGATCCAGGCGCTTGTGCGCGGCGAGGGCCTGCCGCCGGCCGCCGGGCCGCGCATCCCGGTGGAAGCGGTCACGCTGCGCGCGCCGCTGCCGAAGCCGCTGCGCAGCCTGTTCTGCGCCGGGCGCAACTACCGCGAGCACGCCGCCGAGCTGGCCGACACGGTCTTTCGCGAGCAGCTGCCCGAGCGCGATGCCTGGCCCATCGTCTTCACCAAGCTGCCCGAGACCGTGGTCGGCCCGCACGACGACGTGCGCCTGCCCGGCCGCGCAGTGACCGAGCAGATCGACTACGAGAGCGAGCTCGCCGTCGTCATCGGCCGCGGCGGCCGCGACATCCCGCGCTCGCGTGCGCTGGAGCATGTCTTCGGCTGGACGGTGGTCAACGACGTCAGCGCGCGCGACGTGCAGGTGCGCCACCAGCAGTGGGAGCTGGGCAAGAGCTTCGACACCTTCTGCCCGATGGGGCCGTGGATCGTCGGCATCGACGAGCTCGACGCGCGCGACACGCGCGTGCGCGGCTGGGTCACGCCCAGCGGCGGCGAACCCGAGCTGCGCCAGGACGGCCGCACGCGGGACATGATCTTCGACATCGCCACGCTGATCGAGACCTGCTCGCGCGGCATCACGCTGCTGCCCGGGGACCTCATCGCCACCGGTACGCCCTCGGGCGTGGGCATGGGCTTCAAGCCGCCGCGCTGGCTGAAGGAAGGCGACGTGGTGCGCGTGGAGATCGACGGCATCGGCGCGATCGAGAACCGCTTCACCGCAAGACCCTCGGACGCTGCGGCGGCGGTGGAGGCCTGAGCCGCATGGCCGTCGCCTGGGTCGACCGCATGGCCGTGGACTCGCGCGGCGAGGGCGACGCCGTGCTCTTCGTGCACGGGCTGGGCGGCAGCCTGAACGTGTGGACGCCGCTGCTGCCGGCGCTGGCGCGCTGGCGCTGCGTGCGCGTGGACCTGCCCGGCGCCGGGCGCTCGGCGCGCGCCCATGCGGTGGCCGATGGCGCGCCGCCACTCACGGCCGAGGTGCACGCGCAGGCGCTGCAGCGCGTGTGCGCGGCGCTGGGCATCGTGCGGGCCCATGTCGTCGGCCACAGCTTCGGCACCCTGATCGCGCAGCACCTCGCGGTGATGGCGCCGCAGCTGGTGCGCAGCCTGGCGCTGTTCGGCGCGCTATGGCAGCCGGCGCAGGCCATGCGCGAGGGCATGCGTGCGCGCGCGGCGGCGGCGCGCTCGGCGGGCTCACTGTTCGAGATCGCCGAGGGCATCTCCGAATTTGCGCTGTCGGCCAGCACGAAGCAGGCACAACCGGTCACCGTGGCCTTCGTGCGCGAATGCGTGGGCGCGCAGGACCCGGAAGGCCTGGCCAGGAACTGCCTCGCGCTGGCCGAGGCCGAGGGGGCACGCACCGAGCTGATCCGCTGCCCGGTGCTCGTCGTCAACGGCGACGAGGACCAGGTCACGCCGCTGTCCGGTGCGCGCCAGCTCGCCGAGCGGCTGCCCGATGCGCGCGTGGAGGTGCTCTCGCGCTGCGGCCACTGGCCGATGCTGGAGCGTCCCGCCGAGAGCCAGCGTGCCCTGCGCGACTTCCTCGAACGCGTGCGCAGCTGAAGGAGACACCGACCATGGCCGACGTGCACTTCACCAACGTGCGCATCTTCGACGGCGGCGGCGAGCAGCCCTTCACCGGCGACGTGCTGGTGCAGGGCAAGCGCATCGCACGTGTCGTGCGCACCGGCTACGGCCAGCGCACGCCGCCGGTGGCCGGCGCGACCGTCATCGACGGCGCCGGCGCCTTCCTGATGCCGGGCATGGTGGAGGCGCACACGCACTTCAGCTGGAACGACCAGCCCAGCCTGGACGCCATCCAGCGCATGCCGCCGGAGGAGCACATCCTGTGGTGCGCGCAGGTCGCCGAGCGCTACCTGGACATGGGCTGGACCAGCTGCGTCGGCGCCGCGGCGGCCAAGCCGCGGCTGGACGTGGTGATCCGCAACGCGATCAACGACGGCACCATCATCGGCCCGCGCTACCTGGCCGCCAGCCAGGAGATCACGGTGCCCGGCGGCCTGGGCGACACCACCGCGCCGCACCTGCCGCAGAGCGAATTCGCCTTCGGCGCCGTGGTCAGCGGACCGCACGAGATGCGGCGCTGCGTGCGCATGTTCGCCAAGTACGGCGTGGACACGCTGAAGATCAACCTCAGCGGCGAGTCCATCACCGGCATGCCCTCGGAGATGAGCCAGTTCACCGAGGAGGAGATCCGCGTCTGCGTCGAGGAGGCCAAGGCCTGGGGCAAGCGCGTGGCCGCGCACGCGCGCAGCACCTGGGCCATCAAGAAGTGCGTGGAGCTCGGCATCGAGGTCGTCTACCACGCCAGCTTCGCCGACGAGGAGGCGCTGGACCTGCTGGAGGCGCACAAGTTCGAGCACTTCGTGGCCCCGGGGCTGGCCTGGCTGATCAACACCTGCTTCAACGCCAGCGAGTACGGCCTCACGCGGGAGGTGACCGAGAAGATGGGCTACCACCGCGAGCTGGAGGCGGCCATCGAGAGCATGAAGGCGATGCGCAAGCGCGGCATCCGCATCCTGCCCGGCGGCGACTACGGTTTTGCGTGGACGCCGCACGGCACCAACGCGAAGGACCTCGAATACTTCGTCAAGTACGTGGGCATGAGCAACATGGAGGC
>CAZUPH010000251.1:255-5303 GCA_964621995.1 uncultured Rubrivivax sp. | reverse complement strand
TGGAGCGACGACCTGCTGGCCTGGCAGGTGCGCGCCGCGCTGCGCCAGCCCGCGCCGGACCGCGACTGGGTGCTGGTGCAGCGCGCCATCGCCGCGATGAGCCCGGCCGAGCAGCGCGACGAGGCCTGGGTCTACTGGGGCGCGAAGGCTGCGCTGGCGCTGGCTCCGCGCGGCCCGGCCGGCGCGCCGGCGCGCGCGGAGGCCGGCGAACAGCTGGCCGGCATCGCCGGGCGGCTGAGCTTCTACGGCAAGCTGGCGACCGAGGCGCTGGAGCAGCGCTTCGAGCTGCCGTCGCCGGCCGCCGCGCTGCAGGCTGCCGAGCGCGACGCCGCCGCCGCGCACCCGGGGCTGACGCGCGCGCTGCACCTGCTGGCGCTGGGCCTGCGCAGCGAGGGCGTGCGCGAGTGGAACTTCTCGCTGCGCGGGCTGGGCGAGCGCGAGTTGCTGGCCGCGGCGCAGCGCGCCTGCGACCAGGCGGTCTGGGACCGCTGCATCAACACCAGCGACCGCACGCGCAGCGAGATCGACCTCGCGCAGCGCTTCCCGACCCCGTTCCGCGACGAGGTGGTCGCGAAGGCGCGCGAGATCGGCCTGGACCCGGCGCTGATGTACGGGCTGATCCGCCAGGAGTCGCGCTTCATCACCGATGCACGCTCGCATGTCGGCGCCTCGGGCCTGATGCAGCTGATGCCGGCCACCGCGCGCTGGACGGCGCGCAAGGTGGGGCTGCCGTTCACGCCGGGCATGATCAACGACCCGCAGGTGAACCTGCACCTGGGCGCCAGCTACCTGAAGCTGGTGCTGGACGACTTCGACGGCTCGCTGGCAATGGCCACCGCCGCCTACAACGCCGGCCCGGGGCGGCCGCGGCGCTGGCGCGAGGTCAGCACCATCGAGGCCGCCGCCTGGGCCGAGGGCATCCCGTTCAGCGAAACGCGCGACTACGTCAAGAAGGTGCTGTCCAACCAGGTCTTCTACAGCGCCATCCTCGGCGGGCCGATGCCGGCGCTGTCCGCGCTGCTGGGGCCGCCGATCGGCCCGCGCGACCCCGCGACGCGGCCGCCGGACCGGGAGCTGCCGTGAACGCGGACAAGCCCCTGCGCGCGCCGCGCCACATCGTCGTCACCGGCGGCACCGGCTTCGTCGGCCGCGCGGTCTGCGCACGGCTGGTGCAGCGCAACGGCGGCGGCGGCGGCCGCATCGTGGTGCCCACGCGCCGCGCGCGCCACGCCGACGCGGTGCGCTCGCTGCCCACCGTGGAGCCGGTGGTCGCCGACGTGCACGACGAGGCCGCGCTCCGGCGCGTGCTGGCCGGCGCCGACGCCGTCGTGCACCTGGTGGCCATCCTGCACGGCAGCCGCGCCGACTTCGAGCGCGTGCACGTGGCGCTGCCGGCGACGCTGGCGCGCGCCTGCGCGGCCGCGGGCGTGCAGCGCGTCGTGCACGTCAGCGCGCTCGGCGTGGCCGCCGACGCGCCCTCGAACTACCTGCGCAGCAAGGCCGCCGGCGAGGCCGCGCTGCAGGCCGCCGGGCTGGCGCTGACGGTGCTGCGGCCGAGCGTCATCTTCGGCGCCGAGGACCGCTTCCTGAACCTCTTCGCACGGCTGCAGGCCCTGGCGCCGGTGATGCCGCTGGCCGGCAGCGACGCCCGCTTCCAGCCGGTGTGGGTCGAGGACGTGGCCGCGGCCATCGTCGCCGCACTGGACCGCCCGGACAGCGTCGGCCGCACCTACGAGCTGGCCGGGCCGGCGGTCTACACGCTGTCGCAGCTGGTGCGGCTGGCCGGGCGCTGGTCCGGGCACGAGCGGCCGCAGATCCCGCTGCCGGCCTTCGCCGGCCGGCTGCAGGCGCTGGCGATGGAACTGCTGCCCGGCGAGCCGCTGATGTCGCGCGACAACGTGGACTCGATGCAGGTGCCCAACGTCGCCGGCGGCACGCTGCCGGGGCTGGCCGAGCTGGGCATCGTGGCCAGCGCGCTGGAGGCGGTGGCGCCCGGCTACCTGAGCGGCACGGCCACGCGCTCGCGGCTCAACCGCTGGCGCGCGCTGGCCAGCCGCGACCCGTAGCCGGCCGGGCGCGCCGCATCGGCCGGGCCGGCCGGCGTGGCCGGCGATGACGCGGCGGCATCGCCGCCATCAGCACATCGCATCCATGGCGGCCGCGCCGGCGCTTAGCATGCGGGCGCATCGCACCGCCCGAAGGCTTCCCGCATGCAGCTCGTGATCGGCAACAAGAACTACTCGTCGTGGTCCATGCGCCCGTGGGTGCTGATGCGCGGCCTGGGTCTGCCCTTCGAGGAGCGCAAGCTCAGCTTCACGCTCGGCCTCGGGGCGGGTTTCGCCGCCGCGGTGCGCGCCTACAGCCCGGCCGGCCGCGTGCCGGTGCTGATCGACGGCGAGCTGGCGGTCTGGGACAGCCTGGCCATCGTCGAATACCTGCACGAGCGTCATCCGGACCGCGGCGTGTGGCCGCAGGACAGCGCGGCCCGCGCCCGCGCGCGCTCGCTCGCGGCCGAGATGCACAGCGGTTTCGGCGCGCTGCGCCAGCATTGCCCGATGAATGTCGAGGCCGCTCTGCCCGAGGTCGGCGCGCGCGTGCTGCGCGAGCAGCCGGCGGTGCGGCGCGACCTGGAGCGCATCGCCGAGATCTTCGCCGCCGCGACGGGCCCCTTCCTGTTCGGCACCTTCGGCGCGGTGGACGCCTTCTATGCGCCGGTGGCCCTGCGCGTGCGCACCTATGCGCTGCCGCTGCCGCCGGCCGCCGCTGCCTATGCGGAGCGGCTGCTCGCCGCGCCGGGCCCGGCGGCCTGGATCGCCGACGCGCTGCAGGAGCACGAGTGGGTGCCCGAGGACGAGCCCTACCGCACGCGGCCCTGAGGCCGGGCGCGGCGCCGGCGGCATGAAGCTGTACGTCGTCGGCGGCGCGGTGCGCGACCGGCTGCTCGGGCTGCCGGCGGCCGACCGCGACTGGGTCGCCGTCGGCGCCACGCCCGAGCAGATGGTGGCGCTGGGCTACCGGCCGGTGGGCCGCGACTTCCCGGTCTTCCTGGACCCGGCCACCGGCGAGGAGGTCGCGCTGGCGCGCACCGAGCGCAAGAGCGGCCGCGGCTACCACGGCTTCACCTTCCACACCGACCGCGAGGTGACGCTGGAGCAGGACCTGGCGCGGCGCGACCTGACGATCAACGCCATCGCCCAGGCCGAGGACGGCCGCCTGGTCGACCCCTTCGACGGCCGCGGCGACCTCCAGCGCCGCGTGCTGCGCCATGTCTCCGAGGCCTTCGTCGAGGACCCGGTGCGGCTGCTGCGGCTGGCCAGGCTGGCCGCACGCTTCACCGACTTCACGGTGGCGCCCGAGACGCAGGCGCTGCTGGCGCAGATGGTCGAGGCCGGCGAGGTGGACCACCTGGTGCCCGAGCGCGTGTGGCAGGAGCTGTCGCGCGGGCTGATGGCCGCCCGGCCCAGCCGCATGTTCGAGGTGCTGCGCGGCTGCGGCGCGCTGGCGCGGCTGCTGCCCGAGGTGGACCGGCTGTGGGGCGTGCCGCAGCCGCCCGAGCACCACCCGGAGGTCGACACCGGCGCGCACCTGATGCTGGTGCTGGACCTGGCGGCACGGCTGCAGGCGCCGCTGCCAGTGCGCTGGGCCGCGCTGTGCCACGACCTGGGCAAGGGCAACACGCCGCGCGAGCACTGGCCGCGGCACCCGGGCCACGAGCAGCGCAGCGCGCGGCTGGCGCACACGCTGGCCGATCGGCTGCGCGTGCCGGGCGACTGCCGCGAGCTGGCCGACGTGGTCGCGCGCGAGCATGTGCACGTGCACGGCAGCGGCACGCTGGGCGCGGCGGCGCTGCTGCGGCTGCTGCAGCGCTGCGACGCGCTGCGCCGCCCCGAGCGCTTCGAGCAGGTGCTGCTGGCCTGCGAGTGCGACGCCCGCGGCCGCGCCGGCCGCGACGCGATGCCCTACCCGCCGCGGCCGCGGCTGCGCCAGGCGCTGCAGGTGGTGCAGGCGGTGGACGCGCGAGCGGCCGCCGAGGCGGCACAGGCCGCCGGCCGCCGCGGGCCGGACATCGGCCGCGCCGTCGCCGCGGCGCAGGTGGCGGCGCTGCAGCACTGGCTTGCCGCGGCGCCCTGACATGCCCTGAGGCGACCCGAGGCGTCCTGAGGCCCCGCAGACACCCCGAGACGCCCTTTGCCAATGGCCGCCGGGTCGCGGTGCCCGTCGCGGCCGGCTGCCCCACCCCGCGTTCGACGGAGCCCACCGCGGCGCGGTGCTCCGCGACAATCGGAACATGGCCGATGCCGGCACCGAGCTGCCGACCGCCGCGGCGCCGCCGGCGCCGCCGGTGGTGCAGCTGCGGGTGCTCGGCCCGCCCCGGCTGCAGGCCGGCGGCCTGCCGGTGCCGCTGAAGCTGCGCAAGGCCTGGGGCCTGCTGGCCTACCTGGCACTGGAGGGCAGCGCCACGCGCAGCCGGCTGGCCGGGCTGCTGTGGAGCGAGCTCGACGAGGCGGCGGCGCGCCGCAACCTGCGCCGCGAACTGCACCGTCTGCGCGAGGCCGGTCTGGGCGGCCTGGTGCTGGGCGACGACGTCTTCGTCTCGCTGGGCCGCTGCCGCAGCGACCTGGCCGAATTCGACGCGGCGCTGCGCGAAGGCCGCGTCGCCGAGGCCGCGGCGCTGTACCGCGGGCGGCTGCTCGACGGGCTGGACAGCGGCGCGGCGCTGTTCGACGAGTGGCTGCAGCAGGCGCGCGAGCGGCTGCACGGCCGCTGGCGCGACGCCGCTCGGCAGGCCGTGCAGGCGCTGCAGGCGCAGGGCCGGCCGCAGGATGCGCTGGCGCTGCAGCTGCGCGTGCTCGAGGTCGATGCGCTGCAGGAGGCCGATTTCCGCACCGCGATGAGCCTGCACGCCGCACTGGGCCAGCGCGAGGCGGCGCTGGCGCTGTACGAACGCTGCCGCGCCACGCTGGGGCGCGAATTGGGGCTGCGTCCGCTGCCGGCGACCGCCGAGCTGGCCGAGCGCATCCGGCGCGGCGAGAGCGGCGTGGTGGGCG
>CAZUPH010000251.1:0-245 GCA_964621995.1 uncultured Rubrivivax sp. | reverse complement strand
ACCGGCGCCCGCCGCGCGACCGGCCGCGCTCCTTGCCGCAGACGGCGGCGCGCTGGTCGGCCGCGAGTCCGACCTCGCCGTGCTGCAGGCCCTGCTGGCGGGGCCTGCGCCGCTGCTGCTGCTGGCCGGCCCGGCCGGCATCGGCAAGACCCGGCTGCTGCAGGCGCTGCAGGCGGCGGTGGGCGGTGCACCAGCGCTGGCGCCGCAGCCGGGCGACGCCGCGCTGCCCTTCGCCGCCGCCTGCC
>CAZUPH010000250.1:0-5339 GCA_964621995.1 uncultured Rubrivivax sp. | reverse complement strand
CGCGGTGCCGAAGCCGCGCGCGAGCAGCTCGCCAGCCTGGCCGACGGCGTGCTGCCCGAGCACTACGCCGCGCGCTGGCAGCAGCAGCTCGCGGCCGCCGCGCGGCAGCTCGACGACGACGGCGGCGACGCCGCCGCGCGCGACGCCGCGCTGGTGGCCGCCTTCCGCGAGCTGGCGCAGGTCAACGCCGAGATCGGCGAGCACCTGCGTGCGGTGATCGGCCGGCGCAACGCCGCGCTGCAGGACGCGCTGGAGGGCCAGCGCGCCGCGCTGGCGCGCCAGGTGCTGCTGGCCGTGGTCTTCGCGCTCGCGCTCGCGCTGGCCTTCGCGTGGTGGCTGGCGCGCCCGCTGGCGCGCGTGGAGTCGGCCATCGTGCGCCTGGGCGAGAACCGGCTCGACGAGCGCGTGCAGATCCGCGGCCCGGCCGACGTGCGGCGCCTGGGCCGCCGGCTGGACTGGCTGCGCCAGCGCCTGGCCGAGGGCGACGCCGACAAGGCGCGTTTCCTGCGCCATGTCTCGCACGACCTGAAGACGCCGCTGGCCGCGCTGCGGGAGGGCGTGGCGCTGCTGGAGGACGGCGTGGCCGGGCCGCTTTCCGCCGACCAGCGCGAGGTGGCGCGCATCCTGCGCGACAATACCGCCACGCTGCAGCGGCGCATCGAGGATCTGCTGAACTGGAATGCCGCCGCCTTCGCCGCGCAGCGCCTGGTGCGCCGGCCGGTCGAGCTGGGCGCCCTGGTGCAGCGTCTGGTGGCCGAGCAGCAGCTGCAGTGGCGCGCGCGCGGCCTCACCGTGGCCGTCGAGGGTGTACCGCTCACCGCCGAGGTGGACGCCGAGCTGCTGGGCAGCGCCATCGGCAACCTGCTGAGCAATGCGATCCGCTTCAGCCCGCCGGGCGGCCGGGTGGCGGTCACCCTGGCCCGCGAGGGCTCCCTGGTCGTCATCGAGGTCGCCGACCAGGGCCCGGGCGTGCCGGCAGCCGACGCGGCGCGCATCTTCGAGCCCTTCTACCGCGGCAGCGTGCAGCCCGAAGGCGGGCTGCCGGGCAGCGGCATCGGGCTGTCCATCGTCGCCGAGACCGTGGCCGCGCACGGCGGCCGTGTTCAACTGCGGCCTGCGGACCCGGCACGACCCGGCGCCCGCTTCCGCATCGAACTGCCCCATGCCCTGGCCGACTGACCCCGCCCGCGCCGCGCCGCGTCGTGCCGCGCGCCCCGCCGCCGCAGGCTGCGCCTTGCTGGCCGCTGCACTGCTCGGCGCCGGCTGCATGACACCGCCGGCGCAGCAGCCGCAGGCGCCGGCCCCGCCGCCGCCGCCGGAGGTCAGCGTGGTGCCGGCCCCCGTACCCGCGCCCTCGCCGCCCCCCGCCGTGCCCCCGCCGGCCACCGACCCGGCCGATGCAGCGGCGCGCCGGCTGCTCGCCTTCCACGAGCGGCTGCGCACGATGGGCACGCCCGAGCTGGCACGCGAATACCTGCGCCTGTCCGAGGCGGCCGGCCCGCCGGAGTCGCTGGAGCTGGCGCTGCTGCTGGCGCAGCGCCGCGCCAACGGCGACCTCGCGCGGGCCGTGACGCTGCTGGAGCCGCTGCTGCGCGACGACGCCGCCGGGCCCTGGGCCGCACCGCCGCGGCTGCTGCACGCGCGGCTGACCGAGCAGCGCCGGCTGGAGGAGCAGCTGGAGCGCCAGGGCCAGCAGCTGCGCGATCAGCAGCGGCGCATCGAGCAGCTCGCCAGCCAGCTCGAGGCCCTGCGTGCCATCGAGCGCAGCCTGACCACGCGCCCGCCGGCGCCCGCGGTGCCCGGGGCTGCGGCGCCGCGGCCGGCGCCATGAGCGGCCCCGGCCTCGCCGGCGGCAGCGACGCGCGCCCGCGCGTGCTGATCGTCGACGACGACGCCGACCTGCTGCGCCTGCTGGCCATGCGGCTGGCCGCGGCCGGCTACCGCGTGGCCAGCGCCGAGTCGGCCGAGGAGGCGCTGCGCCTGCTGAACACCGAACGCCCGCAGCTCGTGATCAGCGACGTGCAGCTGCCCGGCGCCGACGGCCTGGCGCTGTTCGAGCGCATCCGCGAGCGCCACCCTGCGCTGCCGGTCATCCTGCTCACCGCGCACGGCACGATCCCGGACGCGGTGGAGGCCACCGCGCGCGGCGTCTTCACCTACCTGACCAAGCCCTTCGACGGCAAGCTGCTGCTGCAGAAGGTGGGCGAGGCGCTGGCGCTGTCCACGCCGCCGGCCGCCGACGGCGAGGACGCCGCCGCGCCGGGCTGGCGCGCCGGCATCGTGAGCCGCAGCGCGCGCATGGCCGAGCTGCTGGCCGAGGCGCGGCTGGTCGCCGCCAGCGACGCCAGCGTGCTGATCCGCGGCGACAGCGGCACAGGCAAGGAACTGCTCGCGCAGGCCATCCACCGCGCCAGCCCGCGCGCGGGCCGGCCCTTCGTCGCGGTCAACTGCAGCGCGATCCCGGAGACGCTGCTCGAGTCCGAGCTCTTCGGCCACGTCAAGGGCGCCTTCACCGGCGCCGCGCGCGACCACCGTGGCCTGTTCCAGGCCGCCGACGGCGGCACGCTGTTCCTCGACGAGATCGGCGACATGCCGCCGGCGCTGCAGGTCAAGCTGCTGCGCGTGCTGCAGGAGCGCAGCGTGCGGCCGGTGGGCGCGACGGCGCCGGTGCCGATCGACGTGCGCGTCGTCTCCGCCACCCACCGCGACCTGGAAGCGATGCTGGCCGACGGCAGCTTCCGCGAGGACCTGTTCTACCGCCTCGCGGTGGTCACGCTGACGCTGCCCACGCTGGCCGAGCGCCGCGAGGACATCCCGCTGCTGGCCCAGCACTTCCTGGCCGCGCTGGCGGCGCGCCACGGCCGGCGCGTCAACGGCTTCGCGCCGGAGGCGCTGCGCCTGCTGGCCACCGCGGCCTGGCCGGGCAACGTGCGCCAGCTGCACAACGTGGTCGAGCAGGTCGTGGCGCTGGCCACGACGCCGCTGGTGCCGGCGGCGCTGGTGCAGCGCGCGCTGCGCGTGCCCGGCATGCAGGTGCTGAGCTATGCCGAGGCGCGCCGCCGCTTCGAGCACGACTACCTGGTGGACCTGCTGAAGCTGACCGACGGCAACGTGGCCGACGCCGCCCGCCTGGCCGAGCGCAACCGCACCGAGTTCTACCGCCTGCTGCAGAAGCACGGGCTGACGCCCGGGCGCTTCCGCGGCGATGTCGCCGACGACGAGGACCCTGTCGCCGATCGGCGACAGTGAAGTTTCCCCGGCGCGACAGGCACTTGGAACGGGGTGCCGGCGCGCGCTGTCGCCGGATGGCGACGCCGCGGCCCCGCCGCCGCCCGGCGCCGCGCCTGCCGAGAAGACCTAAGTCGTTGTCACGCAGGCACTTTTCCCTGGAGGCCCGGGACTTGCCCTGAACCGGACCGAGGGCGCCGTCGGTGCGCCCGCAGGAACGCCGCCAGGGCATGCCCCGAGACCTCCAACGCCTCGTCCTTCGACCCGTCTTCAAGGTCGCCGCGCTGCTGACGCTGCTGGTCGCCTGCACGGCCACGCAGGCCGCGCAGGGCTTCGGCTTCGACGAGGTGGCCGAGCGGGCGCGGGCGCGGGCCGCCGAGCCCTACCGTCCGGCCGCCGCGCCGTTGCCGCCGGCGATGGCCGCGCTGGACTACGACGGCCGCCGCGAACTGCGCCACCGCCCCGAGCGGGCCCGCTGGCGCGACGAGGGCCTGCCCTTCGACCTGATGTTCTTCCATCGCGCCGGCGCGCAGGCCGACGTGGTGCGGCTGCACACCGTCGAGGGCGGCCGCGTCGCGCCGCTCGGCTACGACGCGGCGGACTGGGACTTCGGCCGCCTCGCGCTGGACGCACGCCAGGTCCGCGACTGGGGCGAGCTCGGCCACGCCGGCTTTCGCATCCACCACGAGCTCAACCGCCCGGGCGTGCGCGACGAGCTGGTGGTCTTTCTCGGCGCGAGCTACTTCCGCGCGCTCGGCCGCGGGCAGGTCTACGGGCTCTCGGCGCGCGGGCTGGCCATCGACACCGTCGACGCGCCGGCCGGCCGCGGCGAGGAGTTTCCGCGCTTCACCGACTTCTGGATCGAGCGCCCGGCGCCGGGCGCCGACCGCATCGTCGTGCACGCGCTGCTGGACAGCCCGCGCGCCGCGGGCGCGTACCGCTTCGAGATCGTCCCGGGCGACGCCACCGTGATGACGGTGCGCGCGCGGGTCTTCCTGCGCGCGCCGGTGGCGATGCTGGGCCTGGCACCGCTGACCAGCATGTACCAGCATGGCGAGAACCAGCCCTGGCACCCGGCGCAGCGGCGCGGCGACGGCGGCCACCCCGAGCCCGATTTCCGGCCCGAGGTGCACGACAGCGACGGCCTGCTGGTGGCCGCGTCCGGCGCCGACGGCGATGCCGTCGAGTGGCTGTGGCGCCCGCTGGTCAACCCGCCGCGGCCGCTGGCCAGCAGCTTCCAGGTGCGCCGGCTGCACGGCTTCGGGCTGCTGCAGCGCGACCGCCGCTTCGCCGCCTACGAGGACAGCGAGGCGCGCTACGAGAAGCGCCCCGGCGCCTGGGTCGAGCCGCTGGGCGACTGGGGCCCGGGCCGCGTGCAGCTGCTGCAGCTGCCCACGCCCGACGAGACCGAGGACAACATCGTCGCGGCCTGGGTGCCGGCATGCCCGCCGGCACCGGGCGAGGCGCTGGAGGTCGCCTACCGGCTGCACTGGCAGGGCGCGGCGCAGCAGACCGGCCCGCTGGCGCACACGGTGCAGACCCGCCGCGGCCGCAGCTGGGCCGAGCCGGCGCCGGGCGAGCTGAAGTTCATCGTCGACTTCGCCGGCGGGCCGCTCGGCACGCTGCCCGCGCTGCCGGTGCCAAGTGACGGCCAGCGCATCGAGCCGGTCGTCACCGCGCTGGCCAATGCCCGCGTGCTGCACGCCGACGCCTGGCCGCTGCCCGAGGCCGGCCCCGGCGGCTGGCGCATGGCGCTGCGCGTGCAGCGCCTGGACCCGGCGCAGCCGCTGGAGCTGCGCGCCTTCCTGCGCCGCGGCGACGCCGCGCTGACCGAGACCTGGACCGCACTGGTCCCCCAGGAGTGAGCGTCATGAAGCCGACCGACCGCGCCTTTGTCGAACAGTCCTTCGTGCCGCGTTCGCGGCTGGCCACCGCGGCGCTGCGCCGCTACACGCATGGCGCGGCGCCGCCGCTGGTGCGCGGCAGCATGGCCCCGGCGCCCTGGCTCGGCTTCCGCGCCGGGCTGCGCCGGGCCTCGCAGGGCGGCAGCGCGGACACGGCCGCCGACCAGGGCCCGCGTGCGCGCGGCTGGGAACGCGCCGCGGCGCGCC
>CAZUPH010000249.1:0-5362 GCA_964621995.1 uncultured Rubrivivax sp. | reverse complement strand
CGCGCAGCTGCAGCGTGCCGGGCTCGCGGTCCGATCGCTGGATGCCGGCGATGTGGTGGCTGACCCGGCCCCAGCGCCGCAGCGCCGCAGTCGCCCGGGCGCCCAGCGCCTCGGCGTCCGCCAGCGCCGCGTGATGGCGGCGCACCAGTTGCAGCGCCAGCTCCAGCAGCTTGGTGTTGCGCTGGCGCTCGCCGGCCTCCAGCAGCAGCGCCACGCCGCCGGCCGGGTCGCCGCGCAGCGAGCGCTCCAGCGCCTGTTCGGACAGCGCCGAGACCTGCGCCTGGCAGCGCCGGATCGTGACCTGCGCGGCCTCGCTGCGGCCGGCGGCGGCCACCAGCGCCTCGGCGACGGCCTTGGAGATGCACAGCCGCTGGCCGATGCGCTCCAGCAGCGCGGCATGCTCGGCCGCGTCGAGGTGCGGCGCCGGCACGCGCGCCCACAGCGCCAGCAGCACGCTGGCCGACTCGAGGCTGAAGTCGTCCTCGTCCGCCTGCGCCGAGAGCTCGCGCAGGCCCTGCAGCGCGGTTTCGTGCGCGCCGCCGGCGAGCGCAGACAGCACGCGCGCGGCCAGCTCCAGCTGCTGCAGGCGCAGCGATTCCGGAAAGCGCTCGCGGTAGCGCACGAGCTGCTCGCGCACCGAGGCGACGCCGGCCGCATGGCCGCGGTCCAGCCGCAGCAGCCCGATCATCAGCAGCGTCAGCGCGTCGAACAGCTTGGACTGCACGCCCAGGCCGACCGCGCGCTCCAGCAGGGCCAGCGCCTCGTCGGCCGCGCCCTGCCAGAAGGCCAGCGCGCCGGCATGCTGGGTGCGCAGCAGGCAGCCCGGGGTCAGCTCGGCGGCGGCGCGGTACGCCCCCAGCGCACCCTCGAAGTCGCTCTGCTCCACGAGCAGCCGGCCCAGCAGGTCGTGCGCGTCGGCCGAGCCGGGCTCGTCCTGCAGCACGCCGGCGAGCGTGCGCCGGGCGGCGGCAACGTCGCCGGCGGCGATCTGCGCGCGCGCCATGCCCAGCCGCGCCCAGGTCGCGCGCTTGGGCGCGGCCAGCTTCTCGAACAGCACGCGTGCGTCCTCGGGGCGGCCCAGCTGGAGCAGCAGCTCGGCGGCGACGCGGCCGCACCAGGTGGCGTAGGGCCGCTGCTCCTGGAAGCGCTTGACCGCCAGCAGCAGCGCCGCCTGCGGCTGCCCGGCGTCCAGCGCGCGCAGGACCTCCGCCAGCTCGCGCTTGCGCGCGCGCGCCTCGGCGATGCGCTCGCCCAGCAGCATCGCGGTGTAGGGGCGCACGAGGAAGCCGTCCAGCGCGGCCTCGGCGGCCTCGACGACCTGGTGGTAGGTCGCCTGCGAGGTGACCATGATGAACACGGTGCCCGGCGGCAGCTGCTGCTCGCGCCTGAGCTCGTCCAGCAGGTCCTGCCCGGCGACGTCGTTGTCGTCGAGCTCGCGGTTGCACACGACGATGTCGAAGCTCTCGCGTTCCAGCAGCAGCCGCGCGTCCTTCACGCGCGAGGCCTGCACGACCTGGCCGACGCCGACGTCGCGCAGCTGCGCCGCGGCAACGCTGCGCAGCAGCGGGTTGCTCTCGACGAGCAGGGCGCGCGCGAGGTGGATGCCGCGGTCTATCACGCCCTGCTATCGGCCGCTCGGGGTGCCTACTTGAACAGATCCTTCACGCGATCGGTCCAGCTCTTGGCATTCGGCGAGTGGCGCTCGCCGCCCTTCCTGAACGACTCGTCGAGCTCCTTGAGCAGCTTGCGCTGGTGCTCGGTGAGCTTGACCGGGGTCTCGACGCTGACGTGGCAGTACAGGTCGCCCGGGTAGCTCGAGCGCAGGCCCTTGATGCCCTTGCCGCGCAGGCGGAAGGTCTTGCCGTGCTGGGTGCCCTCGGGCAGCTCGATCTCGGCGCGGGCGCCCAGCGTCGGCACCTCGATCGTGCCGCCCAGCGCGGCGGTCGTCAGGCCGACCGGCACCGTGCAGTGCAGGTCGTCGCCGTCGCGCTCGAAGATCTCGTGCTGGCGCACGCGGATCTCGATGTACAGGTCGCCCGGCGGGCCGCCGTTGGTGCCCGGCTCGCCGTTGCCGGCGCTGCGGATGCGCATGCCCTCGTTGATGCCGGCGGGGATCTTCACCTCCAGCGTCTTCTGCTTCTTGATCCTGCCGGCGCCGTTGCAGGTGGTGCAGGGCTCGGGGATGATCTTGCCGCTGCCGTGGCAGTGCGGGCAGGTCTGCTGGATGCTGAAGAAGCCCTGGCGCAGGTGCACGGTGCCGGCGCCGTTGCAGGTGGGGCAGGTCTTGGCGCTGGTGCCGGGCTTGGCGCCGCTGCCGTGGCAGGTCTCGCAGCTCTCCCAGCTCGGCACGCGGATCTGCGTCTCCTTGCCGAAGGCCGCTTCCTCCAGCGTGATCTCCATCGCGTAGCTGAGGTCGCTGCCGCGGTACACCTGCTGGCCGCCGCGGCCGCGGCCGGCACCGCCGCCGAAGATGTCGCCGAAGATGTCGCCGAAGGCCTCGGCGAAGCCGCCGAAGCCCTCCGGCCCCGGCCCGCCGCGGCCCATGCCCATGTTGGGGTCCACGCCGGCATGGCCGAACTGGTCGTAGGCCGCCCGCTTCTGCGGCTCGGACAGCATCTCGTAGGCCTCCTTGGCCTCCTTGAACTTGTCCTCGGCTTTCTTGGCGTCGTCACCCTGGTTGCGGTCAGGGTGGTACTTCATGGCCAGCTTGCGGTAGGCCTTCTTGATGTCGTCGTCCGAGGCGTTCTTCGGCACGCCGAGGATGTCGTAGTAGTCGCGCTTGGTGGCCATTCAGCAAACCCGTGCAGTGGAAGCGAAGCCGCCGCGCCGGGCACCGGGCAGGGCCCGGCGCGCGGTCGCGGCGCGAGTGGCGTAGCCCGGGCCCGCGGGGCCCGGTGCCGACCTCACTTCTTGACTTCCTTGAACTCGGCGTCGACGACGTTGTCGTCGTCGCCCTTGGCCGAGGACCTCGGCGCCTCGCCCGGGCCCGCACCGCCGGCCGCGCCGGCTGCACCCGCACCACCGGCCGCGGCCTGCGCCGCCTGCGCGTCGGCGTACATCTTCTCGCCGAGCTTCTGGCTGGCGGACATCAGCGCCTCGGTCTTCGCCTCGATGTCGGCCTTGTCGTCGCCCTTCAGCGCCTCCTCGGCGTCCTTCAGTGCGGCCTCGATCTTCTCCTTCTCGCCGGCGTCGAGCTTGTCGCCATGCTCGGCCAGGCTTTTCTTCACCGAGTGCACCATCGCGTCGGCCTGGTTGCGCGCCTGCACCAGCTCGAGCTTCTTCTTGTCCTCGGCGGCGTTGGCCTCGGCGTCCTTGACCATCTTCTCGATCTCGGCCTCCGACAGGCCCGAGTTCGCCTTGATGGTGATCTTGTTCTCCTTGCCGGTGCCCTTGTCCTTGGCGCTGACGTGCAGGATGCCGTTGGCGTCGATGTCGAAGGTGACCTCGATCTGCGGCAGCCCGCGCGGCGCCGGCGGGATGCCCTCGAGGTTGAACTCCCCGAGGCTCTTGTTGCCCGCGGCCATCTCGCGCTCGCCCTGGAAGACCTTGATCGTCACCGCCGGCTGGTTGTCGTCGGCCGTGCTGAACACCTGGCTGAACTTGGTCGGGATCGTGGTGTTCTTCTTGATCATCTTGGTCATCACGCCGCCCATGGTTTCGATGCCCAGGGACAGCGGGGTCACGGCGAGCAGAAGCACGTCCTTGCGCTCGCCGCCCAGCACCTGGCCCTGGATGGCCGCGCCCACGGCTACGGCCTCGTCCGGGTTGACGTCGCGGCGCGGGTCCTTGCCGAAGAACTCCTTGACCTTCTCCTGCACCTTGGGCATGCGCGTCATGCCGCCGACCAGGATCACGTCGTCGATGTCGCTGACCTTGACGCCGGCGTCCTTGATCGCGATGCGGCAGGGCTCGATCGTGCGCGCGATCAGCTCCTCGACCAGGCTCTCGAGCTTGGCCCGCGTGAGCTTGATGTTCAGGTGCTTCGGGCCCGAGGCGTCGGCCGTGATGTAGGGCAGGTTGACGTCGGTCTGCGTGCTGTTGGACAGCTCGATCTTGGCCTTCTCGGCGGCTTCCTTCAGGCGCTGCAGCGCGAGCACGTCCTTCGTCAGGTCGACGCCCTGCTCCTTCCTGAACTCGGTGACGATGTAGTCGATGACGCGCTGGTCGAAGTCCTCGCCGCCCAGGAAGGTGTCGCCGTTGGTGGACAGCACCTCGAACTGCTTCTCGCCGTCCACGTCCGCGATCTCGATGATCGAGATGTCGAAGGTGCCGCCGCCCAGGTCGTAGACCGCGATCTTGCGGTCGCCCTTGCCGTGCTTGTCCAGGCCGAAGGCCAGCGCCGCGGCGGTGGGCTCGTTGATGATGCGCTTGACGTCCAGCCCGGCGATGCGCCCGGCGTCCTTGGTCGCCTGGCGCTGGCTGTCGTTGAAGTAGGCCGGCACCGTGATCACGGCCTCGGTGACCTCTTCGCCAAGGTAGTCCTCGGCGGTCTTCTTCATCTTGCGCAGGATCTCGGCGCTGACCTGCGGCGGCGCCAGCTTCTTGCCGCGCACCTCCACCCACGCGTCGCCGTTGTCGGCGGCGACGATCTTGTAGGGCATCAGGTCGATGTCCTTCTGCACTTCCTTCTCGGTGAACTTGCGGCCGATCAGGCGCTTGACGGCATAGACGGTGTTCTTCGGGTTCGTCACCGCCTGGCGCTTGGCGCTGGCGCCGACCAGGATCTCGCCGTCCTCCTGGTAGGCCACGATCGACGGCGTGGTGCGCGCACCCTCGCTGTTCTCGATGACCTTGGTGCTGTTGCCTTCCATGACGGACACGCACGAATTCGTGGTGCCCAGGTCGATGCCGATGATCTTGCCCATGCTGGAGTGCTCCTGATGCGGTGGTTCGGTTGGTCTTGGAGTTGTGGATAAGTGCGGCGCTTTCAAGCCCGGCGCAGCGGGCCCGGGCGGCGCCGGGGCCTCATTTGGGCGCCGACACGGTGACGAGCGCCGGCCGCAGCACGCGGTCGTTGATCAGGTAGCCCTTCTGCAGCACCGCGACCACGGTGTTGGCCTCCTGCTCGGCCGGCACGACGCTGATCGCCTGGTGCTGGTGCGGGTCGAACTTCGTGCCCGCCGGCGGTGCGATGGCGACGACCTTGTTGCGCTCCAGCGCCTGCGTCAGCTGGCGCAGCGTGGCGTGCACGCCCTCGAGCAGCTGCTCGGGGGTGGCGTTCTGGATCGCCAGTGCCGCCTCCAGGCTGTCCTTCACCGGCAGCAGGCTGTCGGCGAAGCCCTCGATGGCGAACTTGCGCGCCTTGCTCATGTCCTCCTCGGCGCGGCGGCGGATGTTCTCGGCCTCGGCCTTGGCGCGCAGG
>CAZUPH010000248.1:0-5384 GCA_964621995.1 uncultured Rubrivivax sp. | reverse complement strand
CGCGGGCGCGGCGCCGGCGCGCGGCGCCGCCGCGCCCGCGCGCCGGCTCAGGCGGCGGCACGGGCGTCGTCGGCCGCCAGGCGCGTCAGCGCGCGGCCCTGCTCGTCGAACAGCCAGGTGCGGTCGGCGGCCACGGCCAGCGTCAGCGCATCGCCGCTGCGCAGGCGCGAGCCGCCCTCGATGGCGGCGGTCAGCGCCTCGTCGGCGCCGGGCATCGCGGGGCTGGCGGCGTAGGCATAGGCCATGCCGCCGAGCAGCTCGACGAAGGTCACCGTGGTGGCGATCGAGTTGTCGGCACCCGGCTCGGCCGCGTGCAGGTGCTCGGGCCGCAGGCCCAGGCGCAGCGCCGTCCCGGGCGCGAGGCCGGCGGCGTCGACGGCGCAGCGCAGCGTCTCGCCGCTGGCCAGCCGCACCACGGCGCCGTCGGCCGCGCCCTGCACCAGCGTGGCGTCCAGGAAGTTCATGCCCGGGCTGCCGATGAAGCCGGCGACGAAGGTGTTGCAGGGATGCTCGTACAGCGTCATCGGCGCGCCGACCTGCTCGATGCGCCCGGCGTTGAGCACGACGATGCGGTCGGCCAGCGTCATCGCCTCGACCTGGTCGTGCGTGACGTAGACCATCGTGGTGCGGAACTGCTCGTGCAGCTTCGCGAACTCGTAGCGCATCTTCACGCGCAGCGCGGTGTCCAGGTTGGACAGCGGCTCGTCGAACAGGAACACCGACGGCTGGCGCACGATGGCACGGCCGATCGCCACGCGCTGGCGCTGGCCGCCGGAGAGGTCCCGGGGCCGGCGCTGCAGCAGGTGCTCGATGTGCAGGATGCGCGCGGCCTGCGTCACCGCGCGGTCGATCTCGTCGCGCGGCACCTTGGCCAGCTTCAACCCGAACGCCATGTTGTCGTACAGGTTCATGTGCGGGTACAGCGCATAGCTCTGGAAGACCATCGCGATGCCGCGCTCGGCCGGCGGCACGTCGTTGACGACGCGCCCGCCGATGCAGAGCTGGCCCTCGGTGATGTCCTCCAGCCCGGCGATCGTGCGCAGCAGCGTGCTCTTGCCGCAGCCGCTGGGGCCGACGAAGACCATGAATTCGCCGTCGCGGATCTCGAGGTCGATGCCGCGCAGGATCTTGACGTCACCGTAGGCCTTGCCGACCCCGGACAGCTTCACATCGGCCACGCTGGCTGGTCTCCGCTGCTGCCGCATCGGGCAGCTTGATCTGTAGCGAATATACGGACTTCGGGCCGCAGGGAAACCCGGGCAAGCCCGCAGGCGATTCCAAGTCGATCCATGTAAATCAACGACTTATGTCTATCGTCGGTCTCGATGATGTAGCATTACTACAGAGTCAACTGCCGCTGGTCGGCGTCACTTCCGGCCCGGGACGGGCCCTTGCCCGCATGAAGCTCCCCGAACGCGCCAGCGGCGTGCTGCTGCACCCGACCTCGCTGCCCGGCCCGCATGGCAGCGGCGACCTGGGCCCCGCCGCCTGGCGCTTCGCGGACTGGCTGGCCGGCGCCGGGCAGGCGCTGTGGCAGTGGCTGCCGATCAACCCCATCGGCCCCGGGCACTCGCCGTACATGGGCGCCTCGGCCTTCGCCGGCAACCCCTGGCTGGTGGCGCTGGAGCCGCTGGTGCAGGCCGGCTGGCTGGACGCGATCATGCCGCCGGCCGACGGCTTCGATGCACGGCGCGTGGACTTCGACCGCGTGCTCCCCTGGCGCGCCGCGCAGCTGCGCGCCGCCGAGGCCGGCTTCCGGGCGCGCGCCGCCGCCGCCGATCGCGAGGCCTTCGCCGCCTGGTGCGTGCGCGAGGCCGCCTGGCTGGACGACTATGCGCTGTTCATGGCGCTGGACACGGCGCACCGCGGCCAGCCCTGGTGGACCTGGCCGGCGCCGCTGCGCGACCGCGAGGCCGCGGCGCTGGATGCGGCGCGCCGGGCGCAGGCCCGGGAGACCGGCTTCTGGCGCTTCGTGCAGTGGTGCTTCGACACCCAGCTCGCGGCGCTGAAGGCGCACGCCAACGCGCGCGGCATCGCGCTGGTCGGCGACCTGCCGATCTTCGTCGCCCACCACAGTGCCGACTGCTGGGCGCGCCCGGACCTGTACTTCCTGGACACCGCGGGCCAGCCCACCGTGGTCGCCGGCGTGCCGCCCGACGACCTGGGCCCCGAGGGCCAGCGCTGGGGCAACCCGCTGTACCGCTGGGACCGCATGGCCGACGAGGACTACGCCTGGTGGACGGCGCGCGTGGCGCGCGCGCTGCACCAGGCGGACGTCTTCCGCATCGACCACTTCCGCGGCTTCGCCGGCTACTGGGAGATCCCGGCCGCCAGCCCCACCGCGAAGCAGGGCCGCTGGGTGCCGGGCCCCGGGCGCGCGCTGTTCGACGCCATCGCGCGCGCGCTCGGCCCGCTGCCCATCATCGCCGAGGACCTGGGGCTGATCACGCCGGACGTGATCGCGCTGCGCGAGGGCTGCGGCTTCCCGGGCATGAAGATCCTGCAGTTCGCCTTCGGCGGCGACGGCAGCCACGAGTTCCTGCCGCACCACTACCCGCGCGACTGCGTGGTCTACACCGGCACCCACGACAACGACACCGCGCGCGGCTGGTGGGACCACGCGCCGGCGCACGAGCGCCACTATGCGGGCACCTACCTGGCCTGCGGCGCGCACGACGTGCACTGGGCGATGATCCGCGCCGCCAGCAACAGCGCGGCACGGCTGGCGGTCTTCCCGCTGCAGGACGTGCTGGGCCGCGACAGCGCCGAGCGCATGAACCTGCCGGGCAGCCTGGGCGGCGGCAACTGGAGCTGGCGCTTCGGCTGGGAGGCGCTGGACGACGAGACGACGCGCGTGCTCGGCGCGATCAGCGCCGCCGCGGGGCGGGCGCCGTTCGCGCTGCTCGGCGGGCGCTGAGGCCCGCGGCGTCCCGGCGTCCCGGCGCCCTGCCGCCGGGGCTCAGGCCTCGGCCTCCAGCGCGACGCTCTTGACCAGCGCGTAAACCGCGGCGCCGGGGGCCAGCCCGAGCGTCGCGACGGCGTGCCGCGTCAGCCGCGAGCGCAGCCGCGCGCCGCCGATGTCGAGCAGCGCATCGGCCATCGCGCCGCGCTCGCGCAGCTGCACCAGCGTCGCGGGCAGCACGTTGCGGATGCTCAGCGCCTGCGGCCGCTCGGTGGCCAGCGAGACGTCGCGCGCGCGCACGCGCAGCCGCAGCCGCGTGCCCGCGGGGGGCGCGGCCGGCGGCGCCGGGACCACCCACTCGCTGCCCGCCGCGCCCACGCGCAGGTGCAGCAGGCCCCAGGCGGCGTCGACGCCCAGCACCTCGGCGGCGATCACGACGCCGGGCTCCAGCGCCTCGAACTCGGGGCCGTCCAGCGCCTCCAGCACCTCCTGCAGCGGCCCGCGCGCGTGCACGCGGCCGCCGGCCATCAGCAGCAGGCGGTCGGCCAGCGTCGCCACCTCGGCCATGTCGTGCGTGACGTACAGCACCGGCACGCCGAAGGCCGCGGGCAGCCGCTGCACGTAGGGCAGGATCTCCGCCTTGCGCCGCAGGTCCAGCGCGGCCAGCGGCTCGTCCATCAGCAGCAGGCGCGGCCGCGCCAGCAGCGTGCGGCCGATCGCCACGCGCTGGCGCTCGCCGCCGGACAGCGACGCGGTGCGGCGCCCCAGCAGCGGCGCCAGGTCCAGCGCGCGCAGCACCTCGTCCCAGGCGATCGGCGGCCCGGCGGCGCCGCGGGCCCGGCGCTCGGCATAGCGCAGGTTGCCCTCGACACCCAGGTGGTCGAACAGCCGCGCATCCTGGAAGACCAGCCCGACCCCGCGGCGGTGCGCCGGCAGCGGCTCGCGCAGCGGCGGACCCAGCCAGACCTCGTCGTCCAGCGCGATGCGCCCGCTGGCGCCCGGCTCCAGCCCGGCCAGCACGCGCAGCAGCGTGGTCTTGCCGCAGCCGCTGGGGCCGAACAGCGCCGTGATGCCCTGCAGCGTCAGCCGCTCGTCCAGCGCCAGCTCGAAGCCGGCGCGGCGCAGCTGCAGCCGCAGTTCCAGCCGCGCCATGCTCAGCCCGCGGGCCGCGGCACGCGGCGGTTGACGGTGTAGACGATCATCAGCACGGCGAACGAGAAGACCATCAGCCCGGCCGACAGCAGGTGGGCCTGCTCGTAGCGCAGCGTCTCGACCTGCTCGTAGATCTGGATCGAGATCAGCTTGGTCTGGCCCGGGATGTTGCCGCCCACCATCAGCACGACGCCGAACTCGCCGATGGTGTGCGCGAAGCTCAGCACCGCGGCGGTGACGTAGCCGCGCAGCGCCAGCGGCGAGGCCACGCTGAAGAAGGCGTCCAGCGGCGAGGCGCGCAGCGTCGCCGCGGCCTCCAGCGGGCGCCGCCCGACCAGCTCGAAGGCGGCCTGCAGCGGCTGCACCGCGAAGGGCAGCGAGTAGATCAGCGAGGCGACGACCAGCCCGCTGAACGAGAAGGTCAGCGTCTGCCCCGTGAGCTGCACCCACCAGGCGCCGATCGGCGCGGTCGGGTTCAGCAGCACCAGCAGGTAGAAGCCGATCACGGTCGGCGGCAGCACCAGCGGCAGCGCGGTCAGCGCCTCCAGCGGCGCCTTCCAGCGCGAGCGCGTGTGCGCCAGCCACCAGGCCAGCGGCGTGCCCAGCAGCAGCAGCAGCAGCGTCGTGATGGCCGCCAGCCTGAGCGTCAGCGCCAGCGGGCCGAGGTCCACGCCCGCCATGTGCTACTCGACGCCGTAGCCCTGGGCCTCGATCACCGCGCGGGCCGCCGGCGAGCGCAGGTAGGCGAGCAAGGCGGTGGCCGCCGGGTGGCCGCGGCCGGGATTGAGCAGCACCGCGTCCTGCTGCAGCGGCGCGTGCAGCGACGCCGGCACCTCCCAGGCGCTGCCGCCGGCCGGCGCGCGCGGGTCCTTCAGCGCCGACAGCGCGACGAAGCCCAGCTCGGCCGCGCCGCTGGCCACCAGCGCATGGGCGTGGCCGATGTTCTGGCCCATCACGATGCGCGGCCGCAGCGCGTCCCAGGTGCCGGTGGCCTGCAGCACCTCGCGCGCCGCCACGCCGTAGGGGGCGAGGTCCGGGTTGGCGATCGCGAGGTGGCGGAAGCGCCCCTCGCGCAGCGTGCGCGCGCCGTCGCCGGCGACCACGCCGGGCGCGCGGCTCCACAGCACCAGCCGGCCGATCGCGTAGGTGAAGCGGGTGCCCGCGACGGCGGCGCCCTCGGCCTCCAGCAGCGCCGGGGTCTTCGCATCGGCCGCCAGCAGGACCTGGAAGGGCGCGCCGGCGCGGATCTGCGCATACAGCTTGCCGGTCGAACCGGTGGTCGCGACGAGGCGGTGCCCCGTGGCGCGCTCGAACCCGGGCCGCAGCTGCT
>CAZUPH010000247.1:0-5398 GCA_964621995.1 uncultured Rubrivivax sp. | reverse complement strand
CCTGGGCTTCGTGTCCAGCATCGCCTACGGCCCGCTGCCGGGCTGGCTGCGCGGCTTCCGCGAGGCCTACCCGGGGGTCGGCGTCGCGCTGCGCGAGGCCACGCTGAACGTGCAGCTGCAGGCCTTCGCGGCGCAGGAGATCGACGCCGGCTTCGTGCTGCACGCCGCGGGTGCCGCCCCGCCCGGGCTGGCGGCGCAGCGCGTGCTCGTCGAGCCGCTGGTGCTGGCGCTGCCCGAGGGCCACGCGCTGGCCGGCCGGGCGCGCCTGGCGCTGGCCGACGTGGCCGCCGAGCCGCTGGTGATCTTCCCGCGCGCCATCGCGCCCAGCGTGCACGACGCGGTGATCGGCGCCTACCGCGGGCTGCGCGCGGCGCCGCAGATCGCCCAGGAGGCGATCCAGATGCAGACCATCGTCAACCTGGTCTCCGCCGGGCTGGGGCTGGCCTGGGTGCCGGCCTCGCTGCGCCAGCTGCAGCGCCCGGGCGTGGTCTACCGCGAGCTGGCCGGCGCGCCGCGCTGCGAGACCAGCCTGGTCTGGGCCGAGCCGGCGCCGCCGGTGGTGCAGCGCTTCGCCGACTTCGTCGGCCGCTCGCTGCGCCTGGCGCGCCGGCATGCTCCTGGCCCCTAGGCGGCGGCGCCGGCCTAGGGATCCGGAGGGGGGTGCGCGCGTCGTTCACCGATGAGCGCCGGGCCGGGCCGCCCGAAAACCGGGGAGCGCCGCGCCGCGGTGCGCCCCGATGCCCGAGCATGCACCCCACCTCCTCCACCGTCACCGCTGAAACCTGGACGCCCGCCTCGGTGGGCCTCGCCGGCGCGATCGCGCTGCCGGTGCTGGCCGGCCCCGGTGCGTTGCCGCTGGCCGTCGCGGCCGCGCTGGCGCTCGGCGGCCTCGTCGCCAGCCTGCGCTGGCGCCGCCGCTGCCGCGCCGAGCGCCAGATGCTGGCCGACTACGTCGAGCAGCGCCAGCGCTTCGGCGAGGCGCTGGCGCCGGTGTGGGGCCGCCAGCTGGAGACCTCGCGCGCCCAGATGGAGACCGCGGTCGCCGCGCTGAGCGAGCGTTTCGCCGGCATCGTCGACAAGCTCGAGCAGACGGTGGCCGCCGCCGAGGCCACCGCGAGCGACGGCGGCCTGGTCGCCGCCTTCGAGCGCAGCGAGCAGTCGCTGGGCGAGGTGCTCGCCGCGATGCGCGGCGTGGTCGGCGGCAAGGCGCAGATGCTGCAGAGCATGCAGGCGCTGACGCGCTTCGTCGACGAGCTGCAGCGCATGGCCGCCGACGTGGGCCAGATCGCCTGGCAGACCAACCTGCTGGCGATCAACGCCGCCATCGAGGCGGCGCATGCCGGCGACGAGGGGCGCGGCTTCGCGGTGCTGTCGCAGGAGGTGCGCAAGCTCGCCAACTCCTCCGGCGAGACCGGCCGCCACATCGCCGACCGCGTGGCGCAGATCGCCGCCGAGATCGGCGCCGCGCAGGCGGCCGCCGAGCGCGCGGCGCGCGACGAGGACGCGGTGCTGCTGCGTTCGCAGTCGACGATCCAGTCGGTGCTGGGCGGCCTGCGCGACGCGACCGGCGGCATGGCCGAGTCCGGCGAGCGGCTGCGCGAGGAGAGCCGCGGCGTGCAGGGCGAGGTGGCGCAGGCGCTGGTGCAGCTGCAGTTCCAGGACCGCGTCGGCCAGATCCTGTCGCACGTGCAGCACAACATCGCGCGGCTGCCCGAGGTGCTGGACGAGCACCGGCGCGCCAGCGACGCCGCCGGCGCGCTGCAGCCGCTGCAGCCGCAGGCGCTGCTCGACGAGCTCGAGAGCAGCTATGCGATGCGCGAGGAGCGCGAGTCGCACGCCGCCGGCCCCGGCGGCGTCGCCCGCAAGGCCCCGGCCGCGCCGGCCGCCAGCGAGATCACCTTCTTCTGAGTTCCGCCAAAGGATCCGCCGCCATGTCCAAGCAGATCATGATCGTCGACGATTCCGGGGCCGTGCGCAGCGTGGTGGGCATCACCCTGCGCAGCGCCGGCTTCCAGGTCATCGAGGCCTGCGACGGCCGCGACGCGCTGAACAAGCTCACGGGCCAGAAGGTCCACCTGATCATCAGCGACGTCAACATGCCCCACCTGGACGGCATCGGCCTGGTGCGGGCGGTGCGCGAGCGCAGCGAATACCGCTTCACGCCCATCGTGATGCTGACCACCGAGTCGCAGGAGGCGAAGAAGCGCGAGGGGCAGGCCGCCGGCGCGCGGGCCTGGATCGTCAAGCCCTTCCAGCCCGACCAGCTGCTGGGTGTGGTGCACAAGCTGGTGGCGGCATGAGCGCGCCGCCGCTGCTGCGCCTGGACGGCGAGCTGACCATCTTCCGCGCCGCGGAGCTCAAGCCGCTGCTGCTGCAGGGCGCAGGCGCGCTGGCGCTGGACCTGTCGCAGGTCGTCGAGATCGACACCGCGGGGCTGCAGCTGCTGCTGCTGGCGCAGCGCGAGCGCGGTGCGCTGCAGCTCGTCGACCCCAGCCCGCCGGTGCGCGAGGCGATCGCGCTGGCCGGCCTGGAGGCCCGTCTCCAACCCGCGGGGAGCAAGGCATGAACCTCGAACTGGCACTGCAGACCTTCTTCGCCGAGAGCCGCGAGGGCCTGGAGGCGATGGAGCACTCGCTGCTGGGGCTGGTCGGCGCCGCCGCCGCCGAGCGCGAGGAGAACATCAACGCGATCTTCCGCGCCGCGCACACGATCAAGGGCTCGGCCGGGCTGTTCGGGCTGGACCGCGTGGTGGCCTTCGCGCATGTCGTCGAGAGCGTGCTGGACCGCGCCCGCGAAGGCGCGCTCGCCGTCGACGAGCCGCTGGTCGCGCTGCTGCTGGCCTGCGGCGACCAGGTCGGCGCGCTGCTCGACGCCGCCGAGCAGGCCGGCGGCGACGCGCCCGAGGAGGTGGCCGCCGCAGGCGCACCGCTGCTGGCGCGGCTGCAGGCCTGCCTGGCGCCGGCCGCGCCGCCAGCGCCCGCGGACCGCTCGCCCGAGCACTGGCACCTGTCGCTGCGCTTCGGCGCCGACGTGCTGCGCCACGGCATGGACCCGCTGGGCTTCATCCGCTTCCTCGGCACGCTGGGCACGGTGCGCCGCGTCGAGGTCGTCGACGAGCTGCCGGCGGACGCCGAGGCGATGGATCCCGAGACCTGCTACCTCGGCTTCGAGGTGGCGCTGGACAGCGCCGCGCCCAAGGCGCAGATCGAGCAGGTCTTCGAGTTCGTGCGCGACGACGGCTGCATCCGCATCGTGCCGCCGCACAGCCGGCTGGGCGACTACCTGGCGCTGATCCAGGACGTGCCCGGGCAGCCGCCGCGGCTGGGCGAGATCCTGGTGCGCTGCGGCACGATCACGCGGCACGAGCTGGACGCCGCGTTGCGCGAGCAGGCGGCGTCGGCGCGGCCGATCGGCGAGATCCTGGTCGCCCAGGGGCGCGTGGACCCCGTGCTGGTCGACGCCGCGGTGCAGCGCCAGCAGCAGCTGCGCGAGCCGCGCGGCGGCGCCGCCGCCGCCGACACGCGCACCGTGCGCGTGGACGCCGAGAAGCTGGACCGGCTGATCGACCTCGTCGGCGAGCTCGTCATCGCCGCCGCGGGGGCCGGCATCGCGGCGCGCGCGGTGCGCTCGGCGGAGCTGGAGGAGGCGCACTCCACGCTCGGCGGCCTGGTGCAGGGCGTGCGCGACCACGCGCTGGCGCTGCGCATGGTCAAGATCGGCGCCACCTTCAGCCGCTTCCGGCGCGTCGTGCACGACGTCTCGCGCGAGCTGGGCAAGGACATCGCGCTGCAGGTCAGCGGCGAGGACACCGAGCTCGACAAGACCGTCGTCGAGCGCATCGCCGACCCGCTGACGCACCTGGTGCGCAATGCGATGGACCACGGCATCGAGTCCGCCGCCGAGCGGCTCGCGCTCGGCAAGCCGGCGCAGGGCACGCTGCGGCTGAACGCCTACCACGACTCCGGCAGCATCGTCATCGAGGTCGGCGACGACGGCGGCGGCCTGCCGCGCGAGCGCATCCTGGCCAAGGCCGTCGAGCGCGGCCTGGTCGAGGCCGGTCGCGTGCTCAGCGACGCCGAGGTGCACGCACTGATCTTCGAGCCCGGCTTCTCGACCGCGGCGCAGGTGACCAACCTGTCCGGCCGCGGCGTCGGCATGGACGTCGTCAAGCGCAACATCGAGGCGCTGCGCGGCAGCGTGCACGTCGACAGCCGCGCGGGGCAGGGCACGACGATCCGCGTGCGGCTGCCGCTGACGCTGGCGATCATCAACGGCTTCCAGGTGCAGGTCGGCGACGACGTCTTCGTGGTGCCGCTGGAGATGGTCGACGAGTGCGTCGCGCATGCCGGCGGCGACGCGCTGGACTATGCCGACCTGCGCGGCAGCGTGCTGCCGCTGGTGCGGCTGCGCGAGTTCTTCGGCGTCGGCGGAGCCGCCGGCCCGCGCCAGAACATCGTCGTCGTGCACCACGCCGGGCAGCGGGTCGGCCTCGTCGTCGACCGGCTGCTCGGCGAGTTCCAGACCGTGATCAAGCCGCTGGCGCGCATGTTCGGCCAGGTCCGCGGCATCAGCGGATCCAGCATCCGCGGCAGCGGCGAGGTCGCGCTGATCATCGACGTGCCCGCGCTGCTGACGCATGCCAACGGCCTGGCCGCCGTCTCCATCCACTGACCGGCGCCGAGCGCGCCATCCACAAGGAAAGCACCCCATGTTCTCCAACTTCAAGATCGGGGTCCGGCTGATCGCCGGTTTCCTGCTCGTGGCCGCCATCAGCGCGGTCGTCGGCTGGGTCGGCATCTCCAATGCGGCCCGGATCAACGAGATGAACGACCGCCTGTACGAGAAGGAGCTGCTCGGCCTGTCGTACCTGAAGGAGGCCAACATCAACCTGATCTACATCGGCCGCGAGCGCGCGAACTACCTGCTGGCGACCAGCGCCGAGCAGCGCGAGCAGCACCTGAAGAACCTGGCCAAGTACCGCGCCGCGGTCAAGGAGTACGTGGACAAGGCGCGGCCGCTGTGCTTCCGCGAGAGCACCAAGGAGATCCTGGCCTCGTTCGAGGGCAAGTGGACGAGCTACGAGGACAGCTCGCAGCGCTACCTGGCGGTGGCCGCCACGCGCAAGGTGGCCGCGCGCGACGACGAGCTGCTGCAGCTCGGTGCGCAGCTGCGCCAGCATTCCGACGCGATCGACGTCGCCCTGACCGAGCTGACGAAGCACAAGGAGGCCGGTGCGCAGGAAACCGCGCTGCTGGGCACCCGCGTCTACCAGGAGAGCCGCACGACGATGCTGGCGCTGATCGCCGGCGGCGTGCTGGCCGGCGTGCTGCTGGGCGTGCTGATCAGCCGCAGCGTGACGCGGCCGCTGGCCCGCGCCGTGGAGACGGCCGACCGGCTC
>CAZUPH010000246.1:0-5440 GCA_964621995.1 uncultured Rubrivivax sp. | reverse complement strand
GCAGCAGCGAGGTCTTGCCGCAGCCCGAGGGCCCGATCAGCACGCCGATCTGCCCGGCCGCCAGGCCGATCGACACCGCGTCCACCGCGGCGCGGGTGGCCCCGGGGTAGTGCACGCTGACACCGTCGACGCTGAGGAACATCGCTCGATGATAATCCGCGGGCTTCGAATGAGGATGGTTCGCATTTCACTTCCGGACCCTGCACCAGCCTGGTGCGGCGGGCCCCGATGCGCGCGCTGCTGACGCTGCTGTGCCTGGCGCTGGCGCTGCCCGTGGCGGCGCTGCTGGGCGCCTGGCTGCTGCTGGACGAGGCCGGCCTGGCGGTGTTGCGGCACCACGCGCAGACCGTGCTGCCGGACTATGCGCTGCAGTCGGCGCTGCTGGCCGGCGGCGTGGGCCTGGGCGTCGTCGTGCTCGGCGCGGCGACGGCCGCGGCGGTGACGCTGTTCGACTTTCCCGGCCGGCGTGCCTTCGAGTGGGCGCTGCTGCTGCCGCTGGCGATGCCGGCCTACGTGCTGGCCTATGCCTGGACCGATGCGCTGCAGTATGCGAGCCCGCTGCACGCCGGGTTGCGCGAGCTGCTCGGCACGCGCAGCGCGCTGTGGCCCGACGTGCGCAGCCTGCCCTTCGCGGTGCTGCTGTTCGTGCTGTGCCTGTACCCCTATGTCTACCTGCTGGCGCGCGCGGCGCTGGGCGAGCGGGCGGTGCGCATGATGGAGGCGGCACGGCTGCTCGGCGCGCCGATGCGCCGCCGCGTGACCGGGATCGCGCTGCCGCTGGCGCGCCCGGCCATCGCCGCCGGCGCCGCGCTGGCGCTGATGGAGACACTCGCCGACTACGGCGTCGGCGCCTATTTCGGCCTGGCCACCTTCAGCACCGGCATCGTCAAGGCCTGGCTGGTGCTGGGCGACCCGCTCGCGGCGGCGCAGCTGGCCTCGGTACTGCTGCTGGTGGTGGCGGGGCTGCTGGCCGCGGAGCGCACGGCGCAGCGCCGGCTGCGCTTCGCCTCGGCGCGCGGCGCCGGCGCGCGTTCGGCCGAGGCGCGGCCGCTGGCGCTGCGCGGTGCCGGCGCGGCGGCGGCGGTGGCGCTGTGTGCGCTGCCGGTGCTGCTGGGCTTCGTGCTGCCGGTGGCCTGGCTGGCCTGGATGCTGTGGCAGGAGGCGGTGCACTCCGAATTCGGGCTGCCGCTGGCGCGTTTCGCGCAGTGGGCCTGGTCGAGCTTCCGGCTCGCCGGCATCGCGGCGCTGGCCGCCACCGCGCTGGCGCTGGCGCTGGCCTTCGTGCTGCGGCAGGGCGGCCGCGGCCGCGTGCTGCCCGCGCTGGCGCGGCTGCTGTCGCTGGGCTATGCGGTGCCCGGCTCGGTGATCGCGGTCGGCATCCTGCTGCCGGTGGCCTGGCTGCAGCAGCGCTGGCCCGAAGCCGGCATCGGCGCCGTCGTCACCGGCTCGCTGTTCGGGCTGCTGTACGCCTACCTGGTGCGCTTCTCGGCGGTGGCCTTGCAGTCGGTGGAGTCGGGCTATGCGCGCGTGCCGGTGTCGATCGACGAGACCGCGCGGCTGCTGGGCAGCGGTGCCGCGCGGCTGTTCGGCCGCCTGCACCTGCCGCTGCTGAGGCGCTCGGCGCTGGCGGCGGCGCTGCTCGTGTTCGTGGACGTGATGAAGGAACTGCCGGCGACGCTGGTGCTGCGGCCCTTCGGCAGCGACACGCTGGCCGTGGTGGCCTACAACTTCGCGCGCGACGAGCGCCTGGCCGAGGCGGCGCTGCCGTCCCTGGCGATCGTGCTGGTCGGGCTGCTGCCGGTGGTGTTGCTCAGCCGCGCGATGCGGGCGCCTGCCGGGTGAACTGCCGCCGGGCTGCACGGAACTTGCTCACGAGTCCGGGTGCCGCCACGCGCCGCGCTTCAGTTTCCCGGCCCGGCGGCCGAAAGCGTCCTCAGGGCTCCGATGGCACCGCCCCGGGGCCCGGCGACCCGAACCCGACCCGCGCGCATGCTGCAAGCCCTCAAGCACATCCTCCCCGACGTCGACGACGACGCCGAGCAGGCGCGCTGGGCGCGCGTGCGGCGGCCCGAGCGCGAGTGCGACCAGGCGCTCACCGGCACCACGCGCCAGTGGCTGCGCCGCCTGCCGGCGCGCCGCCGGCCGACCCGGCTGTGCACGCTGTTCCCGCGCGTGGCCAACCGCATCGCCTGGTGCTGGCACGAGCCGGCGCTGAGCGCACAGCTGCTCGAGGACCTGCTGGTGGACCGCCGCGGCGGCCGCCGGGGCTTTCCGCCCGCGGTGGTGCGCGAACTGCAGCGCCTGCGCGAGTTCAACGACCAGCAGCGCGTGGAGACGCGCCCCGAGTCGCTGTGGGAGACGGTGACGCGGCTGGCCGCCGGCTGAGCGCAGGCTGAACGGCGGCCGAGGCCGCGCGCCGCGCCGCCCCTGTCGCGGGCTCGGCGGCCGTGCTACCGTGCCGCGCATGGCCGCCACCTCCGACACACCGGGCGCCGCGCCGCGCCCGCTGTCCGAATCGCCCGCCCTCGACGCGCGCGCCGCGGACCTGCTGCGCACGCCCGGCGCGATGCTGCAGCTGGCGCCCGAGGAGGCTGCGGCCGTGGCCGCGCGCATGGTGCTCGTGCACTGCGCGGCCGGCGCGACGTTGCTGCGCGAGGGCGACGTGCAGGCCGGCCACCTGCTGCTGCTGCTGGACGGCTCGGTCGAGGTCGACACCGCCGGTCCGGGCGGCACGGCACGGGCCGACGCCGTGGCGGTGTCGGTGCTCGGTCCGGGCAGCATCATCGGCGAGATGGCGCTGCTGGACGGCGCCCCGCGCTCGGCCAGTTGCACCGCGCGCACGCCGGTGACGGCCGCGGCGCTGTCGCGCCGCGCGCTGCAGCAGCTGCTGGACGAGCAGCCGCGCCTGGCGGCCAAGCTGATGATCGGACTGACCAAGCGCATCGCCGACCGGCTGCGCGCGCTGGGCGAGCAGCTGCAGCTGTATGCGCAGGTCGGCCAGAGGCAGCAGCAGGAACTGGAACGCGTGCGCGACGCTCCGCCGCGCTGAGCGCCCCCCTTTGTCCGCAGCGGGAGGCGAGGCCAGAGTGCCTGGCGCCCCCGGCAGGAATCGAACCTGCATCTGAGACTTAGGAGGTCCCCGTTCTATCCATTGAACTACGGCGGCACGACCACGGATTTTCGCATGCCCGCATCGTCCGGCGTCTCCTGGAGGCGCCAGGTCCAGATGACGTCCAGCGAGTTGTCCTCGCCGCTTTGCGCGCGCAGCGTGAAGCGCCGCGCGATGCGGTAGATCAGCTGCCAGGTGCCGGTGGTGGCGTTGACGCCGCGCTCGTAGCCCAGGTACCAGCGCCGCGAGAGCTGCTTGCCCAGCGTGATGACGGTCTCGCGCACGTCGCCTTCGCCGCTCTGCCGCAGGCCGAACTCGTCGATGCCCAGGTTGCGCAGCAGCGCGTCGGTGGGCGCCTCGCTCTCGCCTGACAGGATGGCCACCGCGGCGCGCTGGATCAGCGCCGTGTCGTCGCGGCCCAGGCCGTCGGGCTCGCGGCCCAGCAGCAGCCAGGACAGCTTGGCCGAGTCGGGCAGGTCGGGCTCGGAGTACAGGCGCACGCGCGGTGTCAGCAGGTTGCCGGTGATGGCCACGCCCACGCGCACGTCCAGGTTCGGGCGCAGCGCCAGCACGTCCAGCCGCGGGTTGTCCGCCGGGCCGCTGAAGGCCAGGATGCCGCGCTCGATCTCCAGCCGCTGCCCGTAGGCCGCGTAGGTGCCGGCCTGGGTGTTGATGGTGCCGTTGACGGCCAGCCGCCCGCCGGGGTTGGTGATGCGCAGCGCGCCGCGCAGCAGCGTCTCCAGGCCGCGGCCGCGCACGCGCAGCTGCTCGCCCAGGTCCACCGCCACCGCCAGCACGAAGTTGCGCCGCGCGGTCTGCGCCGCCGCGGTGCGGTCGCCGGGCTCGGGGTCGCCGGGGCGGCGCACGGTGACGTCGTCGTCGAGCGAGGGCGCATCGGCGCGCGTGAAGTCGAACAGGCCCTCGTCGATGCGGAAGTCGCCGTCCAGCCGGCCGAGGTCTCGTTGCAGCGCCAGCTCGGCGCTGCCGCTGGCGATGACCAGGCGGTCGACGCGGCCGAGCACGCGGAAGCGCTCGGCCACCGCGCGCAGGCGCGCCTGCGGCTCGCGGCCCAGCCTCGCGTCGCCGGTCAGCACCAGCGTGCCGTCGCCGCCGCGCAGCGTGAATCGCTCGATGCGCGCCGTCTCACCCTCCAGCCGAACCAGCACCTGCCCGTCGCTGATGTTGACGCCCTGCAGCAGGTTGCGCACCGCCAGCCCGCTGCCGCCGAGCTCGCCGGTGAAGCGCGGGTCGCCGAAGCGGCCGGAGACCTCGGCCGTGGTGCGCAGCTCGCCGGCCAGCCGCCAGCCCGGCGGCACCCAGGCGCTCCAGATGCCGATGTCGGCCACGCGCGCCTGCACGCGGCCCTCCACCGGCGCCTCGGGCTCGGGCCAGCGGCTCTGCGGCGTGGTGCGCACGAGCAGCCGGCCGTCGAGCTCGCCGATGCTGCGGCCGCGGAACGAGGGCTCGAAGGTCCACAGGCCGTCGCGCGCCGTCAGCGCCAGGCGCAGTGCCGTCAGGCCCATCAGCTGCGTGCCGTCGCCGCCGGCCAGGTGAAGGTCGCCGTCGGCGCGCTCGAAGACGAGCTCGGCCTCCATGCGCTCGGCAGCGCGCACGTTCACGCGGGCGGACAGGCGCAGGTCGCCCTGCCAGCCCATCCCCGGCTGCAGCCGCGCCAGCAGCGGCGCCAGCGCGAAGGGTTCGATGTCGGCCTTCAGCGCCAGCTGCGCGCGCTCGCCGCGCAGGTCCACGCGCACGTCGTCCCAGCGCATCGCCACCGCGTCGGTCACGCGCACGCGGCCGGCCGCGGCGTGCAGCGCGACGAGGCCGCCGCTGCCGTCGAAGTCCAGCTCGGCCTGCAGGTTGCGCGCCTCGACCCAGGTCGAGGCCGGCGGCGCGTCCACCGGGCTGCCGTCCCAGGAGCCCAGGCGCAGCAGCTCGATGGTGGCGCGCCACTGGCCGCCGCCGGCGGCGGTGTCCGGCACCCAGGCGCCGCGGGCCTGCAGCTGCGCACGCGTGCCGCTCTGCGCCTGGATGCCCAGCATGCGCTCGGCGGCCCGCGGCGGCGCCAGCGGCAGCGCGCTGCTGACGTCGATGCGGTGCGCGGCCAGCGTGCCGCTGAGCGTGGCGCGCAGGTGGTCGGCCCGCTGTTCGCCGAGCACGAGCCCCGACAGGTCGAGTTGCATCGTCAGCGGCGAGGCGGCCGCCGGGCCGCCCAGGCCGCTCAGGTCCACCTGCCAGGTGGCGTCGCCGCGGGCCACGCCCAGCCGCCCGGCGGCGAGCTGCTGCACGCGTGCGCTGCCCTCGCTGCGCAGCGCGGGCCAGCGGCCGTCC
>CAZUPH010000245.1:0-5485 GCA_964621995.1 uncultured Rubrivivax sp. | reverse complement strand
CGCTGACCGGGCAGGACGGGCTGGCGGTGGCCTGCCTGCGTGCCTTCGCGGCCGGCGCCTTCTCGTCCACCGCCAGCGACCCGCTGCGCGCCGACGCCGCGGCGCTGAAGCTCGTCGATGCGACTGCGCTGCGCGCGATGTTCCAGTCCACCCCGGCCAACCCGCTGGCCGGCGTGGAGGCGCGCGCCGCGCTGCTGGCGCGGCTGGGTGACGCGGTGGCCACCGCCGGCGTGCGCCACCGCCTGCCGCCGCGGCCCGCGCTGCTGTTCGACCGCCTGGCGGCCGGCGGCACGCGCAGCGTGACCGCGGCCGGGCTGCTGGCCGAGGTGCTGCGGGTGCTGTCGCCGGCCTGGCGCGGCGGCCTGGTGCAGGGCCTGCCGGCGGGCGACACCTGGCCGCACCGCTGGGCCGGCAGCGACACCGGCGGCGCGCTGCGCAACGGCACCACCGGCGGCTGGGTGCCGCTGCATGCGCCGGCGCTGCGGCTGGTCTGTGCGCTCGTGGCGCCGCTGCAGGCCGCTGGCCTGGAGGTGAGCGGGCTGGACGAGCTGCCGGCGCCGGTGGGCGCGACCGAGCTGGCGCTGCTGATCGACGCCGGCGTGCTGAAGCCGCGCAACGAGCGCGACCTGGAACGCCGCCTGGCGCCCGGCGACGAGTGGTTCGTCGAGGGCCGGGTGCTGGCGCTGGCCCTGCTGGACGAACTCGCGGCGCTGGCCGGCCGGCAGCTCGGCCGCCCGGTCGGGCCGCTGCGCCTGCTGGCCGGCGCGCTGCCGGAGCTGGCGCAGGCCTTCGCGCAGCAGCGGCGCGGCGGCGTGCCGCTGCCGTTCACGCTCGACGGCGAGGCCGCGGCGGCCTGACCCGCCAGCGGGCACGGCGCCGATCGCGATGGACCAGCCGGTCGCCCCGTTCGGCCAGCGGCTGCGCCAGTGGCGGCAGCAGCGCGGCTGGTCGCAGCTGGCGCTGTCGCTGCGTGCCGAGGTCTCGGCGCGCCACCTCAGCTGGCTGGAGTCCGGCAGGGCCGCGCCGAGCCGCGCGATGGTGCTGCGCCTGTCCGAGCACCTGGACCTGCCGCCGCGCGAGCGCAACGCACTGCTGGCTGCGGCGGGCTTCGCGCCGCTGTTCCGCGAACGCGCCCTGGCCGACCCCGCGCTGGCGCCGGCACGCGCGGCGCTGCAGCGCCTGCTGGACGCCCACGAGCCCTGGCCGGCGCTGGCGGTGGACCGGCACTGGAACCTGGTCGCCGCCAACCGCATGCTGCCGCTGCTGCTGCAGGGCCTGCCGCCGGCACTGCTGGCGCCGCCGATGAACGTGCTGCGCCTGTCGCTGCATCCGCAGGGGCTGGCCGGGATGATCGACCCGCTGCCGCCCTGGCGCGCCCATGTGCTGGCGCGGCTGGCGCGCCAGGTGGCCGCCAGCGGCGACCCGGTGCTGGCGGCGCTGCACGCCGAGCTCGCGGCCCTGCCGCTGCCGGCGGGCACCGCGGACTCGGCACGCGAAACGGACGGAGCGGCACCAGGCGCCGTGGACGAGCTCGTCGTGCCGCTGCGCCTGAACACCCCCGTGGGCCGGCTGGACTTCATCACGACGGTCACGACCTTCGGCGCGCCGCACGAGGTGGCGCTGGCCGAGCTGGCCGTGGAGACCCTGCTGCCGGCCGACGCCGCCACCGCCGAGCGGCTGCGTGCGCTGCACGCCACGCTGGCGCGCTGAAGCGGCCCCGCGCGCGGCCGATACACAATGCGTCAGCCGGCACCGGTGCCGGCCTGCTGTTCGGGCTGTTCGAGATGGCCGACCCTGCCGTACTGCTGAAAGCGGTGGCCGAGACGCTGGACGATCTCGGCCTGGCGATGTGCGTCTTCGACGACGAGGACCGCGCGCTGCTGTGGAACCGCAGCTTCCTGCGCCTGTTCCCGGAACACGCCGGGCAGGTGCACGTGGGCGAGCCCTACCGCGACAACCTGCGCCGCTTCTACGCCGGCCGGCTGGGGCCGGAGCACATCGCCGAGATCGACCGCTACGTGGACGAGGGCGTGCAGCGCCACCGCGCGCAGAGCAAGGCCTACACCTTCGAGCACCACGGCCGGCGCATCGACGTCGCCTCGCTGCCGCTGCGCCAGGTCGGCCGGCTGCGCGTGTGGAAGGAACGTGCACCGGGCGCCGACGCGACGGCGCCCGCGCCCGGCCCGCAGGCCGCGCCGGCGGAGATCGCGGTGCTCTTCGACGAGGTGCCCGACGGACTGACGGTGTGCAGCCGCAGCGGCGTCGTGCAGTGGGTCAACGAACCCTTCGTGCTGATGTACGGACTGAAGGACCGCGACGCCGCGCTGGGCCTGGGCTTCGAGGCCATCTACCGCATCGCCTGGCAGGACGCCGCCGCCGAGGAGCAGGCGCGCTTCGACGACGGCGCCGCGGTGCTGGCCGAGCACCTGCGCTGGGAGGGCGCGCCCTTCGAGCTGCCGCTGCCCGGCGAGCGCTGGACACGCGTGATCGTGCGCCGCGGCCCCACCGGCACGCTGGTGCAGGCGCACGTGGACATCACGCCGCTGAAGCGCCAGCAGATCGAGCTGCAGGGCGCCGAGGCCCGCGCGCGCGAGAGCGAGGACCGGCTGCGCGCCAAGTCCGCATTGCTGGAGGCCACGCTCGAGCGCATGGACCAGGGCGTGATGATGGTCAACGCCGCGCGCGTGGTGGAGGTCTGCAACCAGCGCGCGATCGAGCTGCTGGACCTGCCGCCGGCGCTGATGGCGGCGCAGCCGCGCTTCGAGGACGTGCTGCGCTGGCAGTGGCAGAACGACGAGTTCGTGCACACGCCGGAGGACCTGAAGGACTTCGTGCGCGCCGGCGGCATCCTGGACCGCCCCCACCGCTACGACCGCCGGCGCCCTAACGGCCGCGTCGTCGAGATCAACAGCGTGCCCATCGAGGGCGGCGGCGTGCTGCGCACCTACACCGACATCACCGAACGCAAGAACGCCGAGGAACGCATGCGCCACGTGGCGCGCCACGACGGGCTGACCTCGCTGGTCAACCGCGACGCCTTCCTGGAGGCCATCGCGGGCCAGCTCGAGCGCTGCCGGCGCGAGGGCGACGGCTTCGCGGTGCACTTCATCGACCTCGACGACTTCAAGCCGGTCAACGACCGCCACGGCCACGCCGTCGGCGACCGCGTGCTGGCCGCGGTGGCCGAGCGCATGCGCGCGGTGGCGCGCGACGGCGACATCGTCGCGCGCATGGGCGGCGACGAATTCGCGGTGATGCAGCGCGGCGCCGCGCGCGCGGAGGCGGCGCTGGGCCTGGCGCAGCGGCTGCTGGAGACGATCCGCCAGCCGCTGCGCGTGGAGGGCGCCGAGGGCCCGGACATCGTGGTCGGCGCCTCGGTGGGCGTGGCGCTCTATCCCGGCGACGGCGCCGACGTCGCGACGCTGATGCGTCACGCCGACGCCGCGATGTATGCCGCCAAGGCGGCCGGGCGCAACACCGTGCGGCTGCACGCCCAGGCGGCGGGCGGCGCCTGACAGGGCCATCCGGCGCCCGGCGCCGCCCGGGCCCGCAGCACACTCAGCCGCGGAACGGGTTGGCGGTCGCGAACCACAGTCCGATGCCGGTGGCGATGATGAAGGCGCCGTCGAGCACGCCCACGAGCAGGAAGACCTTGCCCTGCAGCGGCTCCATCAGCTCGGGCTGGCGGGCGCTGGCCTCCACGTAGCGGCTGGCCAGCAGGCCCACGCCCAGGCAGGAGCCGACGGCCCCGAGACCGATCATGTGGCCGACGGCCAGCGGCAGCAGGTCGATGCCGTTCACTTGGGTGCTCCGGTGGTGGACATGGCGCCATGCTGCGCCGCAGCGCGCACGCCGTCGATGACCTGCGAGGTCATGCCGCCGGGCGCGCCGGGCGTGCTCCGCTGCCAGCTCCTGCACGCTCAATCCAGCCCCGCCGCGGCGCGCCGCCCGGCCAGCTGGGCGCGCTCCTGCGGCGACAGCGCACGCGCCAGCGCCGGCAGCAGCGCCGCCCAGGCCTCGGGCGACGGCGCGGCGAGCAGCCGGGCCTCGATCGGCCGCCACTCGGCACGGTCGTACAGCGCGCCCAGCAGCCGGCGGTAGGTCTGCTCCTCCTGCCCCATGTGGTGCAGCTGCTCGGCCGCGAACTGGCCCAGCTCGCGGTACAGCGCCGCGGCGGCCGCGGCGCCCGGGCGGTGCTGCAGCAGCGCGCCGCGCTCGGCCAGCGCGGCCATCGCCTCGCCCTGCGCGGCATGTTCGGCGGCCACCGCGGCGCTGCCGCCGGGCTGCCGGGCCTCGACCGCGGTGTGCAGGAAGTCGTTCTCGTGGTGCACGTGGTCGCGCAGCAGGCCGAGCAGCTGCGCCAGCGCCGCGACGGCGGCCGCGCGCTCGGCGGGGTCGTCGGCGTCGGCGGCGCCGATCTGCACCAGCGTGTCCAGCAAGCTCGCGACCAGCGCCTTGTGCAGCAGGCGGTCCAGCGCGAGCGGCGCGTCGTCGGGGGTCGGGGTCGGGTTCATCTCGGGGCACGGCAGGCAGCACGAGGGGATGCTGGCAGTGTGTCGGCCGGCCGCGCCGCCGCCATCGGCCACAGGAGCCATGCCGGGAGCCATCGGCGGCCGCCCGCAGCCGCCACCAGCGCTCAGTACGGGTCGGGAAACCCCAGGCCGCGCAGGACCTCCGTCTCGCGCGCCTCCATCGCGCGCGCGTCGGCGGCGCGCTCGTGGTCCCAGCCCTGCGCATGCAGCGCGCCGTGCACCAGCAGGTGCGCGTAGTGCGCCTGAAGCGCCTTGCGCGCGCTGCGCGCCTCGCGCGCCAGCACCGGCGCGCACAGCACCAGGTCGGCCACGACCAGCGGCTCGCGCTCGTAGTCGAAGGTCAGCACGTTGGTCGCGTAGTCCTTGCCGCGGAAGTCGCGGTTCAGCGCGCGGCCCTCGTCGGCGCCGACGATGCGCACCGCCAGCCGCGCCGGGCGCTCGAGCGCCGCGCGCAGCCAGCGCGCCACGCGGTGGCGCGGCAGCAGCGCGCGGTGCGTGGCGTCGGCGAACTGCAGCGAGAGCTCCAGCGCCGGGCGCGCTTCAGGTCTCGCCATCGCGCGCGCGGGCCTGGTCGTAGGCGTCGACGATGCGCGCCACCAGCGGGTGGCGCACGACGTCGGCGGCGGTGAAGTGCGTGAAGCCTATGCCGTCCACGCGGCCCAGCACCGCCAGCGCGTCGAGCAGCCCGCTGGGCGTGCCCTTGGGCAGGTCGATCTGGCTGGTGTCGCCGGTGACCACGCAGCGGCTGCCGAAGCCCATGCGCGTGAGGAACATCTTCATCTGCTCGCGCGTGGTGTTCTGCGCCTCGTCGAGGATCACGAAGGCATGGTTCAGCGTGCGCCCGCGCATGAAGGCCAGCGGTGCGATCTCGATCAGCCCCTTTTCGAAGGCCTTGGCGACGCGGTCGAAGCCCATCAGGTCGTACAGCGCGTCGTACAGCGGGCGCAGGTAGG
>CAZUPH010000244.1:3492-5597 GCA_964621995.1 uncultured Rubrivivax sp. | reverse complement strand
GACGCGGCCCCGCAGGGCGCCGCGCCGCGCCGCCACGCCGACGACATCGACCGCCTGCAGCAGGTGCTGCGTGCCAGCGCGCTGCCGGCGCGCGACGCGCGGCCGGCGCTGCGTGCCGTCGGCCGCGACCAGCAGCTGCTGGACTTCGGCCGCGTGCTCGGCGCCACCGAGGCCGCCGCGCTGGCCACGCGGCTGCGCGCCAGCCCCGAGGTGGACTGGGTGGCGCCGAACGTGCGCGAGCGGCTGCTCGCGATGCCCACCGACCCGCTGGCCGGCCAGCAGTGGTGGCTGCGTGCCAACGGTGGCAGCGACGCCAACGCGCCGGCAGACCGGCTGCGCGGCGCGCCCGGCTTCCTCACGGCCTGGACCAGCGGCCTGCCCGGCGCCACCGGGCGCGCCAGCGCGGTGGTGGCGGTGCTGGACACCGGCATCACGCCCCACCCGGACCTCGAAGGGCGCGTGCTGCCGGGCCACGACTTCGTCAGCGAGCTGGCCTTCAGCAACGACGGCGACGGCCGCGACGCCGACCCCAGCGACCCCGGCGACTGGGTCAGCGCCGGCGACCGCAGCGACCCGCGCTACGCCAACTGCGAACAACAGGCGAGCTCCTGGCACGGCACGGTGATCGCCGGCATGCTGGCCGCCGCCACGAACAACGGCACCGGGGTGGCCGGCATCAACCACGACGGCCGCGTGCTGCCGGTGCGCGTGGCCGGCAAGTGCGGCGCCACGGTCGCCGACATCATCGACGGCATGCGCTGGGCCGCCGGGCTGCCGGTGGCCGGCGTGCCGCGCAACGCGAACCCGGCGCGTGTCCTCAACATCAGCTTCGGCGGCGACGCCCCCTGCGGACGCGAATACCAGACGACGATCGACGAGCTGCGCGCGCTGGGCGTCGTCGTCGTCGCCGCCGCCGGCAACGGGCATGGCGCGGTGGCACGGCCGGCCAACTGCAACGGCGTCGTGGGCGTCGTGGCGCTCAACCGCGACGGCTTCAAGACCCACTACTCGAACTTCGGCGCGGCGCTGGCGGCCAGCGGCCTGGCCACCGTCGGCGGCGACGACAACCGCGGCGGCGCCTGGGCCGCGCTGCTGGCCGACAGCGGCCTGGTCAGCGTGTGGAACGACGGCACCCAGGGCCCCGGCAACGCGTCCTATGCGGCGCTGTTCGGCACCAGCTTCGCGGCGCCCGTGGTGGCCGGCACGCTGGGCCTCATGCTCAGCGTCAACCCGGCGCTGACGGCGGAGCAGCTGGTCGCCGGGCTGCGCGCCAGCGCGCGGCCGCATGTCACGTCGCCGCACATCGGCGCGTGCTCCAGCGACAACCCCGGCCGCTGCCTGTGCAGCACCGCCACCTGCGGCGCCGGCATCCTGGACGCCGCACAGGCGCTGCAGTACGCCAGCCAGCCCGACAGTTATGTCGCCCCGCCCCGCCAGGCCGCGGTGCTGGACAACGCCGAGCTGCGCAACGCCGCCGCGCTGGGCCCGGACCGGCCGCCGAATGCACCGCCGCCGGCGCAGGGCTCCGGGGGGGGCGGCGGCGCCGCGCAGCCGGGCTGGCTGCTCGCGCTGCTGGCGGCCGTGGCGGCGCTGCGCCGGCGCGGCGCCATGGCCCGCGGCGCCTGAACCGAAGCTCAGTCGCAGGCCACGAAGCCGCCCGCCAGGGCCTGCGGCGGCAGCGCTCGCAGCCGCTCCTGCAGCGCGGCGTCGGCGCGCTCGGCACGCAGCCAGAACTGCGGCGGCGGATTCTCCTGCTCGACGACGCGGGCGCCGCGCAGGCCCGCCGCCGCCAGCGCGGCGAGCGCCGCCTCGGCCGCTTCGCGGCTGGGGTGGCGCGACAGCACCAGCGTGCCGGCCAGCGCCGCGCCGGCGGCGGGGGCCTCGAGCAGCTCGAAGGGCAGGTTCAGGCGGCGCAGTTCCTCCTCGCGCGCGCGGCGCGCCGCGGGGTCGGCCGGGCGGCCGGCGCTGAGCAGCCAGGGCAGCGGCTGCACCGGCGCACGTGCCCAGCTGCCGGCGCCCAGCTGCGCGGCCAGCAGCGTGGCCTCGGCGGCGGCCAGCTCGACGTCGCCGAAGGGCCCGGCCTGCAGGCATTGCACCGCCGCCTC
>CAZUPH010000244.1:0-3482 GCA_964621995.1 uncultured Rubrivivax sp. | reverse complement strand
CCGCCTCGCGCGCGGCGTCCAGCGCCGCGCTGGCGGCCGGCGCCGGCAGCACCGCGACGAGCTCCGGCCGCACCTGCGCGGCCAGGCGCTCGGGTTCGCGCTCGTGGGCGCGCGGCGGCGGCCAGCCGGGCGCGAACCAACCCTGCAGCCAGCCGTAGACCACGGCGTTGGCCAGCAGCACCAGCAGCAGCAGGACGCGCAGCATGGGATGGCCTCCCACGCTCTCAGACGTCGCGCAGCCGCACGCTGACCTCGCCGCTGATCAGCCGGTGCACCTGCCCGCAGCGCACGCGCAGCGCGCCATGGGCGTCCACGCCCTCGGCCACGCCCTCGGGGACCTCGGGCACCGTGGTCGTCACGGCCTGGCCGAGCAGCAGGTCGCGCCGCGCATAGGCTTCCGCCAGCGGCGCGAAGCCGTCGCGCTCGAAGGCGCGCAGCGCATGCACCAGCGGCGCGGCCACACGCGCCAGCGCCGCCGGTGCCGTCGCGGCGGGGTCCAGTTCCTCCAGGCAGGCATAACCGTGGGTCAGCCCCTCGTTGGCCTGCGGCAGCACGTTCAGGCCGACGCCGACCACGCACATGCGGTGCTGGCCGACGCTGACCGTCTCGATCAGCACGCCGCCCAGCTTGCGCCCGCGGCCCGGCGCCTCGCGCAGCCACAGGTCGTTGGGCCACTTGAGCACGATGCGCGGGGGCGCGCCGCCTTCGGCGGGGTCCAGCGCCTCGGCCAGCGCCACACCCACCGCCAGCGAGAGCCCCGACCACTCGGCCGGGGCCAGCGGCAGCGACAGCGAGAAGGTCAGCGAGGCCCCCGGCGTGGCCAGCCAGTCGCGGCCCTGGCGGCCGCGGCCGCGCGTCTGGTGCTCGGCGACGAGCAGGCAGGGCTGGATGTCGCCGGCGCGCCGGCCGTGCGGCGTGCGCTCGGCGGCGGCGCCCTGGGCGTCGAGCTCGCCGGGGCGCGAGACCCGGGCGTCGCGCTGGCCCGCCGCCGCACGGGCACGCTCGAGCAGCCGCGTATTCGTGGAGTCCACGCGGGCCTGCACCTCCACCGACAGCCCGGGCAGCAGCGGCTCGAGCTGCTCCCACAGCGCCTCCGCACCCCAGTGCAGGCGGCGCGGCCCGGCGCCGGCGACCGGGCCCGGCTCGGGCAGGAAGTCGCTGTCGGGCTCGGGCATGGCGGCGCGCGCGGGGCGGGTGGGCGGGCGCCGCTTCAGCGCCTGGGCGCGAGCATCGTGCCGCGGCAGGCCGGGCTGCCGCAGCGGCAGGCGTACTGCTTCTTCAGTGCCGGCGTGTAGCGCTCGTCGATGACGAGGCCGTAGTCGTAGAACAGCTCCTCGCCGGGCGCCAGGTCGCGCAGCGCGCTGATGAAGACGCGCCCGTCCTCCTCGTCGGCCTGGCAGTTGGGCTCGCAGGCGTGGTTGATCCAGCGCGCCGCGTTGCCGCCCACGTTGGCGTCGATGACATGCTTGTCGTCGATGTGGAAGTAGAAGGTGTGGTTCGGGTCGTCCGGGTCGTGCGGGTGGCGGCGCAGCGCCTCGGGCCAGCCGATGATCTCGCCCTTGTATTCGATGATGCGCTCGCCGGCCGCGATGGGCTGCAGCGCGAAGACGCCCTTGCCGTGCACGCCCGAGCGCCGGACCTGGATGCGCCGGGCGTCGCCGCGGCCGCCGGGGGGCTTGACCTTGTCCGGTCTGGCGCCGTTGACGGCCCGGGCTTGCGCGGTCTTCTTCATTGGGTACATTGAAATCGTACGAGCGCGCGTGCGTGCGCGCGAGAGGCTGCGGATTGTAGGCACGGCCGCGCGCGCAGACGGCGCACGCGGCACGAGCGGACCAGGACCCCATGACGAAGACCATCATCATTGCCGAGAAGCCCAGCGTGGCGCAGGACATCGTGCGCGCGCTGACCCCGGTGGCCGGCAAGTTCGAGAAGCACGCCGACCACTTCGAGAACGAGCGCTACGTCGTCACCTCGGCGGTCGGCCACCTGGTGGAGATCAAGGCGCCGGACGAGTTCGAGGTCAAGCGCGGCAAGTGGAGCTTCGCGCACCTGCCGGTGGTGCCGCCGCACTTCGACGTGGCGCCCATCGACAAGGCCAAGTCGCGCCTGAGTGCCGTCGTCAAGCTGGTCAAGCGCAAGGACGTCGGCGCCGTCATCAACGCCTGCGACGCCGGGCGCGAGGGCGAGCTGATCTTCCGCCTGATCCTGCAGTACGCCTTCGGCGACAAGCCCAACCCCAGGCCGGTGCAGCGGCTGTGGCTGCAGAGCATGACGCCGCAGGCCATCCGCGAGGGCTTCGAGCAGCTGCGCAGCGACGAGCAGATGCGCGGCCTGGCCGACGCCGCGCGCAGCCGCAGCGAGGCCGACTGGCTGGTCGGCATCAACGGCACGCGCGCGATGACGGCCTTCAACTCGCGCGACGGCGGCTTCTTCCTGACCACCGTCGGGCGCGTGCAGACGCCCACGCTGTCCATCGTCGTGGAGCGCGAGGAGAAGATCCGCAAGCACGTGTCGCGGCCGTACTGGGAGGTCAAGGCGCAGTTCGACGCCCGGGCCGGGCAGTACGAGGGCAAGTGGTTCGACCCGAAGTGGAAGAAGAATCCGGACGATGCCGAGGCGCGTGCCGACCGCCTGTGGAACGCCGCCGACGCCGAGGCCATCGCCGCCGCGGTGCGCGGCCAGCCGGCCAGCGTGGTCGACGAGGCCAAGCCCAGCACCCAGGCCAGCCCGCTGCTGTACGACCTGACGACGCTGCAGCGCGAGGCCAACTCGCGCTTCGGCTTCTCGGCCAAGACCACGCTGGGCCTGGCGCAGGCGCTGTACGAGAAGCACAAGGTGCTGACCTACCCGCGCACCGACAGCCGCGCGCTGCCCGAGGACTACCTCGCGACGGTGAAGAACACCATCGGCATGCTCGCCGACGAGGCCCTGCCGGGCCCGCTGCGCGAGCTGTCGATGCACGCGCGCCGGGCGCTGAACGAGGGCTACGTCAGGCCGGCGAAGCGGGTATTCGACAACACCAAGGTCTCGGACCACTTCGCGATCATCCCGACGCTGCAGCCGCCGGGCAGCCTGAGCGAGCCCGAGCTCAAGCTCTACGACCTGGTCGTCAAGCGCTTCCTGGCGGTCTTCTACCCGGCCGCCGAGTTCATGGTCACCACGCGCATCAGCACGGTGGCGGCGGGTGGGGCCGAATACCGCTTCCAGACCAACGGCAAGGTGCTGGTCAACCCGGGCTGGCTGGCGGTGTACGGCAAGGAAGCCCAGGACGAGGACGCCAACCTGGTGGCCGTGGCGCCGGGTGAACTGGTGCGCACCGAGAGCGTGGACGCGCTGGCGCTGAAGACGCGCCCGCCGGCACGCTACACCGAGGCCACGCTGCTGTCCGCGATGGAAGGCGCGGGCAAGCTGATCGACGACGAGGAACTGCGCGAGGCGATGCGCGAGAAGGGCCTGGGCACCCCGGCCACGCGCGCGCAGAC
>CAZUPH010000243.1:0-5660 GCA_964621995.1 uncultured Rubrivivax sp. | reverse complement strand
GTCGAGAAGCTGCACTACCTGCCCGAGGCGCACACCGACTTCCTGCTCGCGGTGATCGGCGAGGAGCTCGGCTTCCTGGGCGTCGCCACGGTGATCGTGCTGTTCTTCTGGCTGACGCGGCGCCTGTTCGCCATCGGCCGCCAGGCCATCGCGCTGGACCGTGTCTTCGCCGGGCTGATGTGCCAGGGCGTGGGCCTGTGGATGGGCTTCCAGGCCTTCATCAACATGGGCGTCAACCTGGGCGTGCTGCCGACCAAGGGGCTGACGCTGCCGCTGATGAGCTACGGCGGCTCGGCGCTGCTGATGAACCTGGTCGCGCTCGCACTGGTGCTGCGGGTGGATATGGAGAGTCGGGCACTCATGCGCGGAGGCCGCGCATGAACACCAGGCACTCCATCGCGCTCCCCGGACGAGCCCAGGACTTGCGCGGAGCCGGCTTCGCCGGGCCGCTGCAAGAGCCCCCTCGGGGGGCAGCGACCAGCGGGAGCGTGGGGGCCCCATGACCCATCTCGTCGTCATGGCTGCGGGCACTGGCGGGCACATCATGCCCGGGCTGGCGGTCGCCGCCGAGATGCGCCGGCGAGGCTGGAGCGTCAGCTGGCTGGGCACGCGCCACGGCATGGAGAACCGGCTGGTGCCGCCTGCCGGCATCCCGCTGGACGCCATCGGCTTCAGCGGCCTGCGCGGCAAGGGCCCGCTGCACGCGCTGACCGGCGGCCTGCGCCTGATGAAGGCCTTCTGGGACTGCCTGGGCATCCTGCGCCGGCGCGGCGCCGACGCGGTGCTGGGCATGGGCGGCTATGTCTGCTTTCCGGGCGGCATGATGGCCAGCCTGCTGAACCGGCCGCTGGTGCTGGTGAATGCCGACGCCGCGCTGCTGCTGTCCAACAAGAGCCTGCTGCCGGTGGCCGACCGCGTGGTCTTCGGCTTCGCCGGCGACGCCGCCGCGAAGGTGAAGGGTGCCGTCGTCACCGGCAATCCGGTGCGCGACGAGATCGCGGCACTGCCGCCACCGCAGGAGCGTTGTGCCGGGCGCAGCGGGCCGCTGCAACTGCTGGTGGTGGGTGGCAGCCTGGGCGCGAAGGTGCTCAACGAGACGCTGCCGGCCGCGCTGGCGCTGCTGCCGGCGCACGAACGGCCGCAGGTCGTGCACCAGGCCGGCAGCGCGCACGCCGAGACCGTGCGCGCGGCCTATGCGCAGGCCGGCGTCGCGGCCGAGGTGCTGCCCTTCGTCGACGACATGGCGGCGCGGCTGGCGGCCTGCGACCTGATGGTCTGCCGCGCCGGCGCCATCACCGTGAGCGAACTCTGCGCCGCCGGCGTGCCGGCGGTGCTGGTGCCGCTGATCGTCAGCACCACCTCGCACCAGCGCGACAACGCGGCCTGGATGGCGGCGCAGGGCGCGGCGATCCACCTGCCGCAGGCCGAGCTGTCGCCGCAGCGGCTGGCGCAGCAGCTGCATTCGCTGGACCGCGCTGCGCTGCTCGCGATGGCCACCAAGGCCCGCGCGCTGGCGCAGCCGCAGGCCGCGGCGCGCGTGGCCGACGAGATCGAGAAGCTGGTGAGGCGCGCGCCATGAAGCACGCGGTGCAGCACCTCCACTTCATCGGCGTCGGCGGCTCGGGCATGAGCCCGCTGGCCGAGATCTTCCAGCGCCTGGGCTACCGCGTCAGCGGCTCGGACCTGGCGGCCAGCGCCGTCACCGAGCGGCTGGCCGCGCTGGGCGTGCAGGTCCAGCTCGGCCACGACGCGGCGCACATCGCCGGCGCGCAGGCGGTGGTCGCCTCCACCGCGGTGAAGGCCGACAACCCCGAGGTGCTCGCCGCCCGTGCCGCCGGCGTGCCGGTGGTGCCGCGCGCGGTGCTGCTGGCCGACCTGATGCGCCGCAAGGACGGCATCGCGATCGCCGGCACGCATGGCAAGACGACGACCACCTCGCTGGTGGCCAGTGTGCTGGTCGAGGCCGGCGCCGACCCGAGCTTCGTGATCGGTGGCGAGCTGAAGGCGCTGGGTTCCAACGGCCGGCTCGGGCAGGGCGAGCACCTCGTCGCCGAGGCCGACGAGAGCGACGCCTCCTTCCTGGTGCTGAGCCCGGTCGTCGCGGTCGTGACCAACATCGACGCCGACCACATGGAGACCTACGGCCACGACCTGGCGCGGCTGCACGGTGCCTTCGTGGACTTCCTGCACCGGCTGCCGTTCTATGGCCGCGCCGTGCTCTGCCTGGACGACGCCGGCGTGCGCGCCGTGCTGCCGCAGGTGCAGCGGCGCGTGACCACCTACGGCCTGGCCGAGGGTGCCGACCTGCGCGCGCTGGAGGTGCAGGCGCTGCCCGGCGGGCGCATGCACTTCGTCGCGCGCCAGGCCGGGCATGCGGACCTGGCGGTGGACCTGGCGCTGGCGGGCGAGCACAACGTGCGCAATGCGCTGGCCGCGATCGCCGTCGCGCGTGAGCTTGCGCTGCCCGACGCCGCCGCGCAGCGGGCGCTGGCCGCCTTCCAGGGCGTGGGCCGGCGCTTCCAGCGCTGGGGCGACATGCCCACCGCCGACGGCGGCCGCGCCACCGTGATCGACGACTACGGCCACCACCCGGTGGAGCTGGCCGCGGTGCTGGCCGCCGCGCGTGGCGCCTTCCCGGGGCGGCGCCTGGTGCTGGCCTTCCAGCCGCACCGCTACACCCGCACGCGCGACTGCCTGGCCGACTTCGCGGCCGTCGTCGCGCGCTTCGACGCCGTGCTGCTGACCGAGGTCTATGCCGCCGGCGAGGCGCCGATCCCCGGCGCCGACGGCGCCGCGCTGGCGCGCGCCGTGCAGCGCGCCGGCCGCGCCGACGCGCAGTTCGTCGCCGCGCTGGCCGAGCTGCCGCGTGCGGTGGCGGCCACCCTGCGCGACGGCGACGTGCTGCTGGTCATGGGCGCCGGCTCGATCGCCGCGCTGCCGCGCCTGCTGCTTCAGGCCACCCCCCACGCCACTGCGGAGGTCCGGGCATGAATGTCGACGTGAAGAGCCTGGGCCGCGTGGCCGTGCTGATGGGCGGCACCAGCGCCGAGCGCGAGGTCTCGCTGATGTCCGGCCGCGGCGTGCTGGACGCGCTGCGCGGGCAGGGCGTGGACGCGATGGCCTTCGACCCCGCCGAGCGCGCGCTGTGGGAGCTGGAGGCCGAGCGCTTCGACCGCGTCTTCATCGCGCTGCACGGCCGCCACGGCGAGGACGGCACCGTGCAGGGCGCACTGGAGCTGATGGGCATCCCGTACACCGGCTCCGGCGTGATGGCCAGCAGCATCGCGATGGACAAGGTGATGACCAAGCGCGTGTGGGTCGCCGAGGGCCTGCCGACGCCGCGCTGGGTGTGGCTGGCGCCGGGCCACCAGGGCCGCGAGGACGTGGTCGCGGTGCCCGACCGCATCGGGCTGCCGCTGATCGTCAAGCCGCCGCGCGAGGGCAGCTCGATCGGCATCACCAGGGTCGCCGGCTACAGCGAGATGGAAGGCGCCGTGAAGCTGGCGGCGCAGTACGACGCCGACGTGCTGTGCGAGGAATTCATCGAGGGCATCGAGCTGACCTGCCCGGTGCTGGGCGCCGGCGACTCGGCGCAGGCGCTGCCGGTGGTGCGCATCGACGCGCCCGGCGGCAACTACGACTACGAGCACAAGTATTTCAGCGACGACACCGGCTACCGCTGCCCCAGCGGCCTGGCGCCCGGGGAGGAGGCCGAGGTGCAGCGCCTGACCCTGGCCGCCTACCGCGCGCTGGGCTGCCGCGGCTGGGGGCGCGCCGACCTGATGCTGCGGGACAGCGACCGCGCGATCTTCCTGCTCGAAATGAATACCAGCCCCGGGATGACCGGCCACTCGCTGGTGCCGATGTCGGCGCGCGCCGCCGGCATCGGCTACGAGCAGCTGTGCCTGCGCCTGCTGCGCGACGCGTCGCTGGACGCGCAGCGCGGCTGAAGGACCCCGACCCGCCATGGCCCGCACCCTCACCCGCCAGCGCAGCACCGCCGCCACCCCGGCGGCGGCCGCGCTGCCGGGCGACGTGCGGCTGATGAACGCGGTGGCCAGCACCGTCTTCGTCGGCGTCGGCCTCGGGCTGCTGGCCGCCGGCGCGCTGTGGCTGACGCGCTCGCCGCTGTTTCCGATCCGCGCCATCGAGCTCGGCGGCGACCTGGCGCGCAACAGCGTGCCGACGATCCGCGCCAATGCCATGCCGCTGCTCACCGGCAACTTCTACGGCATCGACCTGCAGCAAGGACGCGCCGCCTTCGAGGCCGTGCCCTGGGTGCGGCGCGCCGTCGTGCGCCGCGTCTGGCCCGACCGCCTGGCGGTGGACCTGGAGGAGCACCGCCCGGCCGCGCTGTGGGAGGGCCCGGCCGGCGCCGCCGACGACGCCGACGCCGGCAGCACCGGCGTGCCCGGCGACCGCCTCGTCAACACCCACGGCGAGGTCTTCGAGGCCAACCTGGGCGAGGTCGAGGACGAGGCCCTGCCGCGGCTGGCCGGGCCGGAGGGCAGCGCGGCGCAGATGCTGGCGCTGCTGCAGCGCCTGCGCCCGGTCTTCGCGCAGCTGGACCTGGCGGTGGAGCGGCTGCGGCTCAGCGACCGCGGCTCCTGGCGCGTGCACCTGGACAGCGGCGCCGTCGTCGAGCTGGGCCGCGGCAGCGCCGACGAGCTGGTCGCGCGATGCGAGCGCTTCGCGCGCACGCTGGACCAGGTGATGGCGCGCTGGAACGCGCCGCTGCAGTACGCCGACCTGCGGCACGCCGACGGCTACGCGGTGCGCCTGCGCGGCGTCGGCACCGGTGCGGCCGCCGCGAATGCGAATGCCAGCGCCCGCGGCCGTGCCGCGCGCGCCAACTGAGGAACCCGAGGAAGCGCCACATGGCCAAGGACTACAAGGACATGGTGTTCGGCCTGGACATCGGCACCGCGAAGGTGATGGTGGTGGCCGCCGAGGTGCTGGACAACGGCGAGCTGCGCCTGGCCGGCCTGGGCGTGGCACCGACGCATGGCCTGAAGCGCGGCGTGGTCGTCAACATCGACGCCACCGTGCAGAGCATCCAGCAGGCGCTGAAGGAGGCCGAGATGATGGCCGCCTGCAAGATCGACCGCGTCTACACCGGCATCACGGGCAGCCACATCCGCGGCCTCAACAGCACCGGCATGGTCATCGTGCGCGACAACCGCGAGGTCACGCCGGTGGACGTGAACCGCGTGGTGGAGACCGCCAAGGCGATCAACATCCCGAACGACCAGCGCCTGCTGCTGGTGGAGCCGCAGGAGTTCGTGATCGACGGCCACGAGGTCAAGGAGCCGATCGGCATGAGCGGCAGCCGGCTCGAGGTGAAGGTGCACATCGTCACCGGCGCGCAGAGCGCGGCGGAGAACATCGTCAAGTGCGTGCGCCGCTGCGGCCTGGCGGTGGAGCAGCTGCTGCTGAACCCCAGCGCCAGCGCCGCCGCGGTGCTGACCGACGACGAGAAGCAGCTCGGCGTGGCGGTGGTGGACATCGGCGCCGGCACCACCGACGTGCAGGTCTACACCGACGGCAGCGTGCGCCACACGGCCGTCATCCCCATCGCGGGCGACCTCATCACCAGCGACATCGCGATGGCGCTGCGTACACCCACGAAGGACGCCGAGGACATCAAGGTGGAGAGCGGC
>CAZUPH010000242.1:0-5662 GCA_964621995.1 uncultured Rubrivivax sp. | reverse complement strand
TCGGGCTTTCCAGGCTTTTCACAGACCAGACCGTTTGAAATTCCTATGCGCCAGCGCACGCCCGGTTGCCGCTGTGCTGTCCGGGGCGGGGCCAACTCCGCCGGGGGCCGGGTGTTCGGATGGCTCTGGCATCGGGCGAGTTGACTGCATCCAGGGTGTGTCGGCGGCCAGTCTAGCGACTTGATGTCAGTGCGAGGTGCTGCAGCGGGTCGATCGACCTTTGGCAAGGCGCCGTCCCGCCTGGCGCGCAGGTCAACTCGACGCGGCACGAAACTCGGCGGCGATGTCAAAGAAGGTGGCCACCAGCGGCGAGGGCCGCCGTTCGCGCCGGCACACCAGGTGCACGTGCGTGGCCATGTCGCTGTCCTGCACCGGCAGGCGCACCAGCCGGGCGTCCGGCACGTAGGCCGGCTCGGCCACCACGCCCAGGCCCATGCTCTGGGCCACGGCCTCGCGCACCGCCTCGCGGCTGCCCATCTCGATGGCCACCTGGAAACCCAGGCCGCGGCGCCGCATCGCGTCTTCGAACACCCGGCGTGTCGTCGAGCCTTCCTCGCGGATCACGAAGCGCTGATGCTGCAGATCGGCCATCGTCAGGGCGGCGCGCCGGGCCAGCGGATGATCGGCCGCCGCGAAGACCACCAGCGCTTGCCGGCGGTGCTCGACGCACTCCAGCGCCGGGTCGTCCACCGGGTTGAGCACCAGGCCGACATCGCCCTGATGATCGAGGATGCGTGAGGCGATCGACCGTGAATCGCCGACCCGCACGACGAGGTTCACCTGCGGATGCCGCCGTGCGAAGACACGCAGGATCGGCACGAGGTTGTAGGGTCCGATTGCGTGGATGACCAGCCGGCCGGCATATCGGTTCTGCGCGGCCAGCAGCAAGGCGTGGGCATCCTCCTCGGCGCTGAAGACGCGCCGCGTGTGCTCCAGCAGGGTTCGGCCGAAGTCGGTGAGTTCGAGGCGCCGGCCGCGGCGCCGGAACAGCTCGACGCCGTGGCTCTGCTCGAGCCGCTGGATGTGGGCCGACAGCGTGGGCTGCTGCAGCCCGAGCGTACGCGCGGCAGCGGTCATGCTGCCGGCGCGGGCGGTGGCGTCGAAGGCCCTCAGCGCGGCCAGGAGGCTGGTGCCGGTCATGGGCGATCCATAGATGGCGTCGATGAAGACCCCGCATTGTTCGGACGAAAACGTCACCGTGATGACACAGAAGCTGCACAGACTCCGGGCCCATGACGCCGCTTCCTTCATCGCATGCCGACTGGCTGATGCAACTGCGCGACGTGCGCGTGGCCTACCCCGGCGGCGTGCAGGCGCTCGCGCCGACCCGGCTCGACGTGGCCCCGGGCGAGTTCCTCGTGCTGCTCGGCGCCTCGGGCGCGGGCAAGTCCACGCTGCTGCGCTGTCTGAACGGGCTTGTGCGCCCGACCGCGGGCGAGGTGCGTGCGAACAACGTGCCCGGCGGCGTGCTGACGTCGCGTCATCTGCGTGAACACCGCCGTCGCTGCGGCATGGTCTTCCAGCAGCACCATCTGATCGGCCGCCAGACCGTGCTGGCCAACGTGCTGATGGGCTGCCTCGCGCAGCACCACCCGCTGCGCACGCTGTGGCCGTGGAGCCGCAGCGACCAGATCCGCGCGCTGGAAGGGCTGGATCGTGTCGGCCTGCTCGACAAGGCGCTGGCGCGTGCGGACACGCTCTCCGGCGGTCAGCAGCAGCGCGTGGGCATCGCGCGTGCGCTGGTGCAGTCGCCCACGCTGCTGCTGGCCGACGAACCGGTGGCCAGTCTCGACCCGGCCACCGCCGAGAGCGTGATGAGCCTGCTGCACCGGATCTGCAAGGGCGATCGGCTCACCGCCTTGGTCAGCCTGCACCAGGTGGGCCTGGCACGCCGTTATGCCGATCGCATCGTCGGCCTGCGCGGCGGCCGTGTCGTCTTCGATGGCCCGCCCGAGGCGCTCACCGCGCAGCGCGAGGCCGAGCTCTATGGCGCGCCTGCACCGCAGCGCGCCGCCCCCGAGGTATCCAACCAGGAGTTGCCATGTTCCGCCGCCGTCTCGCCCTTGCCGCTGTCGCTCTGAGCGCGCTCGTCACCACCCTGCCGGAGTTCGCACAGGCCCAGGGCCGCGACCCGGCGCGGTTGCGTGTCGCGCTGCTGCCCGACGAGAACGCTTCGAGCCTGATCCAGAACGCGCAGCCGCTGAAGGTCTATCTCGAGCAGACGCTGAAGAAGGACATCGAGCTGGTGGTCACCACCGACTACTCGTCGATGATCGAGGCGATGCGCTTCGGCCGCATCGAGGTGGCCTACTTCGGCCCGTTCTCCTACGTGCTGGCGAAGTCCAAGGCGCCGGCCATCGAGCCCTTCGCGGTGGGGGTCGAGCGCGGGTCGCCCACCTATCAGTCGGTGCTGATCGCCACCGCCGGCGGCCCGGTCAAGTCGCTCGACGACATCCGCGGCAAGGCCTTCGGCTTCGGCGACCAGGCGTCGACCTCCAGCCACCTCGCGCCGCGCGCGCACCTGCTGAAGAAGGCGAAGCTCGACGGCGAGCGCGACTACCGCGTGGTGCACCTCGGCACCCACGACGCGGTGGCCCGCGCGGTGCAGGCCGGGCAGGTGCCGGCCGGCGCACTCTCCAAGCCCATCCTCGACAACCTGGTCAAGCGCGGCACCATCGACGCCAGCCGGGTCGTCGAGCTCGATCTCTCGGCGCCGATCCCGAACTATCCGATCGTCATGCAGGGCAACCTCGCGCCGGAGTTGAAGCGGCGCATCCGCGACGCCTTCCTGACGATGAAGGACAAGGAGGTGCTCAAGGCCTTCCGCGTCGAGGCCTTCGCGCCGACCACCGACGAGGCCTACGACGTGCTGCGCGACACCGCCAGCGTGCTCAAGCTTGATCTCGGGAGCATGAAGTGACGGGTGCCAGTGCCACGATGCAGGCGCTGCTGGCCGAGGACGGCCGGCGCCGCCGCCGCACGCTGGCCGGTGCGGCGCTGCTGCTCGCCGCCTCGGTGCTGGCGCTGGCCGCCACCGGCTTCTTCGATGCGGAGCGTTTTGCCGATGGCCTGCCGGCGCTGATGCAACTCGGCTCGGAGATGGTGCCGCCCAACTTCGCGCGCTGGCAGAGCTGGCTCAAGCCGCTGCTGGACACGCTGGCGATGTCGGTCGCCGGGACCGCGCTGACGGTGATCGTCTCGCTGCCGCTGGCGTTGCTGGCCTCGCCCAACACCACACCGCATCCGGCCGTGCTGCGGGTCGCGCGCACGATGATGGCGGCCTTCCGCTCGGTGCCCGAGATCATCCTCGGCATCATCTTCGTGGCGGCGGTCGGCTTCGGCGCGCTGCCCGGCGTGCTGGCGCTGGCGCTGCACTCCACCGGCATGGTGGCCAAGTTCTATGCCGAGGCGATCGAGCACGTCGACGCCAAGCCGCTGGAGGCCGCCACGGCCGCGGGCGCCAGCCGCCTGCAGGTGATCACGCATGCGGTGCTGCCGCAGGTGCTGCCGCAGCTGGCCGACATCACCATCTACCGCTGGGAGTACCACTTCCGCGCCTCGGCCGTGCTCGGCATCGTCGGTGCGGGGGGCATCGGCTTCGAGCTGATGGCAGCGCTGCGGCTGATCAAGTACGACGAGGTCTCGGCCATCCTGCTGTCGGTACTGGCCTGCGTGCTCGTCGTCGACGGGCTGGGTGCGGCGCTGCGCCGCCGATTGAAGTGACAAGGAGCGATCGCGTGCACCGCATCGTCATCAGCCAGCCCATCCATGCCGAGGTGCTGATGCGCCTGCAGACCGCCGGCGAGGTGGTGATGAACCCGGGCCCCGAGCCGTGGAGCGCCGAGCAGCTGGCCGGCCACCTGCGTGAGGCCGATGCCTGGATGGCCTTCATGACCGACCGCATCGACGCGGCGGTACTGGCCCAGGCGCCGCGCCTGCGCACGGTGGCCTGTGCATTGAAGGGCTTCGACAACTTCGACCTCGCTGCCTGCGAGCGTGCCGGCGTGCAAGTGAGCTTCGTGCCGGATCTGCTCACCGAGCCCACCGCCGAGCTGGCCATCGGCCTGGCGATCGCCGCGGGGCGGCATGTGCTCGAGGGCGATCGGCGCGTGCGGGCCGGCTATGCCGGCTGGCGCCCGGCGCTCTACGGCACCGGCCTGCATGGGTCCACCGTGGCGGTAGTGGGCCTCGGCGCGGTCGGGCGTGCCATCGTCGACCGGCTGCAGGGCTTCGGTTGCGCGGAGATCCTCGGCGTGGACCCGCAGCACCGCGATGCGCGCACGCGTGCGGTCGGCCTGCGCGATGCCTTGCAGCGCGCGCACTACGTGCTGCTGGCCGTGCCACTCACCGAGGCATCGCGCCACCTGATCGACGAAATGGCGCTCGCCGCTGCGCGCCCGGGCCAGCTGCTGGTCAACGTCGGCCGCGGTTCGGTCGTCGACGAGCGCGCCGTGCTCGCCGCCTTGCAGAGCGATCTCCTCGGCGCCTATGCCGCCGATGTCTTCGAGATGGAAGACTGGAACCTGCCCGATCGCCCGAGCGCCATTCCCGAGGCGCTGCTGCGGCATCCCCGAACGGTGTTCACGCCGCATCTCGGCTCGGCGGTGCGCGAGGTGCGCCTGGCCATCGAGCAGCGCGCGGCCGACAACCTGCTCGCGGCACTCGCCGGCCGCGCCGTGGCCGATCTGGCGACGCCGGCGTGACGGTCCTGCCGGGAAGAGGGCCTCCATGGAATGAATCGTGGCAGGGTGGACTCTTGACCTTGACATCGTGTGAAGGTCAAGACTGCCGACCCTGATCCCGACGCGGGCTTGCGGCGGCGCGGCCGCTGCGGCAGCGTCGAACCTCTTCTGTGGAGATGCCGGAATGGACCGTCACCAGGCCTTTCAATGCTTCTGCCGCGTCGTCGAGACCGGCGGCTTCGCCGCCGCGGCGCGCGATCTCGATCACTCGCCATCGATGGTCACCAAGACCATCCAGCAGCTGGAGGAGTGGACCGGCAGCCGCCTGCTCGCGCGCACCACGCGGCGCATGCAGCTCACCGAAGCCGGCGAACGCTTCTACGCCTACTGCCGGCGCGTGCTCGACGACACCGAGCGCACGCTCGGCGCCCTGCGTGCTGCGCACGGCGAGCTCAGCGGCCGGCTGGTGCTGGCGGTACCGGTCTCGCTGACGCTGTCCTTCATGAAGGACCATCTCCACGCGTTCCAGTCGGCCCACCCGGGCATCGAGCTGGAGCTGAGGCTGTCGGACCGCCCTGTGGACCTCGTGCGCGACGGGGTGGACGTGGCGCTGCGGGGGCAGGCGCAGCTCGAGGACTCGTCGCTCGTGGCCGTGCCGCTGATGGTGCTGCAGCGCGCGGTGGCAGCGGCCCCGGATTACTGGCGGCGCCACGGCAAGCCCGATCACCCCTCGGCGCTGGCGACGCACAACGGCCTGGCCTACACGCTCGGCGCCGACGCCACGCGCTGGCAGTTCAGCGGCCCCGGGGGCGCCAGCCACACGGTGGAGGTGCATGGCAGCTTCCGCGCGGACAACAGCCTGATGCTGATCGACGCGATGCTGCGCGGCGTGGGAGTCGGCCTCGTGCCCACGGTGATGATGCGCTGAGGCGGATGCGCCCACCGACGACGAATTGCACGCGCTGCTGCAGACCGTCATC
>CAZUPH010000241.1:0-5678 GCA_964621995.1 uncultured Rubrivivax sp. | reverse complement strand
TCGGCATGGGCATCGACAAGCCGGACGTGCGCTTCGTCGCCCACCTCGACCTGCCGAAGAATATCGAGGCCTACTACCAGGAGACCGGCCGCGCCGGGCGCGACGGTGAGGCGGCCGAAGCCTGGATGGCCTACGGCCTGCAGGACGTGGTGAACCAGCGCCGCATGATCGACGACGGCACGGCCGGCGAGGAGTTCAAGCGCGTGCAGCGCGGCAAGCTCGAGGCGTTGCTGGCGCTGTGCGAAGCCCACGACTGCCGGCGCGTGCGCCTGCTCGGCTACTTCGGCGAACACAGCCAGCCCTGCGGCAACTGCGACAACTGCCTGAACCCGCCCGACACCTGGGAGGCGACCGAGGCCGCACGCAAGCTGCTCTCCTGCATCTACCGCATGCAGCAGGCCAGCGGCATCGGCTACGGCGCCGGCCACCTGATCGACGTGCTGCGCGGCAAGCGCACCGACAAGGTGGCGCAGCACCACCACGACCGCCTGTCCACCTTCGGCGTTGGCGCGGACCTTGACGAAGCGCGCTGGCGCGGCGTGCTGCGCCAGCTGGTCGCGCTCGGCCACGTGATCACCGAGGGCGAATACAACACGCTGGCGCTGACCGACGGCGCGCGTGCGGTGCTCAAGGGCGAGGAGGCGATCGTGCTGCGCGTGCCGCGCGAGGCGCCGGCGCGCGGGCGCATGCGCCGCGACAGCAAGGCCGGCAAGTCAGGCAGTGCCGGCGTGGCCGCCGCGCTCGATGCCGACGCGCAGGCCCGCTTCGCGGCCTTGAAGGCCTGGCGCGCCGAGATCGCCCGCGCCCACAACCTGCCGGCCTACGTGGTCTTCCACGACGCGACGCTGGCCGCGATGGCCCAGCAACGGCCGGCGACGCTCGATGCGCTCGGCACCATCAGCGGCGTCGGCGCGAAGAAGCTCGAGGCCTACGGGCGCGAGATCCTGCGCGTGCTCGCGGCCTGAACACCGCCGCCGCGCGTCAGCGCACCGTCACCACCACGTCCTGGCTGTCGCTGTCCTGCCCCGCGTCGTCGACAGCGCGCGCGAAGTAGCGCACGCTGCCGCTGGCGCCGACGGGCAGCGCGGTTTCGATCGCGTAGGGCGCGCTGCTGTCGCGCCCGAGCAGGGTGTTGCCGCCGACATCGACGCGGAAGAACTGCACTTCGCGCACGGCGTAGTCGTCGTTGGCCGCGGCCACCAGGCCGATCAGTTCGCCCGGCGCCGCGGTGGTCGGCGCGGCGGCCAGGCTGACGCTGGGTGGGTCGTCGTCGGGGCCGATGCCGAAGGACAGGCTGCCGTAGCAGCCCGCCAAGCCGGCGGCGGCCAGTACGAGCATCGCCAGGATTCGGGCTCTCATGGCGTGATGATCGCGCCCTGGCCGGGGCCGTGCAATGTCGGCGCGTAACCCCGTTCGCCGCGTTGGCGCGTACAACGCCGATCGACCCGAAAGACGCCGATGACTGCTGCCGACCCGGACGACGACGATACCCTGATGCGCGCCTTCGCGCAGGGCGACGCGCGCGCGTTCGAGTGCCTGTACGTGCGCCACCATGCGCCGCTGTACCGCTTCGTGCGCCGCCTGCTCGGGCCGGCCGCGGCGGCCCAGGTGGACGAGGTGTTCCAGGACACCTGGCTGCGCGTCGTGCACGCCCGAACGCGCTGGTCGCCGCAAGGCGCGGCCTTCCGCACGTGGCTCTTCACGCTGGCGCACCACCGCGCGATCGACGTGCTGCGCAAGAGCGGCCGCGAACGCTCGCTCGACGCCAGCGGCGACGACGATGACGAGCGCGAACCCTGGCAACCCGCCGACGATGCCCAGGCCTGGCGCGACTGGCCTGGCGCGCCGCCCGCGACCGCCGCGTCGAGCACCGAGGACCGTGCGTTCTGGCGCGCCGCCGGCCAGCGCCTGCTCGACTGCCTGGACACCCTGCCCGCGGTGCAGCGCAGCGCCTTCCTGCTGCACCACGAGGACGGCATGGCGGTGGACGAACTCGCGCGCGCCCTCGAAGTCGGCTTCGAAACGGCCAAGAGCCGCCTGCGCTACGCGATGAGCAAGCTGCGCACCTGCATGGGCGCGTTCCTGCCGGCGGAAGGCATGAGATGAGCGACCCACGCGACCCGCACCTGCTCGCCGCGCTGAGGCACGCGCCGGACCGCGACGCGCTGCCGCCGCCCGAGCTCAGCGCGCGCATCCTGGCCGCGGCGCGCGACGCGGTGCGGCCGCTGCCGGCGGCATCGCCGTGGTCACGGTTCGCGAACTGGTTGACGCAGCCGCAGGTCGGCGCAGCGTTCGCCACCTTGGCGCTCGCGACGCTGCTCGGCGTGATGTGGAGCACGCACGAGCCCCCGGCGCCGACCTCGGCGCCGGCGCCCACCCCGCCGGCCAGCGATCGCGTGGCGGGACCGACCGCCCCGACCCCCTTGGCCGAAGCCCTGCCGGCCGTGCCCACCGTGCCGATGGCGCCGCCGATGACCGCGCCCGCACCACGGGCCGAGCCACCCACGGCGGCCCAAGCCGAGCGCCGGCAGGCGCCGCCACGCGAGGCCCCGCCGCCGGCCGCCCCACCACCCGCGATGGCCGCAGCGCCTGCCCCGCTGGCCGACCCTGCACGCCGGGCGCGCGACGAACGTGCCGACCGCGCGACCGCGGCCAACGAAGCAGGTGCCCCGGCCGCCGGCCGGGCGGCGGCACCGGCCACGCTCTCGCTGGCCGCGCGGCCGCCGCTGGACCCTCTGCAGGGGCTCGACGCGACCGGGCGGCAGATCTGGACCTGGAGCGGCAGCGCACTGAACGGCGAGCGTGCGCATGGCGAGGCGCAGCGTGCGCTGTGGGCCGCACTGCGCGAGGCCACGCAAGGCCGCTGGCAGCCGGCGCCCGAGGTTTCGCCCGTGCCCTGGCTGGTGCTGCAGCAAGGGGCGCAACGAAGCATGTTCTGGCTGGCCGACGGCGCGCTGTACCTGGTCGACGCGCAAGGCCGCACCTGGCGCGCGCCCATCGGCACCGAGCGGGTCCGCGACTGGCAGCAGGCTGTCGGCAGCTGGTAGGGGGTGGGCCGCCGCGACGGCGCGACTGCCGATAATGGCCGGTTCGACCGACGACACGGCGCCCGATGCTGCGAATCCGGGGTGCGCGCACCCACAACCTGAAGAACATCGACCTCGACATCCCGAAGCACGCGCTGGTGGTCATCACCGGGCTGTCGGGGTCGGGCAAGTCCAGCCTCGCCTTCGACACGCTGTATGCCGAGGGCCAGCGACGTTATGTCGAGAGCCTGTCGGCCTATGCGCGGCAGTTCCTGCAGCTGATGGACAAGCCCGACGTCGACGTGATCGAGGGCCTCTCCCCGGCGATCGCGATCGAGCAGAAAGCCACCAGCCACAACCCGCGCTCGACCGTCGGCACGATCACCGAGATCCACGACTACCTGCGCCTGCTGTACGCGCGCGCCGGCACGCCGTACTGCCCGGATCACGACCTGCCACTCGCCGCGCAGAGCGTCAGCCAGATGGTCGACGCGGTGCTCGCGCTGCCGGCCGACACCAAGCTCGCGGTGCTGGCGCCGGCGGTGCGCGACCGCAAGGGCGAGTTCGTCGAGCTCTTCGCCGACATGCAGGCCCAGGGCTATGTGCGCTTCCGTGTCGACGGCCAGGTGGTCGAGGCCGACGCGCTGCCGAAGCTCAAGAAGACCGAGAAGCACGACATCGACGTCGTGATCGACCGCGTGCGCACCGGGCCGGGTCTGCAGCAGCGCCTGGCCGAGAGCTTCGAGGCCGCGCTGCGCGTGGCCGACGGGCGTGCGATCGCGCTCGAACTCGACGGCGGCCGCGAACATCTGTTCTCCAGCAAGTTCGGCTGCCCGGTGTGCAGCTATTCGCTGCCCGAACTCGAGCCGCGCCTGTTCTCGTTCAACTCGCCGGTGGGTGCCTGCCCGAGCTGCGATGGCCTGGGCCAGGTGACGGTGTTCGACGCCGAGCGCGTGGTCGCCTTCCCCTCGCTCAGCCTGGCCAGCGGCGCGGTCAAGGGCTGGGACCGGCGCAACAGCTACACCTTCGGCCTGCTCGAAAGCGTCGCCAGGCACTACGGCTTCGACCTCGACACGCCGTTCGAGCAGTTGGACAAGGTGCATCAGCAGGTGCTGCTGCATGGCAGCGGCACGACCGAGCTGCCCTTCGTCTACACGGCCGAGGGCGCGGGCGGCAAGCGGCGCCAGGTCAAGCGCTGGCACCCGTTCGAAGGCGTCCTGCCCACCTTGGAGCGCCGCTGGCGCGAAACCGACTCGGCCGCGGTGCGCGAGGACCTGGCGCGCTACCAGTCGCCCAAGCCCTGCCCGGCCTGCGCCGGCACGCGGCTGCGGCGCGAGGCGCGCCATGTCTTCCTGCAGGGGCCCGACGCGGCCGTGCGCGGCCTGGCGATCTTTGAGGCCGAGCGCCTGACGCTGGCGCAATGCCTGGCCCACTTCGATGGCCTGCACCTGGTGGGCAACAAGGCCGACATCGCCGAGAAGGTGATGCGCGAGATCCGCTCGCGCCTGAAGTTCCTCAACGACGTGGGCCTGAACTACCTGAGCCTGGAGCGCAGCGCCGACACGCTGTCCGGCGGCGAGTCGCAACGCATCCGGCTTGCGTCGCAGATCGGCTCGGGCCTGACCGGCGTGATGTACGTGCTCGACGAGCCGTCGATCGGCCTGCACCAGCGCGACAACGAGCGCCTGATCGGGACGCTGCGCCACCTGCGCGACCTCGGCAACAGCGTGCTGGTGGTCGAGCACGACGAGGACATGATCCGCGCCGCCGACCATGTGGTGGACCTCGGCCCCGGCGCCGGCGTGCACGGCGGCCAGGTCATGGCGCAGGGCACGCCCGATGAGGTGGCCGCGAGCACCGAGTCGTTGACGGGGCGCTACCTCGGCGGCGTGCTGCGCATCGGCCTGCCCAAGGCGCGCACGACGCTGGCGGCCAGCACCGACCCGCAGACGCTGAAGATCGTCGATGCGCGCGGCAACAACCTGAGGAACGTGACGGTCGAGATCCCGGTGGGGCTGTTCACCTGCGTCACCGGCGTCTCGGGCTCGGGCAAGAGCACGCTGGTCAACGACACGCTGTACGCCGCGGTCTCGCGCAAGCTCTACCAGAGCCACGCCGAGCCAGCGCCGCACGAGACGATCGAAGGCCTGGACGCCTTCGACAAGGTGATCAACGTCGACCAGAGCCCGATCGGCCGCACGCCGCGCAGCAACCCGGCCACCTACACGGGCCTGTTCACGCCGATCCGCGAGCTGTTCGCCGAGGTGCCGGCGGCGCGCGAGCGCGGCTACGGGCCGGGGCGCTTCTCCTTCAACGTGGCCGGCGGGCGCTGCGAGGCCTGCCAGGGCGACGGCGTGATCAAGGTCGAGATGCATTTCCTGCCCGACGTCTACGTGCCCTGCGACACCTGCCACGGCAGCCGCTACAACCGCGAGACGCTTGAGATCCTCTACAAGGGCAAGCACATCACCGACGTGCTGAACCTGACGGTCGAGGACGCGCACGCGTTCTTCTCGGCCGTGCCATCGATCGCGCGCAAGCTGCAGACCCTGCTCGACGTCGGCCTGGGCTACATCACGCTCGGCCAGAGCGCGACCACGCTGTCGGGCGGCGAAGCGCAGCGCGTCAAGCTGGCGCTGGAACTGTCCAAGC
>CAZUPH010000240.1:0-5681 GCA_964621995.1 uncultured Rubrivivax sp. | reverse complement strand
GCTGTTCATCCTGGCGCAGCTGTTCAGCCTGCCCGAGGTGCTGCAGCAGGCGCGCGGCCGCGGCATCGAGGACCACGAGCAGAAGCCGGTGGCCGAGGTGATGGACGAGGTGGAGCGCCTCGAGCGCGGTGATGCGGCCGCGCCGCCGGCGGGGGCGCGATGATCGTCGCCTTCATGTTCTTGGCCCTGGTCGGGCTGATCCTGCTGAACGTGCCGATCGCGATCGCGCTGGGCATCGTCGCGATGGGCGCGATGGTGCACAGCGGCGGCTTCGACGCGCTGCTGAACTCCGCGATCACGATGTTCAACGGCGCCACCAGCTTCCCGCTGCTGGCGATCCCGCTGTTCATCCTGGCCGGCGCGATCATGAATTCCTCGGGCCTGTCGCGGCGGCTGATCGCCTTCGCGTCGGCCGTCTTCGGCTTCATCAAGGGCGGGCTGGCGATGATCAACATCGGCACCAGCCTGTTCTTCGCCGAGATCTCCGGCTCCGCGGTGGCCGACGTCGCGGCGCTGGGCTCGATCCTGATCCCGTCGATGAAGAAGAAGGGCTACCCGAAGGAGTTCGCGGCGGCCATCACGTCGAGCTCGGCGACGCTGGCGGTGATCATCCCGCCGTCCATACCGATGATCCTGTACGCGGTGATGGCCGAGGCCTCGGTGGTGCAGATCTTCGTCGCCGGCATCGTGCCCGGCATCCTGGCCGGCGGCGCGATGATGGGCCTGGCCTACTGGTATGCGGTGCGCTACAACTACCCGGTCGAGGAGGTCTTCAGCTGGCAGCGCGTCAAGAAGACCTTCCGCGAGGCGGCCTGGGCCTTCCTGCTGCCGCTGATCATCCTGGGCGGCATCTTCGGCGGTGTCGTCACCGCCACCGAGGGCGCGGCGCTGGCGGTGCTGGCGGCGCTGCTGATCGGCGGCGTGATCTACCGCGAGCTCGATCTCAAGCATCTGTACGCCGCGATGGTCGAGGGCGCGACGCAGACCGCCACCGTGATGCTGCTGGTGGCCGCCTCGGCGCTGCTGGGCGTATACCTCACGGAGCAGCAGATGCCGCAGCAGCTGGCGGCCTGGATCGCCGGCCTGACCGACAACAAGTTCGCCGTGCTGGCGATCCTGAACGTCTTCTTCCTCGTCGTCGGCCTGTTCGTGCACTCGGCGGCGGCCATCATCCTGGTCGTGCCCATCGTGATGCCGCTGGTCAACGCCGTCGGCATCGACCCGGTGCACTTCGGGCTGGTCGTCACGCTCAACCTGGGCATCGGCCAGCAGACGCCGCCGGTGGCCAGCGTGCTGATGGCCAGTTGCGCCATCGCCAAGGCCGACATGTGGAAGGTGACGCGCGTCAACCTGCCCTTCATCGGGGTGCTGCTGGCCACGCTGATGCTGGTGACCTACGTGCCGGCGGTGCCGATGTTCCTGGTCGAGTACTTCTACCGCTGAGGCCCTCGCGATGGACGACCCGATCCTCGTCGAACGCGATGCCGCCCACCCGGCCGTCGCCACCGTCACGCTGAACCGGCCGCACAAGCTCAACGCGATGACGAAGCCGATGTGGCAGCGCCTGGGCGAGGCGATGCGCGCGCTGTCGGCCGACGACGCGCTGCGCTGCGTGCTGCTGCGCGGCGCCGGCGGCCGCGCCTTCTCGCCGGGCAACGACATCGGCGAGTTCGCCACCGAGCGCGGCAACTTCGCGCAGGGCCGGGCCTACGGCGCGGTGCTGCACGAGGCGCTCTCGGCCATCGCCGACTGCCGCCACCCGGTGGTGGCGCAGATCGACGGCATCTGCGTCGGCGGCGGGCTCGAGATCGCGGCGCTCGCCGACCTGCGCATCTGCGGCGCCTCCAGCCGCTTCGGCGCGCCGATCAACAGGCTGGGCCTCGTGATGGCCCATGCCGAGCTGGCCGCACTGGTGCAGCTGGCCGGGCGCGCGGGGGCGCTGGAGCTGCTGCTGGAGGGCCGCCTGCTGGATGCCGACGAGGCGCTGGCGCGGCGCCTGGTGCACCGCGTGGTGCCGGACGATCAGGTCGCCGCCGAGGCCCGGGCCACCGCGCTGCGCGTTGCCGCCGGCGCGCCGCTGGCCGCGCGCTGGCACAAGCAGTTCCTGCGCGAGCTGGCCAGCGGCGCGCCGCTCACCGAGGCGCAGCGCGACGAGGCCTACCGCTGCTACGACAGCGAGGACTTCCGCATCGGCGTGGCGGCCTTCCTGGCCAAGCGGGTGCCGGAGTTCGTCGGCCGATGAACGCGCCGGCCGGGCCGCTGTCCGGGGTGCGGGTGCTGGAGCTGGCGCAGATCATGGCCGGCCCGACCTGCGGCGCGCTGCTCGCCGACCTGGGCGCCGACGTGGTCAAGGTCGAGCGCCTGCCCGGCGGCGACGACACGCGGCGCTACGCCGAGCCCAGCGTGCGCGGGGAGTCGGCGGCCTTCATGATGATGAACCGCAACAAGCGCGGCATCGCGGTGGACCTGAAGACTGCGGGCGGGCGCCGCGTGCTGCAGCGGCTGGTGGCCCGCGCCGACGTGCTGGTCGAGAACTACCGCCGCGGCGCGCTGGACCGCCTGGGGCTGGGCTGGGACGCCGTGCAGGCGCTGAACCCGGCGCTGGTCTACTGCTCGATCAGCGGCTGGGGGCGCAGCGGACCGGCCGCCGACAAGGGCGGCTTCGACCTCGTCGCGCAGGGCGCCAGCGGGCTGATGAGCATCACCGGCGAACCCGGCCGCCCGCCGGTGAAGGTGGGCAGCCCGGTGACCGACATCAACGCCGGCATCCTGGGCGCGCTGGGCATCGTGGCCGCCTACGTGCACCGGCTGAAGACCGGCCGCGGCCAGTTCGTGGACACCTCGCTGCTGGAGGCCGGCATCCACCAGACGGCCTGGCAGGCGGCGATCTATTTCGCCACCGGCGTGCCGCCCGGCCCCGGCGGCTCGGCGCACGTGCTGGCCGCGCCCTACCAGGCCTTCCCGACGGCCGACGGCTGGATCAACGTCGGCGGCGCCAATCAGGCCAACTGGGAGCGCATCGCGAAGCTGGTCGGCGCGCCGGAACTGATCGGCGACGCGCGCTTCGCCGACAACAGCGCACGCATGGCGAACCGGGACGAGCTGGCGCGGCTGATCGGCGAGCACCTGTGCACGAAGACGACCGCCGAGTGGCTGGCCGCGCTGGACGCCGCCGGCATCCCCGCGGGCCCGATCAACGACATCGCGCAGATGGCCGCCGACCCGCAGACGCGCGCGCGCCAAATGGTCGTCGAGCTGGACCATCCGGTGGCCGGCCCGACGCGCGCGCTGGGCGTGCCGGTCAAGTTCTCGGCCACGCCGGGCAGCGTGCGCCGACCGGCGCCCACGCTGGGCCAGCACACGCGCGAGGTGCTGCGCGAGGCCGGCTTCGACGACGACGAGATCGCGGCGCTGGCGCAGGAGGGCGCGGTGCGGCTGGGCTGAAAGCGTGCGAGGCATTCCCATGCACCCGCACAAGCCCCGAGGACCCCGGGCGCTTCGACAGGCTCAGCGTGGGCGGTGGTCTCCGGGCCAAGGAACGCGTTCCTGCATTGCCCGGTCAGTTGTCGACGATCTTGCTGCCCTTGATCACGACCTCGCCGGCGGCCTTGATGTTGATCTTGCCGCTGCCGTTGATCGAGATGGTCTTGCCGCTGAGCACGATCGTGCCGTCCTTCTTCATCGTCAGGCTGGCCGCGCCGACCTTCAGCACGATCTCGTCGCCGGCCTGGACGACCAGCCGCTTGCCGACGTTGACCACCTTGTTCGATGCCACGGTCTCGGCCTGGCTGCGCGCCACGGCCAGCTGGTGGTCGCCGCCGACCCGCTGCCGCAGGTGCTGGCCGACCTCGTGCACCTCGTCGACGCCCACGGTGCGCGCCGCCGAGGCGCCCACCGACACCGACCGTGCACCGGCGACCCGTACGGCCTGCGCGCCCCCGATGCTCTGGCGGTCGGTGCCCTCGACCGCCAGCACCTGATCGGCGCCGACGGTCAGGCTGTCGCTGCCGGCCACGGTGGTGCTGCGGTTGCCCTCGACGTTCTGCAGACTCATGCAAAGCCTCCCGTGCCGCCGTCGGATGCTGCGCAGCGCACGCCGGCGGCCGCCGTCAGCGCCTTGCCACGCCCGGCCGCGGCGCGCCTTCGCGCGCCCAGGCCGGGCCGTCGAACCAGGGCTCGTCCAGCAGCGCGGCGCGCAGCATCGGCAGCCCGTCCAGACCCCAGAACAGGCGGCCGCCGTCGCTGCCGCCCTCGATCACGAAGCTCGGCACGCCGAAGACGCCCTGCGCGATGGCCGCGTCGGTGGCCGTGCGCAGCTCGGCCTTGACCTCGGCCGAGGCCGGGTCACGCGCCGGCGCCAGCGCCTCGCTCAGCGCGGCCAGCCGTGCCGGGTCGTTGGGGTCGCCGCCGCCGACCCAGGCGTGGCGGAACAGCGCCTCGACGACGCGCCGGTTGGGCCCGCAGGCCAGCGCCAGGCGCAGCAGCGCCAGCGGGTTGAAGGGGTGCGCGGCCGGCGTGTCCAGCACGATGCCGTGCTGCGCCGCCAGCCAGTGCACGTGGCGGAAGGTCCAGGCGCGCTTGGGCTCCACCTCCGCCGGGCCCTTCTGCCCCCAGTGCGCCAGCAGCCCGGCGAACAGCACCGGCCGGTAGTCCACGACGTAGCTGCAGCCCTCCAGCACCTGCGGCAGCCGCTCGAAGGCCAGGTAGGCGAAGGGCGAGACGAAGTCGAAATGGAAGACGATGCGCTTCACGGCGCCTCCCCTTGCGGCGCAGCATCGCCCGCCGCCGCGGCGCCGCGGCGCTGCCGCCACTGCACGCGCCGGCGCGACAGCTCGACCCACACCGCGCGCTTGTCCTCGTCGTCCAGCAGCGACCAGACGGCGATCTCGTCCAGCGTGCGCAGGCAGCCTTCGCACCAGCCGCTGGCTTCGTCCATGCGGCAGATGCTGATGCAGGGCGAGGCCACCGTCATGCCGGCTCCTGCACCACGTCGGCCACCGGCGCGCCGGTGAGCGCCACCAGCTGCTGCGGCGAGAGCCGGAAGACGCCGTTCGGATGCCCGGCGGCGGCCCAGATCTCGTCGAAGCGGAACAGCGTGCGGTCGATCAGCAGCAGCGGCGGCTCGGCATGCGCCAGCGGCGCGACGCCGCCGATCGAAAAGCCGGTGCGCGCCTTGACGAAGGCCGCGTCGGCACGGCCCAGCGCGCCGACCTGCGCTGCGACGCGCGCCTCGTCCACGCGGCGGTCGCCGCTGGCCACGACCAGCACCGCACGCTCGTCCTGCAGGCGGCGGAAGACCACGCTCTTGGCGATCTGGCCGACGCCCACACCCAGTGCGTCGGCCGCCTCCTGCGAGGTGCGCGCGGCCACCTCCAGCCAGCGCGGCGCATGCGGGTGGTCGCGCTCGGCCAGCGCGCGCGCCACGCGCTGGAATCCTTCGGGCCGTTCGACGGCGATCGGTGCATTCGTCGTCATGCGCCGGCTCCGGCCAGACCGGTGGCCTCGACCGCCACGCCGCGCTTGGCGAGCAGCGCCTTGCCGGCGCGCGACACCGGCGCCCGCCCGAGCACGCCGCTGACGTAGCCGCCGGCATCGACCAGCGCGTCCAGGTCGATGCCGGTGGCGATGCCCATGCCGTGCAGCATGAAGACCACGTCCTCGGTGGCCACGTTGCCGGTGGC